>CAZHPE010000244.1:0-3649 GCA_964534775.1 uncultured candidatus Brocadiaceae bacterium
TCGAGATCGAACTCGAGGTCGAACTTCGCCATGTGATCCCGAATGCATTGCGTAAGCAGGTGGAGGTATTCGCGCCTGTCGCCACTCGCCGGCGGGTCCTCGTAGACGTAGCAGGCGTTCGGCTCACCCAGCTTCTCCCGGGCCGCCTCCAACAGGCCGAGTGGTCCACAGAGCTGGAGGAACAGGACCGACTTCTCCTGGCAGCCGAGCGCGTCGAGCCACCTCTGCTTCACCTGCTTCTCCAGCTCGACGTAGACTGCCAGGTTGCGCTTGCGAACGATGTCCGGCGGAACCGACTCGAACGCGCCGGAGTGGATCAGGAATATCAGGTGGTCAATCTTCATTTCTTCTCGCGTCTCCAAGCTGCGGGATTCGACGCAGCCCCAGGGTCAGACCGCCTGATCGCCCACGCGCTCGAGCCAGTCGTAGAAACACCGGTTGGCCTCCCAGTCCAGGTCCATCATGCATGTGCCGACCATGCACAGACCCGTGACCTTCTGCTCCGCCACAAGCCTTTCCGCCAGGTCAAGATGGCGCTGCATCAGCTCGCGGGAGACCGGATTTTCGTTCCCAAAATCGTATAGGTAAAGGCACAGCAACATCGGCTTCCCACCGCTCAGACCCGCCAAACGATCCAGGTCCGCCGGCACGGCATCGATCTGATCGGAGTGCCACAGGGGTACCAGGAAATACGCGAAATACGGCAGCAGCGCCGGAAGCTCCGGGTATTCCAGGCTTAACGTGTAGATGGTGGCGCCCAGCGCCAGTTGCGGGGCTTCCACCGTGTTCGCGAACTGTATCCGCGCGATGTCCTCGGGTTTGACGCCGGTCGCGATGCTGCCGGTGCTGAAGTCGTCGGTGTGGAAAGCTTCGATCCTGGTGTCGGTGGCGGCGAGCTCTTTTGCCCCGCGGAAGGCGGCCATGAATCGCTCGAAGTCCAAGACCGACCCGTCGTCCCCGGGCCTGTGAACGGCGGACTTGCAGATAATCCTCTCCGCGGATGGCATGGCCTCAAGCGATGTCCGGTCTATGGGCAGCCCCCCGGCCATAATGACATTTCGGACGCCCGTCCTCTGGATGGCGTCCTCCACGGTCATGGTCGACCGTCCGAGGCCGAGCTTCGCATAGCTGCCTCCTGCCTGGAGTGCATTGACCTTCATTCCCCACAGCCAGACGCGATCCATCATCTTTTGCGTGCTCATCTCGACTCCAAATTGCAGTGCAGCTTTCAGGCGCAGTCCCGAGGACTTGCCCAGTGCCATGAGTGAAGCGGCCACCATTGTGACAGTGCGACCGCGGCAGGTCAATGTTTTGCGCTGCCGATTCTACCGCTGCCGATCCACCTCATCGAACGGACGCGCCGGGCTCGAGAGCGTCCCGGCACATCGCCTCAGCGCCGAAAAAGAGACTTGACAGGCTCAAATGCTCAATGTACGCTTGCAGCGCGCGCATAAGGGTAGTTGCACAGGTTTAGGGGATCCTGCCGGCCGACCCCCGCCGACTTCGGCGGGTCCGGGGGACCGTGTAACAGCGTGCCCCACGGGCAGTTGTTCCGCATCCGGTTTCGAAAGCCGGCAGTAACAGCAGGCGTGACTCAGGTAATTGCCCCACGCGCGCCGGGTGCTGAAGCGCCGGACGCGGCTAAGACACTTTTCGGGGTGTCGTTTTTTGTTTGAGATGGGGTTGCCGATTGTGTAGGGTGAGAGAAATAGACGCCCGTGGAGTACATCAGGGGGGGGGTAGCCACATTCCTGTGTGTTCAAGAGGCGGATATCGGCTGAGTTTAGGACCGAGCAGCCAAACAGGCGCATCAGTGAGGCCGTGGCCGCCGGGTGGAGCAGAAGCGGAAGGGACTGGTTCCGAAGGACATTTCATCACGCCCTGCTGGGGAGGCCAGAGTTGAGGATACATGCTTGCGCGTTAATCGGAGGGATGGCGTTGCTTGGTCTGCTCTGCGCTGGCTGCGCCAGTGTAGAGACTCAGAGGGTGCATACGTTCACGGCGAAGGGGGTGTCCGTCATCGAAGAGCCGGATCGCGCCATAGGCGCACCCGCCCTCGATTGGGACACCATTGTTGAGGGAACCGGCACTGGGCTGCCCGCGGCGAACGTAGTGACCGCCGTCGAGAAGAAGCTGACGGCTTTGCTGGCCGCCAAGTACGGTGCGCTCGCTGACCTGGCCGAAAACCTTCGGGGCATGCAGGTCGCCAGAGAATCGCAGGTGAACCTTTTCAGGGTGACCAAGATTGCGATCGCCATCGAGACTACTGGCTTTCTCGAGGGTGTCAAGATCACCCAGAGCGCTTACGACGAAGACACCGAGATAGCCGGGGTTACGGTGCAGATCGGGCTCGACTCGGAGGGCAACATCATTCCTCAACGGCTGCTTCCTATCGCACCACTGTCCCTCACCGCGCGCAGGGCGCGCGCCGAGGCTGCCGCCAGAATCGATGCGTCGGCTTCCCTGCTGGAACAGGTCGGGGAAGTTCACGTAGGGCAGGTGGTGCAGGTGAAGGGCCTCATCCTCCACAGTCAGAGAGCATGGGCGGTCGTGGACGGGATGATACGGGGCGCGAAGTTCTCTATGCCCACTTGGCCGACACACGAAAAGTGCATTGTCGAAGCAACGCTGGAGATCGGGGACGATGAGTTCAATCGGCTGCGCGCGGTGGCGGATATGCCGCGCAGGTGAGCAGTCGACCTGCGCATGGCGTTACAGAGGCCCAGCGCAGTTGCGGGTTGCGGTGGGCGGGCTGTTATTCCATATCTTCGAGGGTAGGACGCGAGCATTGATCCCAGAAAGGAGGTGGCAGGGGGAGTCATTCATGTGGTAGGGTTTTCGCGTTCATTTCCGGGTAGTGAGAAGAGGCTGATGGGGGGCTATATATGCCCCAACCGTGAGTTTTCGTCGTTTGTGAAAGGCAATTATGAAGGCCAAACTTGCTCTGATGTTTGCTGTAGTGCTGGCGATTTCCCTTGTGGGCTGCGCTGGCGCACCGACGGTTGCCGGCGCAGATTCCGCGGACGGCGCCATTGTGTTCAGCGCCACCGGTAAGTCGATAGTTGACGAAGTGGGTGACCCTTACGCCACGATCAGGGCAGAGGCTGCTGCGGCCACAACCGCCAAGGCGAACCTGCTCGGCAAGATTGCGGGCGTTAGCCTGTCTGCCGGCACCAACGTCGACGACATGCTGTTTGCGAGTTCTGAAGCCGAGGCCGCCATTGCAGGCTGGCTCGCCCGTGCGACCGTTACCTTCGTGTCTGCAGTGGCAGATACCGGTTTTTCGGCCGGCGACCCGGATCCGACCATCACTGCGACGGCCACGCTCGTGCTCAGTTCTGACGAGTACGCGAGCCTTGAGCTGTACGTCGAATAGTCGGAGATCGACCATCACACGGGGAGAACGTCGGCTGCTCCGGCGCTCTCCCCGTCTCTTCTGTCTACGGTAGATATGTGCTATGGGCAAACGTTTACCGGACTTGAAGTGGCTTCTCCCGCCGGCAGCGGGGATTCTGCTCATTTGCGCCTTCCGCCTTGCGCTCGCAGTTGCCGAGGAACCGGTCCCCAAGCCGACCCCGGGGCCGCAGGCCGTGGCGGTCGAGGCCATCGGCCTGGCCACCATGAAGGCGGGCGAGACGCTCGAACGCGC
>CAZHPE010000245.1:0-3636 GCA_964534775.1 uncultured candidatus Brocadiaceae bacterium
TCGGTTGGACTCTGAGGAGGGCGTGGCCCCCGGTAGTAGCCCGCTACTCAGACCCAAGAAGAATGTTGTCGATCAACCTGGTCTTGCCGATGCGGACCGCCAACGAGACGAGGGCCGGCCCGTCGATAACGCGCAGCTCCTCCAGAGTCCAGGGCTCGGCGATGCTGGCGTACTCAAGCATGGCCAGGGGCTCACTCTCGATCAGGCCGCGCATCCCCCGGCGGATGGCTTCGGCGTCGCGGCCGCCCCGCTCGTGTAAGCTCTTTGCCAGGCAAAGTGAGCGGTAGAGCACCCTTGCCGCATGACGGCCGGCGTCCTGGAGATAGCAGTTTCGACTGCTCAGCGCCAAGCCATCGGAGTCCCTCACGGTCGGGACGACGACGATCTCAGCCCCAAGGTTGAGGTCGGCGTTGAGCCTTCGGATGACCGCATTCTGCTGGGCGTCCTTCTGTCCGAAGTAGGCGAAGTCCGGCCTGCACATGGCGAGCAGCTTGCAGACCACGGTCGCGACTCCTCGGAAGTGTGTAGGACGGTGCTCGCCCTCCAGGCGGCTGCCGACGCACCCGACATCTACGGACGTGTCGAATCCGGCGGGGTACATCTCGTTCACGGAGGGAGTAAACGCGATATCGACTCGGGCGTCCTCGAGAGCCCGAAGGTCTGCGTCCATCGAGCGGGGGTAGGTGTCCAGGTCGTCGTCGGGCCCGAACTGCGTCGGGTTTACGAAAACAGTAGCGACGACAGTGGCGCAATCGGCTCGGGCGCGACGCAACAGGGCCATGTGGCCCTCATGCAGCGACCCCATCGTCGGCACCACCCCCAGCGGCCGTGCCATGCGGCGGCACTCGGCGGCAAATGCGTCCACCGTCCGGATTACCTTCATGGGCTGGAGCTCTCGGAAGGGACCGGCGCCTCGCTGAGCTTTTCCAGAATGCCCGGGTCCATCGTGAAGCTCTCGTCCACCGAAGGGAACTCACCGGACCGGATGTCATCGGCGAACCTTGTCGCGGCCTCGCCTATCGTCGAAGCCAGATCGGCATATCTCCTGGCGTGCCTGGGTATGAAGTCAGAGAAGAGACCAACCATATCGTGGAAGACCTGCACCTGCCCGTCGCAGCTCGGGCCGGCTCCGATCCCGATGGTCGGTATCCCGATGCGCTCGGTGATGAGTGCCGCCAAAGCGGACGGGACACATTCGAGAACCATCGAGTAGGCCCCGGCCTCTTCGAGGGCCAGGGCGTCACCGCGGCTTCTGACCCGCCCTGATCCGCTCGACAAGCGCACGCCCGAACGCCTCTTGGTGCTGCTCCGCGGCAATCTGCACGGCGTAGCGCTCGGCGTCGGCAAAGCGGCCCGCTGCCATCAGCTCCGCGACCAGCAGTTCGAGCACGTCGCCGAAGAACAGCTGCCGTATATTACCGTCCTCGACGGCGTCCTCAAAGGCGGCCAGGGCCCTGGCTCGCTCCCCTAGAAAATGGTGGGTATAGCCTTTGATAAAGGCCTGCAGCCCAGGCGAAAAGTCCGGTGCCTGGGCGAGAAAGCGCAGGCGGTCCAGCAGGCTGCGGAGCGCGGTCCGCTCTGCCGTGCCCAACGGGTGCCCCATGAGCTGACCGCAGCGGACCCAGCGCAGCGTGCTCCACAGATCGCCCCATATCGTATAGGGTTCCTCCAGGCGGGCGGCGCGATAATAATCCCGCGCCCGCGGGTAGTCCCGCGCGGTAAAAAGCGTTTCGGCCACGTTCAAGGCCAGCATATCCGGCCCCTGCCCCTCCAGCCAGCGCTCGACCCCGCGTCGCTCTCCCGCGCTCAACTGGTCCCACAGGAGATCGGCCTGGCGGAGCAAGGCGCTCTCCCGGCCCTCGTTGCCCCGATCCATGGGGGGAGCGCCAAAAAGGCCGGCCATGGCCCTGAGCACCGCTAGCCGCTCAACCGGCAGGTCGCCGAGGCGACGGCGGTACTCGTCGTCGGCCTGGAGCGGCCTGTGCCGTTGGGACGCCAACCTCCAGGGCGGCGCTTCTTCCATTGCGGTGACAATGGCACGGGCCATGAGCACCTTCCCGGCCGCGGTCGGATGCACGTGGTCGGCCATCAACTCCCAACCCACGCCCGCGGCCGGGCTGTGCTGCAGAAAGGACGCCTCGACCTCGGCCAGCAGAGCGCCTGTCTCGGCCGCTACCCGGCGCACGACCTGATTGAATGCGGCCGAAGCCCGCCAGGGCTGGATGTCCAGAGCACGCGCCTGCACGTAGGCTGCCCGCGCGGCGGCACCGTCCCCCAGGCTCTCCAGGTGATAACCGCGCAAGAAGTGCAAATAGGCGTCATCTGCCCAGAGGGCCTGTGCCCGTTCCAGAGCCGCCAGGGCGGTAGACGATGCCTGCTTCCGACCGCCGGCCTCCAGCAAATTCAAATAGCGCCTGCGCTCCTCGTCCCCCAGAGGCGGCTCGGCGCGGGCCGGCGCAAAGCCCCGTTCGTTGCTGGTCAACGTACAGAGCACTAGCGGGATGCCCTGCGCCCGGCAAAAAGCAGCCAAGTCGCGCAGATTGCCCTCTAAGTTCGCTGCGGCCTGTGCCCGCTGCGGATCGCCCGCCGGGACGGGTCCGGCCCGGGACATAACCTCAATCAAGGCAGCCGGCGGTCCAGCCCGCTCAACGCCAAATGCCGCTATCAGCCTGCCGACGAGGCGCGTCATCCGCCAGTGCATCAGCGCGTAGTGGCCCCGCTTGCTCCACAGACCCTGCCCGCCCTGAGCCAGCGACGCCGCTCCGTAAACTCCGTAGAACTCGTTGTGCCCGGTATAGACCACGACCAAGTCGGCCGTTAGCGCCGCGACACCGTCTTCCACCGCACGGGCAACGGCAAAGCTCGAAGCGGCAGTAATCCCTGCGTTAAAGACCTCGACCTGCCGCTCGGGGTGAAGATCTCCGAGCATCTCCTGCAAATACGACGGCACGGATAGTCGCTTCGGATGGGGGTAGCCCTCCACAGTCGAACCGCCCGCAAAAAGCACGCGCAACGCATCGTCGGGGGCAGGCTCGATATAGGGCCGAGGGGTCATGCGAATACCGCGCAGCGGGACATCCCCGGCGACTCCGGCGAAGAAGCGGCGGGCGTAGGCTGGATTTACCGCGTGGAGCACCCGGCCTTGGACGCGGGCTAGTTGAAGCGTGAACGCCTGGGGACTCAACGCCGGGACCAACCGCAACCCGCCCTCGAGGAGCGCCACCAACACCAGGCCGAGCAGCAGCGCCGCGAGCCGGCCGCCCATGGACCCTGCGTTCATTGGGATCTGAAGACTTAACGCGCGGCAGCGTAGCGGGAGAGCGCTTCTTCGCTGATCTGCACCTGGTTGGCATACACCCGGTGTAGCGAATCGAGGAAGGCGTTGAAGATCACGCTTTCCCGGCGCTGGCGAATATTCACCCGAATGGGCCGCCGCACCTGTCGAAAGGACACCGCCGTCAATTCAACAGGCTGGTCGAGGCGGAAAACACTGTAATTCTCCTGTACCTCCAGCGGACCTTGCAGCACGCCGACGTCTTCGGTATTGCTGTCGCCGAAGACTGTGCGGTAGGGCGACTGGTAGAGCGGCTCGATGGTGATCCGGCCGCTGTCGGTAAAGGCGTGACCGCCCACCGG
>CAZHPE010000246.1:0-3622 GCA_964534775.1 uncultured candidatus Brocadiaceae bacterium
TCTTCGACCACGGCGTCGGGTTCCCATGGTGGTCGGGGATGCCCGATGATGTGCTGGACTACATGGCCGAGTCCGTCCGGGCGGCCCTTTCAGAGTTGAAGGGGGGCTAGCAATGGCGGGCGGCTATACATCGCGCGAACGCTACCTCGCGGCGTTCCGGCATGAGGAGCCGGATCGCGTGCCGCTGTTCTTGGACATCGGCCCGCCAGGGTTCTTCACGCGCGAAATAAACTGGTTCAACCAGTTCGAGCGCGCGCTGGTCATGCTCGAACTCGGTTGCGACCCGATGATCAACATCTGGCTCCCGACCACCATGCCCGGCCCCGAGGTTGAAATCAAGGTCTGGCGGGAGAAGGGGCCGGACGGCAGGACGCTTCTGGGCAAAGCGTTCGAGACCCCGAAAGGGACGCTGCGCCAGATCGTGGAGGAGACGCCGGACTGGTGCAACTACCGGCACGCTTTCTGGGTTCAGCGGACCCTTGGCAGTGACGCGCGTGTGGACTACGGGGTGGAACTGTTCGATGACTGGAACGTCTCGCGCCGGACCGAACCGTGGGTGAAGGGTGAAGAGGACCTTGCGAAGCTGCCCTACGTGTTGGGGAAGCCGCCACAGTGGCGACTCGATGAGTGGGTTCACGACGCGCAGCGGGCGAACGAGTTCGCGCGGAAGCACGACCTGCTCACCATGGTCCGGCGCACCGTCGTCACCGATGCCTCGCAATGGTTCTGCGACATCCCGTGGTTCATGCTCCAGCTCTACGACAACCCGGGCTTCGTCGATGAGTTCCTGGAGTTCTTCGAGAGCGTGGCCCTCTGGCAGGCGGAGCTTGCCCTGGGCGTGGGCGTGGACGTGCTACAGAGAAGGGGATGGTACGACCTGCCGGAGTTCTGGGGCGGCCCGCACTACGAGAAACATATCTTGCCATCCACCAACCGGGAGGCCGAGCTCGTGCATGACGCGGGAGCCCGCCACTGTTACCTGCTCACCCGGGGATGGGGGCCATATCTGGACGTCTTCAACAAGCTCGACTCGGACATACTCTGGGGGGCGGACCCGTTGGCCGGGGACGCGCCCCTGGCGACGATGAAGGAGCGCCTCGTGGGCAAGACGCTTCTCGGCGGCGTCAGCGGCGAGAAGCAAGTGCTCGAGGGCACGGAGGAGGACGTTCGCGAGGCGGTGAGAGCGGCAGTGGTGGCGCTGGCGCCGGGCGGCGGATTCGTTCTTGGGGCCAGTTCTTCATTCTTTCATGGGATACAGTGGGAGAATCTCGCTGCGCTTATAGACGAGGCCCATCGCGTGGGCCGTTACCCAATCAACGTCTGACGCCGACTCGTTGAGCACGCCATGAGCGCGCGAGAAAAGGAAAGAGCCATGCGGTATCGCGAAATCGGCAAGAGCTATCTGAAAGTCTCACCCATCTGCCTCGGCACGATGACCTTCGGGACGCCGGTGGAGCAGGCGGCGGCAACTGAGCTAACCCATGCGGCGATTGACCACGGCATCAACTTCATCGACACGGCGAACATCTACGAGGGCTACACGCGCCACCTTGGCAGCCCGGGCGGCGTTTCGGAAGAGCTTCTCGGCAAGGCCCTGTCGGGCAGGCGCGAGAAGGTCGTGCTAGCCACCAAGGTGAGCAACTCCGTCGGGCCGGACCCCGAGGACGGAGGGCTCGACCGCGCGCACGTTATGCGCGAGATCGACAGGAGCCTGAAGCGCCTGAGGACCGATTACGTCGATATCTATTACATGCACCGGCCCGATCCCGACAGGCCGATAGCGGAATCGGTCGCCGTTTTCAACGAGCTGATCGACGCCGGCAAGGTGCGCTATTGGGGATTCTCAAATTACAGCGCCGCCGAGACCCGGGAGATGCTCGGCGCGTGCGACGAGGGGGGATTCCGCAGGCCGGTCGTCAACCAGCCGCCATTCAGCCTCCTGAAGCGCGACATTGAGAAGGATATCCTTCCCCTCTGCAACCGGGAGGGCATAGCCGTGGCCCCGTTTCAGATACTCCAGAGCGGCCTGCTGACCGGGAAGTACCGCCGGGGTCAGGCACCGCCCGCCGGCTCGCGCATGGCGGAAAAGGTCGAGTGGGTTCGCGACGTTACCGATGCGACCTTCGACAGGCTGGAGAGCATCGAACGCTGCGCCAAGGCCCGAGGGCTGACCATGATCGAGCATGCGATCACGTGGACCCTGCGGCAGCCGGGCGTCGCGTCGGTCATCATCGGGTCCAAGCGGCCGGCACAGATCGAGGAGGCGATAGCGGCCGCCGAACGCTGCTGATGGCCAGCTAACCTTTGCGGCGGCCGCGCTGGGTCTAGAACCAGGGATCGCTCACCGCGCGGCGCACGTGGACCTCATCGATCACGGCGTTGCCCGTGCGCGTGACGAGGAACAGGACGATGTCCGCAATGTCCTCCGGCGCCATGAGCACGTCCGGGTTGAGGTCGGGACGCGTCTTGGCGACCATCTCCGTGGCCACTCCCCCGGGACAGACCGCGTGCACCCGGATACCATCGGCCTGAACCTCCTGCGCGAGTGCCTTCGTCATGCCCATCAGCGCGTGCTTCGAGGCGGTGTAGGCCGTCTGGCCGGCATAGCCCTTTATGCCGACAACCGAGGCGATGTTCACGATGCAGCCGCCCGACTCTTTCAGCAGCGGCATCGCCTCGCGGCAGACCAGAAACGGCCCCCGCACGTTGACCGCCATCACGCGGTCCCATTCTTCCGTCGTCGTCTCGGCGAGTGTGTGCCGAAGCGCAAAGCCGGCGTTGTTGACTATAACGTCAAGCCGGCCGAACTCGTCTCGCACCGTCCCTACAAGGTCCCCGATCGATGCCTCGTCGGCCACATCGGCTGGCACGACCAGCGCCTTCCGGCAACCGCAGCACGCGCATCCTGCCGCGCTTTCGATCTCCGCCTTCACCGACTCGAGCTCCGTAACCGTGCGCGCCGCCAGGACGACGGTTGCGCCCTCGTACGCCAACGCCTTCGCAATCGCGCGCCCGATGCCGCGCCCGGCTCCCGTGACCAGAGCCACGTCGCCCGTCAACCTGTGACTCGCCATCTTGTCTGCTCGCTAGTAGGGTTTGCCGACTTCAACCGGAATCCTACGGCGTCTCGCATCGCTTGTCAACGCCCCCCGGTCGCAGCATGCTCGCGCCCGAACCTGCCCGAACAGGGCCTTGTCGTCCCTACACGAACCCTACACCAGCGCGACACGGGCCCCGCGCAAACCCGGCACCACCGCCGCACGAAAGCGCCGCGAGCGCCGCGTTTTCGTCTGATTCCCGACCCCAAGCCGGCCCTCATGTCCATAAGGCGCTGTTGCAAAACCCCATCCTAACTTCGGCCGGCTGCGAGCGCCGAATGGCTGTGTCGGCCTCCATCGGCGATTCTGGCCTTGGAATCGCCTGCTTTGGCCTCCTTGCCCTCGACGCTCTCACTCGGTCTCGGGCCGACGGAGCGGGTTCTGCAATAGCGCCTAAGACGCCTCATGTGTCCTCCCTTGTCCGCCACGTTCATCGAACGCTCAGGGGCGCCCGTGCGCCCCGGCGCACTGACCCCTTCCCGCTTTTTGTGCCAGTTGTTATGAGAGAATTGGATGGGGTTTCC
>CAZHPE010000247.1:0-3580 GCA_964534775.1 uncultured candidatus Brocadiaceae bacterium
CGTGGGGAGCGTTTATGGAGCCGCGTGAAATTCGCGCCCTGGGCGGTTTTTGCGTCAGGATTAGCTTGATTGAATTGCCAATCAAGTGTGTCAGCATGGCCCTTGTGGTATATCCTTCAGACTGGCGTCGACACATCGAACCACACCTGGGGAAGATCATCAGCAACAAACCGGGTGCGCCCGGAGGACGAGAAAGCCCACGGTAACGATGCACCCCTTGTGTGATTTTTGCGCGGAAAGTGGAGCTAATTGGCAGAGAAACACGCCTGCTCATATGGATTCTTTACCTGAAAAGGTCGGTGCCCACATCGTCGATAAGGGCCTTCTCGCGCCGGGCGAGGCGGTGCTGGCAGGCCTGAGCGGTGGCGGCGATTCGGTGGCCTTGGTCCTGATCCTGCGGGAGTTGACCGAGGCGGGCGCGCTGCCCTTTAAGGTGCACCTGGCCCACGTGAACCACGCGCTCAGGGGCCGGGAATCGGACGCCGACGAGGCGTTCTGCCGCGAGCTGGCCGCCGGGTGGGGTCTGGAACTCACCGTGAAGCGCCTGACGGCCGGCCATCTGGAAAGGCGGGCCGGGTCCACCGAGGATGCGGCCCGGCGGGAGCGGATGGCGTTCTTCACGCAGCTCGCTCGCGGCCAGGGCATCAGGACGAGCCTCCTTGCGCATCCCGCGGACGACGGGGCCGCGACCGCGGTGATGCGCCTCCTTCGCGGCTGCGGCGTGCATGGGCTTGGGGCGATGCGGGCCGAGAGGCCCGTCGGCCCCGACTGGCCGGAGGGGCGCGTCGTGCGGCCCTTGCTAAGTGTCACCAAGGGCGACCTCCGCGCCTACCTGGGCCGCAAGGGCCAACGCTGGCGGGAGGACCGGTCCAACGCGGACTTGCGCTTTACGCGCAACCGGGTGCGGCACCGGCTCCTGCCCGCGCTTACGGCGGCGTGTCCCGGCTTGTCGCGGGGGTTGCTGGGCGAGCTGAACGAGGCTGCGTGCGAGGTGGACGGCCTGCTCGATGGGGCCGTCGCGGCGCGTTGGCCGGCGCTGTGCCGCGAGCATGCGGCAGGCGAAGTGGCGCTGGATGCGGGCCGCCTGCGCGAGCTTCCCTGGCCTTTGCGCAAGGCCGTCGCGCGCCGGGCCACGGGCGCGCTGGGCGGCGGGGATGGCCGATCCCCCGGCTGGAGCCATGTGCATTACGAAGAGCTGGCGGCGATGCCCGACCGAGCTGTCGGCACGCAACTGACCCTGCCCGGCGGGATCATGGTGAGCCGGGAGCACGGGCTGATCCGCTGGACGCGCGGGCGCCGAGCGGTGGAGATCGGGTCCCGCACGCTGCCGATTCCGTGCGCCGTGCGCCTCGACGATTTGGGACTGACTGTCGAGGCCGAAGTCCTCACGATGCCGGCGCAGGGGCACGCCGCGCTCGTGGCGCGCGCAGGGCCGCGGGACGTCTACCTTTCTCTCGCGCTGCTGGAGGGACCGGTGACGATTCGCTCGCGCCGCGCGGGTGACCGGTTTCATGCGCTCGGCGCGCCGGGCGAGCGGAAGCTCAAGGAGTTCTTCATCGACCGCAAGGTGCCGCGTCTCGAGCGCGACCGCACGCCCCTGGTGGTGGCCGCCGACGGGCGCATCGCGTGGGTGGTCGGGCACGAGATAGCCGACGGCTTCAAGCTCACCGGGCATGAGCACGAGGTCGTGCATCTTGCAGCGCGGCCCGACGCGCGTGGGAAGCCGAGTTGAGCAGCCTCGCGATCAGGAACTGCGCTTGAGGACGACCATGGTGCGCCCGGCGGCTAGTGTGCGCTGAACGTGATCGGAGTCGAAGAACGACACCCCCTCGTCGTCCCTGCCTGCCTCCGGGTAGCACATCTCGATCGCGAACGCGCCGGATTGCGCCACGAGGGCAGCGAAGCCCGGCCCCGTGTAACGCCGCAGCTTCACGCCCCAGTCGAGCCTGAGCCGGACGCCGCGTCCCCGGTCCTCAACTGAGACGCCGTCCCCCTCAGCCCGCACTTCGATGCCGCCCCGGCACATGGACCATTCCTCCCCTTCCGCCGGTGTGGAACGCGCCTCGCCCTCGCCGACGGCGAACTCGATCTCGAGGACGTAGGCGCCCCCCGGCCGTAGCACAGCGGCCATTGCCTCGAGGTGTCCGAGCGCGGAGGCGTTGTCCTGAAGGATCGCGAACGACCCTCCCGGGCAGATCGCCGCGTCCTGCAGTTCGCCGAGCGTGAACGTCGTCATGTTGGCGCGGACGGTCCTCACTGGGACGCCCCTTTCGCGTGCCGCCGTCTCCAGGTAATCCTGCATCCGTCGGCTAAGGTCCAGCCCCGTAACTTGCCATCCGAGCGTGGCGAGCCTGAGCGCTATCTGGCCCGTGCCGCAGGCGACCTCGAGGAGGCGGCCTCCCTCTGGCGCACCGTAGAGGCGCAGCGCCGCGTCGTAGAAGCTCGCCTCCACGTCCCGGTCCCAGCCCATCAGAATGTCGTAGTAAAGCGGATAATCGTAGATGCACTCAAGGGTTTCGCTCATGCTGCGCCCCTCGCGCTCAGTCGTGCGCTTGTTGCCGGATGAGTATCCTGCGATAGCCAAGCAGGGCCGAGATGCAGTGCTGGACGTAGTCGATGCGCACTTCGTAGTTAGTCAGGCCCGCGTGAATGCCGCCGAGCGCGCGCTGCGGGTCGTCGAAACATATGACGCTTTCGGGCCGGAGTTGCATCTGCAAGACGAACACAGCGCCGAGCCGGATGGCGTCGAGCATGCGCGTGGCCCGGTCGCGGTAGCCGGCCTGGCGCAGGAGGGAATACATGGCGCACAGCCCTTCGGTGCGCGTGGCGGCCGGGGTGGATCGCGGCGGCCGGTGGTAGCCGCCCACCCAGTCCGGATGAGGAGGGGCGATGTGTTGCGCAAGGACGATGGCGTCGCTCAGGCGCGCGGCATGTCTGAGAAACCCCCGATCGGGCCGCAGGCGGCAGAGTTCGCCCAGGGAATACAGGAGCCACTGATCGTGGAACAGGGCCGAGTCGGGCACTGTTGAGTCGCGCACCTCGACGATCCAGCGCGCCCCCCGCACCGCAGTATCCAGCCACCCGCCTTCCGGGTCCACCGCGTGCATGCGCACGAGCGCAAGGATCGCCTCGCCGGGGTAGTAAGCGGACCGGAACGGCGCGACTTCGCCATCGCCGTAGCGCATCTTGTGGACCGTGAACTCGCCGCTTTCGGCCTGGACGGCCCGCATCCACTGCCCCAGTCGCCGGACCGTCCGCAGGTGGCCCCGCTCGCCGGTGACCTCGATGTATTTGCACAGCGCCAGCGCAGCCAGTGCGTTCCCGCCCAGCTTCACGGTGTCCCTCTCCACCACGCAAACCGCCTCGCTGCCGGCGTCACGGGAGGGTTTGATCTGGGCCAGGAGATAGCCGATGGCCCGCTCGGCCGCCGCGAGCAGCGCGGGATTCCTCGTCACGTCGTAAAGCTCCAGCATGGTGTACACGGTACCCGCGTGGCGCAGGATATTGTAGCGCTCGGGCTCGGAGTCCGATTCGGGCCGGTAGGAATAGACGAACCGTCCGGTCGGTTTCACGGACCGGA
>CAZHPE010000248.1:0-3571 GCA_964534775.1 uncultured candidatus Brocadiaceae bacterium
CAGAACGCCCCGCACGCTGTCGACGTGGACCTCGTAAACCTCGTCCACCACCACCGGCATGCCGAGGCCCTTCATGGCCGCCTGCGTGAAGTGCTCGAGCCGGTCGGCGATCTGCCCGTGCGTCAGGCCCAAGCGGCGGACAGCGTTGTCGTCCTCGTCCAGAATCTCGGCAAGCGAGCGCCGGTCCGATCCCAGGAAACCGTCCAGCGTGATGACGCCCGGCTGCATGTCCCGCTCGACGAGGTTCAGGTCCGGTGACTGCTTCATCGTCCGCCACTCCCGAAGAAATCCGCTCACCCGATTCTAACGCTTTGAGCGGCAATGGCGCCACAGACTAATGCATCGAGCTTCGGCGCTGACGGCTGGGCGCTGAGTGCCGAGTGTTGAACCCTGATCCCTGCTCCCTGACCCCTATCCCTTTTCCTTGCTACGCGAACTTGTCGTAGAAGGTCCGTTCCTCGGTCAGTCCCTTCTTCGCCAGCAGCTCGATGGCGGCGTCGATCATGGCCGGGCTGCCGCAGAGGTAGAACTCCTGCGACGAGGCGTCCGGCACGTGCCGGTCCACCACCTCCGTCACCAGCCCGGTCTCGCCCTGCCAGTCGTCCTCCGGCGCGGCCCGCGCGAGCACCGGGACGTAGGTGAAGTTCGGGAGCTTCCGCTCGAACTCCCGCATCTCGTCCACGAGGTAGAGGTCCCCCAGCTCGTTGGCCCCGTAGTAGAACGCGGCCACGCGCTGGCTCTGCTCATCGACCATCTGGAACAGGATGGAGCGTATGGGTGCGATGCCCGTGGCGCCGGCGATGAAGACGATCTCGGCGCCCGTCTCCTGCAGGTAGAACTCCCCGTACGGGCCGTTGATGTTGATCGCGTCGCCCTGCTTCATCACTTCCCACATGAACGTCGTGCAGATGCCGCCTGGGACGCTGTGGACGATGAGCTCGATGGCGGAATGCTCGCTCGTGGGCGAGGCCACGGAATAGGCGCGGTAGACGGGCTCGGGCGTCTTGCCGTAAGGCGGGGTCTCGAACTGGATGTACTGGCCGGCCCGGCAGGCGATCTCGGCCGGATCGATGATGGCGAGGCGCATGAGCCGGGTATCGTGGTTGAGCTCGACGATCTCCTCCACCCGGGTCTCGTACTGCCGCAGGTTGAGGATTTCCTCCGAGAGCTCGATGGCCATGTCGGAGCGGACCTTGATCTGGCAGGAGAGCCGCACTTGGGCGGCTCTCTCTTCCCGGGTGAGATGCGGCTCCTCGGTCGGAAGCAGCGGCCCGCCGCCTTCGAGCACCTTCACCTTGCACAGGCCGCACGAGCCCCGCCCGCCGCAGGACGACGGGACGAAGATGCCCGCGTCCATCAGCACGGCCATCAGGGGCACGCCGCCCTGGACGACCTTCTGATCCTCGGCGTTGATCGTGATGGTGCACTCGCCGTATCGCAGCAGCACGGCCTCCGCCACGATCAGCAGCACTGCCAGCACGCCGGACAGGCCGGCGATGACCACCACGGCGCAGATGAGTTCGATTATCACGTTGATGCCTTACTCATGCGATGCGGCTCGTGGCGAGCGCGTGCCCCTCCAGAGTCCCTCGACGGACCACTGCGCCGGCTTCGACGACCACCCCGCGAACTCTGTTCGCGCAGGGAAGCGGCGCTTGAACCATTCTATCGGCGTTCGCACCCACCGCAAGTCCGCACCACCCCGCGCGCCCCAGTCCGAGCGCGTACACTTCTGCTACCGCCGCGCTCGCGCGCCGCGGATCGGGCCATCTCGTTGATCTGCGGCCGCCAACGCCCTACCATGGGGGCTGCTCGGGTTCCGGGAGAGTTCGCTCCGCTCGCTGGGGGGTGTGCAAACGCGATGACGGCCGGCAGCATGCAAAGTCCGTCGGATGGGAGTCCCGAAGGTCGGCCCATGCATACCGTCCTTGCCGACCGGGCTGGCGCTGCGCCGGATGACATCGCCATCCTCGCGCCGGGACGGCGCCCCCTGACGTACGGCCGTCTGCACGGCCACATTCGGGAGACTGTGGCGGCGTTGAACCGGACGGGCGTGGGCCGCAGCGACCGGGTGGCCGTCGTGCTGCCCAACGGGCCTGAGATGGCGGTGGCCTTCCTGGCCTTATCAGCCGGGGCCGCAGGCATAATGCGCAAGACGTGCGCGGGCCGGGTTCGGCGCCGCGGCGGCGCTCAAGATTTGGCACTTCAGGAGTGATGAACCGTGCTGGCAGAAGACATACAAACGGCAGCCGTGATCGGCGCAGGGACCATGGGGGCAGGTATCGCCGGCGAGTTCGCGCGCGCCGGCTGCGAGGTGCGCCTCGTCGACAGAAGCGACGACTTCCTCGAGCACGGCATGGCGAGGCTGCGCGGTGCCCAGGAGTCCCTCGTCGAAGCCGGGCTGCTCAGCGCGCGCGATGCGTCCGCGGCGCTCGAACGCATCAAACCCTTTACCTCGCTGGAGGACGCGTGCTCCGGCATCCAGCTCCTTGTCGAGGCCGCGCCCGAGGACTTGTCCCTGAAGCAGGAACTTTTCGCGCGGCTCGACCGCCTGTGCCACGGCCGCGCACTGCTCGCCTCCAACACATCCGGCCTTTCGATAACCGAGATCGCCCGCGCGACCCAACGACCGGGACTCGTGGCGGGCATGCACTTCTGGAACCCGCCGCACGTCATCCCGCTCGTGGAGGTGACGAAGGGAGCGGAGACCTGCGACGCGACGGCCGGGACGCTGGTGGAGTTCGCCCGCCGGATCGGCAAACGCCCCATCCTCGTTCGCCGCGACGTCCCTGGGTTTGTCGGCAACAGGCTCCAGTTTGCCGTGCTGCGCGAGGCGCTCCATATCCTTTCGGAGGGGATCGCATCGGCCGAGGATATCGACACTGCCATGACAGCCGGCCCAGGCCTGCGCTACGCGCTGATCGGGCCGCTGCGCACGGCCGACCTCGGCGGGCTCGACGTCTTCCGCGCGATCAGCCAGTACCTTTTCGCCTCGCTCAACTCGGACGCTCAACCCCCCGCCGTGCTCGCCGAATTGGTGGAGAAGGGCACGCTGGGGGCGAAGTCCGGCGCTGGCTTCTACGAGTACCCGCCCAAGAAGGTGGACGAGATTCTGCGCCGTAGGGACCGGGTGCTGCTAGCATTCCTGAAGGCGCTCGGTGAAGCCGACCGGCAACCCGGCGGATGATCCCGCCCGTCGAGCGGCGCGCATCAGCGGCCTCGACCCGGTACACGGACTGGTTAGGGCTTCTCTCGTGGCAACACTGGGCGTATGTCGGCAAACAACTTCTGGAAGATCTCTCTGCCTTTGCCCTGGTCACCAAAGGCCAAAATCTCTCCGCGCTTCCAAAGGCCGCCAATTGGAGCAAGCACTTGTTCCTCTATGGTCTCCGCCAGACGCACTTGGCGGTCAAAGTCGGCTGATCCGTAGAACCCGTCAAAAGCATCGCAAAGGTCAGGTTCGTTTTGACGAAGGTAGGCCAAAACATGTTTCTCGCCTTCATATTGGAGGCCCCTTGACCCCTTCCCGCTTTTTGTGCCAGTTGTTATGAGAGAGTTGGATGGGGTTTCC
>CAZHPE010000249.1:0-3532 GCA_964534775.1 uncultured candidatus Brocadiaceae bacterium
GAGTGCTGTGGGTTGTTGAGAACCTCGAGCATACCGCACCACGCGCTGAGATCAGCGCCGTCGGTGTTGAGGTCGAGCTTATCGCAGATCAGCCTGTCGAGGCCCTGCTCGTGCAGTGTGACGGGGATCTGGTAGATGTTCGGCTTGGCGTCGAGCTCCTCGATAACGCACTCGCGCTCGACGTTGCAGAACAGGGCGATCTTGGCATAGTGCTCGTCCTGGAGCGGCTCCTCGGCGCGGCAGATGAGGATGTCCGGGAAGATGCCGATCTCGCGCAGCTTCTGCACGCTGTGCTGGGTCGGCTTGGTCTTAAGCTCGCTGGCGGCGCGAAGGAACGGCACGAACGTCAGGTGCACGAACAGCACGTTGGAGTGCCCGAGCTCCAGCCGGAGCTGCCGGATTGCCTCCAGGAAAACCAGGCCCTCGATGTCGCCGACGGTGCCGCCGAGTTCGGTGATTATCACGTCCACCCCCGGCGCGGCCAGCGCGCGGATGCGTTCCTTGATCTCGTTGGTCACGTGCGGGATCATCTGCACCGTTTTGCCGAGGTAATCGCCGCGGCGTTCCTTCTCGATGACGGAGAGGTAGACGCTCCCGGTGGTGATGTTGCTGTCGCGGTTGACCCCGGTGTTGGTGAACCGGCTGTAGTGGCCGAGGTCCAGGTCGGTCTCCGCCCCGTCGTCGGTCACGTAGACTTCCCCGTGCTCGTAGGGGTTCATCGTGCCCGGGTCGACGTTGACATATGGGTCGACCTTCTGCAGCCGGACCCTCAGGCCGTGGCCCTCCAGCAGCACGCCGATGGACGCGGAGTTGAGGCCTTTACCCAGCGAGGAGGCCACGCCCCCGGTCACGAAGATATGCTTTGTCATCGGGTCTCTCCCGCCTCGAGCGGAGGCCGGCGCCCTGCGGCCGGCAGTTCTCTCTCGCGCTTCGGGGCACAGCACAGAACGAATGTATTAGAGCGCAAACGCTCCGCACATTCAACCGGCTTGCGCGTTCGACTTCGGCGGTGCGCACGGGAACCCCATCGGGTATACTCAATGCGCGTGCGCACGAGGGCAAGGCCGCGGGCGGGTTACATCGCGAGCGAAGGGGAGGGGGGGTGTGAGCGTGAGCGAGCAGCGCTGGCGGGAGCTTATGCTCATCGCCAATCCAATCAGTGGCAAGGGCAAGGGCGGGCGCTATGTGGACGCCGTCGCGGAGGTGCTCGGGCAGAAGGCCGCCAGCGTCCTCGTCGTCAGGACCGCCAGCAAGGGTGACGCGCAGCAGGCCGCCGCGGAGTTTCCCGGCGAGGCCATCGTCGTCCTGGGCGGCGACGGAACCATTAACGAAACCATCAACGGGGCCGACCTGGACCGCTGCGTCATAGGAGTCGCCCCGGCGGGCGCGGGCAACGTTCTGGGCAACGAACTCCGCATGTCCAAGCACCCGCTCGAGGCCGCCCGCGCGATTCTGGACGGCAGGGCGGTACGCTTCGACCTGGGCGTGTGCAACGGGCGGCGTTTCGCCTGCATGTGCGGGGTGGGGCTGGACGCGCACGTTGTCGACATGGTTCACCGCAGGAGGCGGGGCCGCATGACCCAGCTCCGCTACATGCCGCACCTGCTGCGCGAAGCGATACTGCCTCACCGCTGGGACATACGCGTGGACGTCGACGGTCGGGAAATGGTGAGCGGCGCGGACATGGTCTGCGCCGGCAACACGCGCGCCTATGGAGGCCCAGTCTCGCTGACGCCTCTCGCATCTCCCGTCGACGGGCTGTTCGACGTGCTGGCGGCGCGCATGGCTTCCCCAGGCGGGGCGGCCATGCAGTCTATGGCCGCGCTGCTGCGCTCGTCCCATGCCTGCGCCACAGCCACCTACTGGCGGGGAAGCCGCGTGACGATCACCTCGCGCCGCACCGACGTACCGTGGCAGGTGGACGGAGAGTTCAGGGGGCATCTTCCCGCTGAGATTCACATACAGCTTGGACGGCTCCGGCTTATCGTCCCGCGCGACTTCCGCCCCCGGCCGCCGGCGGTCATAAGGAAGCCAGGAGGGGAAACGGACTGAACGGACTATGGGGCAGGCAGCCTGTTTTCGTCATTATCCTTTGTCGTCGTCCGTTGTCATGTGTCGAATACCCGGCCTTCGCGCCAAGCCTGCCAGGTGGTTTCACACCACGAGTCATCTTCGGGCATGGGCCGGACGGGAACGGCGGTGACGTGGAATTCGCCGTCCGGGCCGAGGATCGTCTCCAGCACCTCAGCGCGCATCGCCATGTTCTCCGAGCGGTGCGGCAACTCCGAGCCCTTCCTTGTCTTGACCGTCAGGTTTCCGTCGGCCGCCGCGATCAGGTATCCGCCACGGCTTCCGCCACCGCGCTCGATGCAGGTGCGGATCGTCGTCAGGAAGGCGACGTGCGTGAGGCACAGCAGCTCGTTCTGGAATGCCAGGTTCAGCTCGCCCGGCCCACCGAGCCGAATGCCCTCGGCGGCGATCCGCCGGCGGAGCCTGCGAGCGTCCGACAGCGCCTCAGCCACTCCATCCTGCGCGCGCAGGAACGCCCCGTGCCGCGTCATGCGGCGCTGGATATCATTGCGGACATCCTCGTTAGTGAGGGCGTTTGCGTCCGCCACGAGGTATCGCCGGACGTCCGCCAGGGCGGACTCGATCTGCGGCGTGCAGGCGCTCAGAAGATTCTCGGAACTCATGGGTCTGGCCGTGCAGCGATGCGCGATGTACTGCGCCGCGCGCAGCCCGCCCACCAGCCCGCTGTTGAGCGTGCTCCCGCCCGGCTGCACCCCTTGCGAGCCGCTCAACTCGCCGATGGGGAACAGGCGCTGCAGGTTCGACTGCCACCAGATGTCGCCGCGCAGGCCACCGCTGTTGTGCTGCGCGCAGACCGCCGCCCGCAGGGGCTCGCGCGTAATGTCGACTCCATTGTCGGCGTAGACATCGATGGCCTGCGGATTCATGTGCCGCAGGCGCTCGACTGGCGTCGCCTGGAGCGCGCCGGACCGTTCGAGATAGCCGCGGGCCTCATCGCTCATCGCGTCGAAACTGAATTCGTCAATCCCGGCCGTGGCGACGGGGTTGCGGGCGAAGTCCACGTAGACGATGCGGCCGGCCTCGGTCTCCTTAAACATCGCGTAGTCGATGATGCTCGATCCCCTCCCCTGGAGCCGCGCGGCGTGGAACGGCCACTGGCAGCCCTTGAGGAAGATGTTCGAGGCGAGCTGGCCCATGTCGTCGTAATAGTCGTTGAGGAAGTAGCGCACGTCGCCGCCGTCGGGGTTGGCCGAGAAGTAGCAGGGAACGACCTCCTGATAGGCGCCGCTGAGGTTCCAGCAGAAGCCGGTGCTCCATAGGCCGTACTGCGACTCCCCCAGATTGTTTGCCACGGCGCCGGCCGCCAGCGCGAGGCCGTGGCTGCCGACCTGGCCCGGCGGGTAGCCGTTCGCCTCGTACATCTCGCCCGGCCCGCCGGTGGCCATCACCTCGTTCTCGCAGCCGAAAATGACGATTCCGTGGTCCTCGCGTTCCAGGCGCT
>CAZHPE010000250.1:0-3531 GCA_964534775.1 uncultured candidatus Brocadiaceae bacterium
TCCTGGCACTTGGGGCAGCAGCGCAGGTGACGCGGGAGGAGTTCGACGAGCTCAAACAGCAGGTTGAGGCGCTTCAAGCCCAAGTGGCCGAACTCCGTTTGGAGCTGACGGAACTACGGGAAGCGGCCAGAGCAGAAGCGGAACCTGCGATGCCTGAGCGCCCCACTGTCTCTACAGAAGCTCCGCCAGTTCCTGTGCCCGAAGAGCGCGCCGACGTTGATGTGTCTCCTCCGCGGGAGTGGACCTCTGAGAAGCGAACAGTGACGGCGGCTACGCCTGATGGCGAGCAGGAAAAGGAGATCACCTACCACAAGAACACGATCGGAATGGAGTTCGTGAAGATTTCAGCGGGTGAGTTCATGATGGGGAGCCCTGGGAGTGAAGCGGAGCGGGGCAGCGACGAGGGCCCGCAGCACCGGGTGCAGATCACGAGCCCTTTCTACATAGGCGTGCATGAAGTTGCGCAGGCTCGGTATGAGTCTGTCATGGGCAAGAACCCTGCCCGTTCCAAGGCCGCCAGTAATCCTGTTGAGCTTGTTTCCTGGGACGATGCGGTTGAGTTCTGCCGTCGGCTGTCTCAGCAGGAAGGCCTGACGTATCGTCTTCCGACCGAGGCCGAATGGGAGTATGCGTGCAGGGCAGGAACTGCGACGCCCTTCCACACCGGCGAGACGATCTCTACCCAGCTTGCCAACTACGATGGGGACCACACGTATGGGAGCGGGAAGAAGGGCGTCGACCGCGGGGAGACGACAGCTGTCGGACGCTTTCCTACCAACCCGTGGGGTCTGCACGACATGCATGGGAACCTGTGGGAGTGGTGTCAGGACTTCCACGGAGACTATTACTACACCGGCAGTCCTGTTCAGGATCCGCGGGGGCCTGCGAACGGCAGCGGCCGCGTTTTGCGGGGCGGTTCGTGGGCAAGTCCCACGAACGACTGCCGCTCAGCCAACCGCGACCGGCACGACCCGTCGCGCCCCGACCACCGCATCGGATTTCGTGTTGTGATGTTGCCCGAGTAGCTCTTGCTTTGTTCTCTGTCTCTCTGGTCTCGGGACTGTGGGTAGGGTCCAGGCGCGAAGCCGGCGACCGGCGCGGCTTCACTGTTTTCGGGGTGCTTCCGCCGGGAAGTGCTGCGGCGCTTCCCTCAGTAACTTAGCATGCCGGTTCGCAGGAGGAAGGACCAAGGCGAACTTGAGGGATGTCATCCGGCGCTTCCAGGTTGAAAGAGGTAGTACCATGGCAGAAGGTACCGTACGTGCGGAAGTACCTATGAGGAGGATACAGAGCGGTGAGATGTTTCGCGAAACAGGGGCTTGGACGGCCGTTACTCGCGATAGCTGTGGGCTTGACCCTGGGCCTCGTCCTCGGATGCGCGACTACCTTGCCACGGGTCGCTCCGCTGGTGCCCATCGAACTCGGACCTAATGGCTCGGCGCCAATCACGTTCACCCGCCTGATCATTCGGGTGCCGTCGGGAAGTAACATCGGATCGCATCACGACGGGATCCTGAAGGTTCCCCAGTTCCGACACACATGGCTGTCGAATATCACCGTTGCGCCCGTCGAATTCAGAATCGTCGCGTCGGAGCATCTAAGCCGATCTTGACCAGCTTCTCTCGCAACGTCGTCAGCGACCAGTGCCGGATGCTCTTCGGCAGCGGCAAGCCGCCTCAGGAAGTTCGACAGGTTGTAGGCCAGCACAAACAGCTGCAGGCGGACCGCGTTGTCCTGGAACTCGCGACACGACAGCCGCGTCCACTTCACCGCATTCTTGCCCTCCTTGATCCATTGCTCCGCCGTTCCGCGCTGGTTGTAGAAACCTACGACGTTCCTGGACCACCAGGTCAGGTTCGTCACGATGAAGCCTACCCGGGGGAACAGTTCGCCCAGACGCCATTCCACCTTGGCCACAACGCGCCGCGCTTTCTGCCAGCTTCCCGCCTGATAGCGGAAGCTGTGGTAGAAGGCCTTCGGCTTGTGGGATGGCCGGCCAACGGGACGCCTCAGGAGATGATTCACCGCCTTGTGGAGGACTTTGTTGCCCGGCAGGCGGATCGCATACCCGTAGCCCTCACCCTCCACGTAGCGATACACCTCGGGATCAGCAAACGCGGCATCCGCACGGAAGAACTTCGAAATGCTCAGACCATCGTACCGCAATACAATCGGCTCCAGAAGCATCTTCCAGTCCCTGGCGCTGTGCGCGTTGCCTTCCCGAAGCATCGCAGCTTCTACGTCACCGAATTGGTTGAAACAGAAGAGTGGATGATAACACGTGCACCCGAAGTAGCCGTTATAGGCCGAGCCCTCCTGACTCCCATATGTCGGACTCTCGGAGCTGTCCATGTCCAGCACCAAGTGATTCAGACCGGTCCGTCTGTGCACCGCATCGACCCAGGCGCCGCACACAGATGACAGCGCCTCAAGATTCTCCTCGGTCGGCAAGAACTCCGTCTCGAAACGGCCCATCTCACTGGTAGAGGCGCCCAACTTCCTTTCGGCTCTTCCGCCGACCACCCGCCGCATGGCAGGATCAACGCGAAGGCGCTGGGCATCGTTGGTGTCTTCGTATCCTGCCAGACGACTGTAGACAGCCTGGCGCAGCAGGGCCAGCATGCTGTGCTGTGTGTTCTTGCCCCTGCGAGCATCCAGCAGCTTGTCGGCAGCAGCCCGCGTCAATCCGAACTGCTCGTCTAACTCGCGATATGCCAAGAGTCCCGCATCGCTTGTGATCTTCGCGCCATGGAATTCCAGCTTCAAACGGCTGTCAAACTTCAGCCTCAAAGCCCCATTTCCGGCCTCACCCATTGGATTCTCCAGCTTCGTGTGGCTACACTTCTCTCAGAACGTCTCTCGAGCCGCTATCATACACTCTCCCGCTCGTGGAGCCTAGCGGTGATTGGGAAATCCGGGCTAAGATCAAGCATTGAGGAATCCTGCGGCAAGGTGTAGAATGGGAGGCGCTCATAGGCAAGAGCGCTACAGTCCGTGACAGAATCATGGGCGGGAACGACAGAAAGGGGAAAGGTGCATGCTTTCGACCGAGAACATGGGCGGTGTGACCGTAACGGAAGAGCAGCTCCGCGCGATGCAGGAAAGCGACTACATCCTGCACGCACGCGGCGGGAGGCTCGAGAAGGTCCAGGTCGAGAAGATCAGGCTCCCCCGCGACCCGCTGGGACACGTGCAGCGCGTCGCCATGGCGCAGGCGCCGGACGGCACCATCTACGCGGCGCAGCACGTGCTTCTTCACAAGTCCACAGACGGCGGCCGGACTTGGGAGCATCTCCAGAGGGACCCCACCTTTCTTGGCGCATGGCGCTTTCAGTTCGACGCGGAGGGCACAATGATCAACGTCTGCACGTACCCCCCGGAACTCGATCCCAAGGTGATGGCTTCCCGGGACGAGGGCCGGATCTGGGAGCCGCGCGGCAAGGTCGAGGTGCCGACGGCAGCGGCGAGGGATGTTGGATGGCACGTCACGCGCCTTGACGACGGGACCTTGCTGGTGCCCGTCATGGCCTG
>CAZHPE010000251.1:0-3498 GCA_964534775.1 uncultured candidatus Brocadiaceae bacterium
TTCGCGTGGTGGGGGGAGATTGATCGCAGTGGCGTTCGGCTTTTCCGGGAATGTCGCTTTCGTACGGGGGGGGGGGGGGGGGCTGGGGCGGGTATTCGCGCGGGCCCTGGCGGAGGCCGGCGCCGACATCGTCTGTGCCACCATTACGCCTGAGAACGCCACCGATGCGGCGGCGGACATCGAATCGACGGGCCGGAAGGCCCTGGCGGTCCAGACGGATGTCACCGACCCCGCCAGCGTCCAGAACGCCGTGGACGCGGCGCTGGAGAGGTTCGGCAGGATCGACGTGCTGGTCAACAACGCCGGCATCGTCGTCTGGTGCGAGGCGGAGAATGTGTCCCTGGAGGACTGGCACAAGGTCATCGACGTCAATCTGCACGGCGCGTTCTACTGCTCGCAGTCGGTCGGGCGCGCGATGATCGAGAAGGGCGGGGGCGTGATCGTGAACATCGCTTCCATGTCCGGGCAGATCGTCAACCTGCCGCAGGGCCAGGCCGCTTACAACTCGTCCAAGGCGGCCCTCGTTCATCTGACAAGATCGCTGGCCGTTGAGTGGGCCGGGCACAACATCCGCGTCAACGCCCTCTCGCCCGGCTACATGGGCACGCCGATGTCCAAGCCGCACTTCGAGAACCCCGAGACCGGCGGCCTCTGGATCGAGCGCACGCCGATGGGCCGCCCCGGACGGCCGGAGGAACTGGGGCCGGTGGTGGTGTTCCTGGCCTCCGAGGCCTCCAGCTACATGACCGGTGCCAACGTGGTGGTCGACGGCGGCTACACGCTCGTCTGACCCAACCGGGCGGCGCGCTCTTTACGTCCACCGCTCAAGCGACGGCGCGACATATTCTGGGTGCAGGTGCGGCGGGTCCAGTGTTCTTCTGAGGGGAGGTGGGCATGTTCATCGACTATGTGCCGCTGATGCTGGTCAACATGGTGGCGGGCCTCGCACTGCTGGCGCTGGCCGTGGCGAGGGGTCTGGGACAGGAGGGCCAGGAGAAGTGGGCTCCGGGTTTCGCAATGACGGGGCTGGGCGGGGCGCTGATCCTGCCCGTTATCGGTCTGCGCAGGAACCTCGTCTTCCGTATCCTGGCGGTCCTGGCGTTGGGCGGCGCCGCTCTGATTTGGTTCATCACGGCCTCCGGCGCGTACGTCGCCCACCTGGTAACGTTTGCCGAGTGGACCCCGCTCATCATGCGCTAGCGGATCGCTGCGGGTCCGCGCTCATTTCGTCCTGCGGAGGAATTGGGAGGCCTTTCGGACGCCTTCGGTGCTGGCTGCCAGGAACACCTGGTCGCCAGCGCGCACCTCTATCGGCCCGCGGGGAAAGACGAACTCTTCGCCCTCCTCGCGGTAGATGCCCGCCACGACGCACTCTTTCGGGAATGCCTTGTTCTGCACGATCTGCTCGACGGTCTGGCCGTCGACGACGGCGCCCTCGGGTATCCTGTCCACTACGATGCAGGCCTTGCCGCGCCCGAAGGTGGCTATGTGTCTGAGCGCCGGCTGTTCGATCTCCAGGACGAGTTGGCCGACGAACAGCTCCGAGACGTTCAGCGCCTGCGCGACGCCCGCCAGCTTGTAGGCGGCCTCATAGCGTGTGTCCCTCATTCGCGAAATGATCCTCGGGACCTCGAAGTTCCTGGCGAGCAGGCAGAAGGCGAGGTTGTCGGCGTCCTGCGGCATGGTCGCCACCGCCACGTCGGCCTTCCTGATGCCGGCCTCCTCCAGGGTGTCGTAGCCGGTGGCGCTGCCGTTTATCGCCAGCGCGCCGATCCTGGTTGATACGGTCTCGCACGCCGCCCGGTCCTGTTCCACGACGACCACGTCGTGCCGGCCCTTCACAAGCTCTCTGGCCAGCCCGCGACCCATCACTCCGCCCCCGCCGATCACAACGTACATGCGCCATCCCTCCTATTGCCATGCCTTGCGGCTGAAAAGGAGCAGCACGGGCAGGATCTCGAGCCGCCCCGCCAGCATGCCGATGATATAGGTGAGTTTCACCAGTGGGTCGAGCTGCCCCATGGCCTCGACCGAGATGTAGCAGGGCCCGATGTTGCCGAGGGCCGAGAACATCCCGGACGCCGCCTCCATCGGCCCGAGGTGAGGTGAGAGCAGCGCCGTTATGCCGCCGCCCACTGCCAGCAGCGCTACCCATGCGAAAAACAGTGCGGAGACGCGGCGGATCTCTTCCGCGTCGACCTTGTCGCCGTCGACCAAGATCAGGTTGACGGCCCTGCGCCCCCGCATCACCCGCTGAACCTGCCGGACCACCATCTTGAGCAGAACGCCGATCCGCAGCACCTTGATCCCGCCGCTTGTGGAACCCACGCATCCACCGACGACCATCAGGACGAGGAAGACCTGCTTGGCCAGCGGGGGGAAGTATGCCGTGCCGATGCCCCTGGTGGCGTAGCCGGTCGTGGTGGCGATACTGACGACCTGAAAGAGCGAATGGCGGACGGTCTCCGAAAGGTCCGCCTCACCGAACGACAGGCAGCGGCTGAGGGCGACCAGCAAGGTCGCGCCCGCCAGCATACCCCACCAGAGCTTGCTCTCCAGGTTGTCCCACAGGGCCCTGACACCGCCCGTGAGAACGCGGTAGTGGATGAAGAAATTGGTCCCGCCGAGCACCATGCCGAAGATGATGACGTATTCGATGGCGACGTAGTAGGGATAGCGGCCGGAGTCGCCGAAATACGCAATGCTCGCATCGTAGGGCGAATACCCGCCGGTCGAGAGGCAGGTGAGCGCATGTACCACCGCGTCGTAGACGCTCATCCCCGCCAGCAGTAGCAGGGCCGCTATCAGCACCGTGAAGGCCGCGTAGATCGACCAGAGGATGCGCAGTGTGCGGAACAGGCCGGGGGCCGGGCGTTTTGAGAATATCTTGTGGCTCTCGGCGGTGAACATTATGTGGGCCGAGCCGCCGGCCGAGACCACTAGCAGCAAGAACGTCAGTATGCCCAGGCCCCCGAGCCACTGAATGAACGAGCGCCAGAACAGTATGCTGCGCGGCATCGTGTCCAAGCCCGTCAGCATGGTGATCCCCGTGGTGGTGAACCCGCAGACGGACTCGAAGTACGCGTCGAGATAGCTCACGTTCAGGCCTGCGCAGAAGGGTACCGCTCCCACGGCCGAAAGGGCAAGCCATCCCACTACGCACAGGAGCATGGAACTGGCGCCGCTGAGGGGCCGGAAGGGCCGGCGCCATTTCAGCGCGCCTCCCAGGAAGAACGAAACGGCGGCCGGCACCAGGAAGACCATGGAGTCCGCCTCCACAGCCCCGGCCCGGTAGTAGATGACAAGCGGAATGAGGGGGAAAAGTATCAGGAGCCCGAACACGAACAGCAGCGCGCCCAGGTATTCCCGAAGCACCAGCAGGTTGTGGAGCCTGTTCCGCATCTTCATCGACCGACGGCGACCCCTTCCCGCTTTTTGTGCCGGTTGTTATGAGAGAATTGGATGGGGTTTCCTCGCTGGCTGGTCTGGAGGGAGGGG
>CAZHPE010000252.1:0-3497 GCA_964534775.1 uncultured candidatus Brocadiaceae bacterium
TCTTTCACCTGAGAATCCTTTCTGCCTCTACAGACCTCTGGATTCTCTCACAACTCCTGGATCAATTCTCGGGGAAGGGGTCATCCACGACGCTTGCTGACGAGCTGCGGCTGCGGTTCTTCGTCGCCGGAACACCATTGTCACATCTGGCGTCGTTCCGGGCGATGGACAGGCGCGTCGCTGCGTACTCCGCGCTCCTGGCCCAGGAGGGGCATCACGAAGAAGCGATCGAGATGGTCGAGGCAATGGATCGGCGAGCGGTCCAGATGGGCGCAGGCGCGCAGACCGTGATCGAACTGTTGGCCTCGCAAGGGGCCCCGAGGATGGCGCTGAGGCAGGCGCCTGGCATCTACGAAAGGATGAACATGCCGGATAGGGCGGCACTCGCCCTGCGGCGATTTGAAATAGAAAGCGAACGATGGAATTCAATCTGGCGTAAACACGAGCACGGTGAGATCCCGCCAGAGAGCCTCAAGCGCTACGGTTTCTGGTACAGTCGCGTGGCGGCTTCGCTACCCGGCGTTGATCACTTGCTCCGGGGCCGGTCCATGGCGTCGCTGGAGCACATTCTGGCCGAGGGACTTGCGCTGGCGGTGCTGGAAGCCCTGCTTCTGCTGACAGTGCGGAGGTGCGCGGTTGCCACCTGCCTCGACCTCTGGAGGTGTCGCAGCCGGGCAGACGGCCCGAAGCTCTTCTTCGTCGGCTGGCGCCGAGTGGCGGGCATCGTGCCCCTTGGCCTTGTTTTGCCCATCGGGCTCTATGTGGCCTACTCCCGCCTCGCCCCGTTCAGCAGCATGCGCTACGGCATCCAGCACAACCCGGAACGAGCAGTCCTGGAAAAGGTCTCCGTCGTGACGCTCATCTTGATCACGCTCATGGCCGCGAGCTACCGCGCCATCAGGGCGCGCTGCCGAGACGCCGGCATGGACGTGCTGGCGAAGGGCTTCCTCAACCCCCTCCGGAGCCGCGCGGCAATGGTAGGCGCCCTGTTACTTGCCGCGCTGATAGTCGCCATGGTGCTTCTGGGAGTGGCCTACACGGCTCCATTGCCATTCTTCTCTGACCGCTGCGCGCGGCACTTCATCTGCGCCTGGCTTGTAGCCACGGTCATACTGTCGGCGCTCCTGTACGTCCTGTGGCAGTTCCGGCTCATGAAGCGGCGCCACCCGGAGAACGCGCAATTTCGCATGAGCTTCGTGCGGAGCCTGCTGCCGATCATGACCGCGTGCCTGCTCCTGCTCGGGCTTACTTCCCGTGTGTTCCTGCGATCGGCGGAGGCGCGCTACGTCGCGCAGCTCAACCGGCCCGGCGCCGTGTGGGGGCTGGACGAGTTGGAGAACTCAGCGCTCAAGGGCTACCGCGACCACCTCCGCGAGCTGAACCGGCAGTGGAACCAGGAACACGGGATCGAAGAAGCCGAGCCGCAGATGAACACGGGCGAACCACGATGAGTCAATCGCTGGCGATGGGCGAAACCGGTGTCTGAGGCCTCCCGAGCCCGTCTCATCCGTTCTCGCCTTCGCGGATGATCTCGGCCGTGAAGACGAGCACCTCGGTCTGAGGGTCCTTCCACGCGTCGGGCTGCATCCCCGCCTTGCCCGCGCAGCAGTGGGAGAGGAACTCCTCCTTGCTCCATCCGGTCTCGGTCGCCACCTGGGGCAGGAAGCACCCTGTCCTGTAACCCCGGCGGATGTGGATGCCGTGCACGCCGAGCTCGATGTCCAGCGGGTTCGCAATCCTTTCCAGCGGGCTCAGGACCGAAACCTCGATGTCCAGCCCGGCAAGTTCGGCGGGCGTCAGGCGGCTGCCCACGAAACGCGGGTCCTCGGTGGCGGACTGCACGCCCAGCCCGCGCACCGTCTTCCAGAGCGGTTGGTCGCTTATGAATTGCCCGATACACCCGCGCAGCCGCCCGTGGGTCTTCAGGGTGACGAAGGCTCCCTGCTTTCCCTGAAGCTCGGCATGGTCCACGGCTTCGGCCGGCGACCCCCTGCCGCTCACTACGGCCTCGACTGCCCGGCGCGCGATGCCCAGGAGCTTCTTTCTGGCTGAGTCGGATAGCATGTTGGGGTTCGTACCTCGCGCGCTCGACCCCGAATTCCACGACATTCCGAGACCCTGGCACGGAAGGGCGCTCTGCGGGCATCAGGGCTGCTCGCCAGTGGAACTACAGCGCCCTCTGCGGCGCCTGTGCAGGTATACGTAGACAATGACCAGAACGAAAACTCCCGCCAGCGTGTACATGGCAGCACCGTTCAGATAGCGCTGGAACAGCTCACGACTCTTGCCGACGACGAACCCGATATAGGTAAGCACCGTGACCCAGATGCCGGCCCCGAGCGCCGTGTAGATTGTGAAGCGCAAGAGGTTCATCCGCGCCACACCCGCCGGCACGCTAATGAACTGGCGGACCATCGGGATCAGCCGCCCGACAAACATCGTGATCTCTCCGTGATCGGCGAAGAAGCGCTCGCAACGGTCGATCTGCTCCGGCTTGATCAAGAAGTACCGCCCGTACTTCAGGAAGAAGGGACGGCCCAGGCGGGCGGCGAGGAAGTAGTTGACGTAGGCCCCGATAAGGTTGCCGGCGATGCCCGACGCGATCACCCCCACCCACGACATGTTGCCCTGGGCGATTTGATAGCCGGCCGGCGGCATCACCAACTCGCTCGGGAAGGGGACGAACGAACTCTCGATAGCCATCAGGAGGACGATGCCCGGATACCCGATGAACAGGACAGTGCCCGCCAACCACTCGCAGAACTTATGTAAAGCGCCCGTCATGATATCGCTCCGGTCCAGCCCTTGGGGCGCGCGGTCCGTGCGGCCCCAATCACTCGCGTCCATCCAACTCCACGCCCCTTCGATGCAACAGGGCGGCCGCCACGCCCATGCCGGAAACGTCTCCCCCGGCGCGCCTGATGCGACGCACGCCGCAGGCCGGGCTCCCTTCCTTCAGCACCGCTCGACGCACAGAGAACAACTCGGCAACCTTCATCGCTTCCGCCGCCCCCCGCAGATACTCTGCGGTCACGTCGCACCCATCCCGCGCAACGACCATCGCCAGCCCGTCAAGCACGGTGCAACCGTCCCCGTTCTCGATCTCGGCGGGCGTGCGCGGGGTGGGCAGCCCGCCAAGTTGCTCCGGGCAGAGTGGGACGACCCAGCATCCGCGAAGCGCTTCAATAACGGCCTCGCGGCGCTCGCTTGCGCCGTCGTAGCGCGTGCGGAGTCCCAGTAGACACGCGCTCACAAGCACGGGTTCCCGCAAGCAATCGTCCCCTTCGCCCAGAGGCGTGGCCATCGGCCTCGATGCGGCAAGCTTTCCGAACGACACTCATTATAGCTCGGCGCCCGGCCGCTTTGCACGCGGCTAGCAGCGCGGGGGGCGGCAAGCGGCCGACGACCGGGACGACTACTCACGATTCCGCTTGATTCCTATCAGCCCGAGGTGAAAGTAGTCGGTCCATGGTCCTTTTACGATACGGCGAGTCGGC
>CAZHPE010000253.1:0-3483 GCA_964534775.1 uncultured candidatus Brocadiaceae bacterium
ACACCCGACGGAGGGCGCACCTGGTGCATCCTCGAGCCGAGCAAGGAGCTGAACACCGTTCTGCGCGACGGCACGTTCGTGGCGGCGTCCTACGATAAGGACAGCGACGTGCTGACCCTTGATCGCTCCAACGACGAGGGGAAGAGTTGGGGGCGTGCGGGCGAGATCCCGCGCGCTGGGAACCCTCTTGCCGGCCCCATCACCGAACTGGCCGACGGCTGTCTGATCGCCGCGATCGGCCGTCTCGGCGAAGGCGTCATTGGGGGTGCAATGTACGCCCACCGCTCCAGCGACCGCGGCCGAAGCTGGTCCGAGGGCTATCCGATCTGCCCCGGCGGCGAGCCGGCGATCATAGAGCTCTCGTCCGGTCGCCTGCTGGCCGTGGTACGCGACAACACGCCGGTGCCGGCCGATGACTGGCAGCGCTGCTTCAAGAACGAGATGGCCTGGCGCCATTTCCAGCGCCTGTCGCAGCAGACGAGGCTGACCTCTTACGTCAAACGGCTGCTCTTGGCCGAATCCGACGACGGCGGCGTGACCTGGACGAACGTGCACCCGTGCACGTTCCTGTTGAATGAGATGCACGGCGGCATGGTGGAGCTGCCGGACGGTCGGGTCGTGCTGCTCTACACGCACCGCTGCCCGCCCCTGCGCGGCGGCGAGCGCGCCACGATCAGCCGCGACGGCGGCCGCACGTGGGACCCCGAGCTCTACCACCTGAATACCACGCGCGCTTTCCCCGGGTATTCGGCCGCTTGCGTCCTGCCGCCGCATCTGGCCGACGGCAAACAGGGCATGATACTGACGCTGGTGGGCGAGCGATCCGAAGGCAACTGGGGCGACGGAGTCGGCCCCCCCACCTCCGAGGGAATCGAATTCGCGCCTCGCATGCAGGCGATCCGCTGGCGGCCGCTGGACTGACTCATCCCAGCCCGGCCGCCCGGCGCGGCAGCGAGTGCGAATGGCGCGCGGCTTAGCTTGGCCATACCCACATCTCAGCTGACCAGCTTCCACCGGATGAGGGCGAACTCCGATCTGCCCATAACGGCCTGCGATTGCTCGACGTTCCCGTAGCAGGACCCGGTCAGCGTGAGCATCTCGTCGCCGTCCAGGCAGATGGTTTCGTTGTAGCCCGCCGCCATGCCGTGGCTCAGGTAATAGACCTCGTCCTCCCAGCACCGGCCGCCGTCGAGGCTCACCATGGCCCGGGCGCCGGCCATGGCACGAGGGTAGCGGTGATCATGCGCGACCACCAACCGCTCGCCCGACAGGCCCACTCCGGTGCCGCGGCACTGCCCGAAAACCGTGGTCAACTGGCGCGGCTTGGTCCAGGTCCTGCCGTCGTCGTCCGAATCGGCGAGGAAGACGTGCTTGTAGGGGAACTGGCAGCCCATAGCAGCCGCGCCGGTGCGCTCGAGCAGCTCGGGCGTGTCCTCGGGCAGGCGCGGGCGCTGATGTCGCATCACCGCCACGAGGCGGCCGCTGGAGAGTTCCGCGAGGCCAGTCTCGGCGCTCCAATCGCACATGTAATGATGCTCGGGCCAGGTGCGACCGCCGTCCGTGGAACGGCAGAAATAGATGCTTTCGGTCCCGGAGATGAGCGCCTCATAGCGCTCGGCGACCTCCGCCGCCCTGTCCTTGACGGGGGCCACCAGCGCTCCGTCGCGGAGGCGGATGACGCCAAAGCTGAGCATGGACGTTCCCTTTAGCGGCAGGTCGATCTGACCGATCTTCTCCCACGTCTCGCCCCCGTCCCCGGACGCCAGGATCGCCGGCAAGTCTTCTCCTTTCAGGTGGCAGCAGTTCAGCATCGTGCTTTCGGCGTCGAACCGGATGCGCCAGCAACTGAAGCGACCAGGGTCCTCGTGGTGCGAGTGCTGCCACGTGCGGCCGCCGTCGGTGGACTGGGAGATGATCGTGCGCTGGGCGGCGCAGATCGTGCCGCCGGGCGCCTGCGCCAGGCTCTGGCACTGGACGTGTCCCTCCGGGTCGACCGGGAGCTTGGTCTTCTCTACCTGGATCTTCTCGAGCTTGCCACCGCGGGCGTGCAGTATGTAGCCCCCGACCTGCATCTCCCGGAGTTGCTCCTCGGTCACCTTTATGCCGCCCATGTCCTGCGTCGACAGCATGCGCACTCCTTCCCCTGGTTCTTGACTCTCGCCTTGCCAAATGCGGGTCAATGCCCGAGAATGTAGCCGCTTGGCCGGCGGGGATCAACAGGATATCGCGCCAGCGATGCATGCGATACGCACGCAGTGTTCACAGCGGGAGGAAGACGGATGGGCCTGACTCGGATCGGGGATGAGACGTGGGACTTGCTGGGCCGTGAAGGCGGCGAGACGCTCTTGCCCACCGACGCAAAGGCGGATGTTGCTTTCCCCACCCGCTGGCGCGTCTTCGGGCCCACGGGCGCCGATGCGACCAAGGTGGAATGGTCCGACGTAACCGACTACACCTATCACAAACAGGCCGTCCCCATTGTGAGCGCCGAGGTTGAAGGCCTTTCGGCAGTCCCGAAAACCCTGTCCATAGGCGCTCGCGCCTTCGAGGGTCGTGATGCGGAAATGACCGACGGCGCGCTCGACTTCGGGGCGCTCTTCGGCGGCCACGAGGCCGGCCAGCAGGCCTACGCGATGGCCGAAATGGAAGTCGACCGGGAAACGGAGGTTGTCTTCGGCGCAGGGTGCAACTGGTGGATGCAGTGGTGGATCGACGGTGAGGAAGTGTTCGAGAATCTGGATGAGGGCAACAGCCAGGGATTCCCCTGGTCCACAAAGTTCGGGATCAGTCGGGTGGGTCCGACCGATCACTGCTTCCGCCGGCGGCTGGCGGCGGGAAAGCATCTGCTGGTTGTTCGGACGATCAGCGGCATAACAGACTGGGTGCTGCGGGCGGGCATTGCGAGCCCGAGGGACGCGACGCTACACGCGATCCCGCGATCGAACCGCTGGCACTTCCTGACGGAGCTCAACGAGATTCGTCCGCCCCAGGCGGGCTACTGGTCCCACGTGGTGGCGATCCGCACGGACGTGTGCTTGGGGGACGTGACGATGGAGTGCGAGTTCCAGCGGCCCGAGGCCCGCGGCCACACGGGGCTGATCTTCGGCGCGCAGGACAGCGCGCATTACTACTGGGCGCAGGTGCCGAGCTGGGCGCAGCTCTGGCGTGCCCGCGCGAACTATGCGGCCATGTCGATGGCCGACGGCAGCGGCCACATCCGCAACCTCAAGATGCAGCTCATGCATAACGTCACGCCGCACGGGAATCTCTGGCAAAGCCTGAGGCTGGAGCGCCGCGGAAAGCAGATGCAGATGTGGGTCGGCGGAGTCAAAGGCCCCGATGCGACCGACGAGACCTATGGAGCCGGCCGGGTGGGCATCGCCGGGTACTCGGGCGGGCACAACTGGGCTGTGCGCAACCTGGCGATCAACGGGCGCGCGGTGGAGGCCCCGGCGTGGCCGGAGGGTGCCCGCCGCGGCGGGC
>CAZHPE010000254.1:0-3458 GCA_964534775.1 uncultured candidatus Brocadiaceae bacterium
CGTGCGGACGGCGGCGCCCTGAAGGATGTATTGGGCGTGGAAATGCTGGACGAGCCCTTGCCCAGTCTGCCCGACTGCTACTACCGCATCACGGCCTCGCATCCGGCTCTGGGCGAGTATGGACCCGGGGCCGTCGTGCAAGGCGATGGGCGGCTTGTTCCTGTCAAGCCGACGGGGCAGGCAGAGGTGTTGGCCGAGTGTTGGGACCTGGGCAACGAGGCTGTCCGGGGACCTGCGATTGTGGCCAACAAGTTCGGGAAGGGAAGGGCAATCTACATCGCCGGAGCGCTTGAAGCGCACTATACCGCGAGTCGCGTCGCTTCGATTCGGCGGCTGTTCGCCTCGATCACGGACTTTCTTTCCGAGCAGGCAAGGCCATATCACGTTTCCGCGCCACGCGGAGTATGCGCCCTCTTGCGCCATTCGGTAGCCGGCGATCTGCTCCTGTGGCTTCTGGCGCCTATCGGGTCGCAGGATGCGCCCGACCTGAGGTTGCGGCAGGAGTATGTACCCGTTCACGACGTGGAAGTGCGTCTCCGCCTACCGAGCGGTCGCAGCGCAAAGTCCGTGCGACTTGTGCGCGCGAAGCGAGACGTGTCCTTCCGTGTTGCCGACGGAGAAGTCATAGTCCTCATTCCGGCAGTTCACATAGCTGAACTTGTCCACGTCGCGCTGGAGTAGCATGCATTGCGCGCGGGCACCGAAAGGGGATGGGTGGTCAGGTCTCGCCGTCGGCGAGGTTGCGGCTCGGGAGCGTCGGGCACCAGAACTTCTCGATATAATCGACCACCAGCCTCGTGCCGTCTGCGTGGCTCACGTAGGGCGGAAGGGCCGGGTTGTACATCGCGTCCGTCAGGTCGCGCGCCAGGGCGATGTCGACGCCCCAGCGGATCATCTGCTTTATGCCGAACGAGCGGTTCAGCACGCATGCGCTCGTATGGACGCCCATGATCACCACGGTCTCCACCCCGCTGCGCGCAAGGTAACTGTAGATCTCGCCCCCGTTTTCAGAGATGACGTCGCGGTCGTGGTCGATCTCTATGGCGGAATGCTGGCGAGTCCACACGATGTCGTTGGGCGTTTCGTCACCGTGGTTGGTATCGCTGCCCCAGTCCGAGTCGTCGATCGGCAGCGGAGGGTCGGGAAACCCGATCGGCTCGGGAGGCGTCACGGGCGGCACCGAGACGATTCTTCGCCGGGCGGGAGTGTCCTGATAGAAATCGAGCGTGTCGGACGGGGCGTGAATGACCCGCACGCCTCTCGCCCGGGCGGCCCCGAGCACCTGGTTCATGCGCGGTGCCATCTGATCCACACGCTCCCGCGCGGCGCGGCTCCAGTGCACGTCCCACATGTCGCAGACGATGATCGCTGTGCGGGCCGCCGCGACCTCGCGCGTGCGGCGGACTGTTCGCCAGACGTTGCGGCCGTTCGCGTCAGTGCGGAGTCTGCGGCTTCGCAGGTGGAGAGTCAGCGTGATCCCTTCCATCTCGCACGTCCTCCCAATGCGTGTTCACCGGCTGTGCCAGGTAGCGCCGTCAGTCAAAACCGTGCGGGCACCGAAGAATGTCCCGGCGGCATATCCAACGAAGAGCGTTCCCTGCGAACCGCCGGCAGAGCGTAATGTCGGGCCCTTCCGCTCTTGCGCGGGCAAGCCGCCGCCGCCTGCAACGCGAAAACGCCTTCCATCAGAAGAGCGGAGCGGGATTATAACACAGAACCGGAATTCGTCTGCGGGGCGCAGGCCACTTCGCTTGAAGGAGGCGGACATCTGGGCGAGAATTGGGCGAGGGAATAGCGCCCCCTCCGGGGAATGCCTCATTGCAGAGAATCTGCGGCATCTCGAGTGTGTTCTGCGCCGGAGGGAATACGGTGAGGAAGGCAATGGCAAGGGCGGCTAGATGAGTCGGGCTGGCAAAGAAAGACATTTGCACATCTTCTGGACCAATGCTATTAAACTGATCAAAGATATCCGAGGATAAAACTACCCGGAAAGGAACATGATGAATCGGTATGGTATTGCCCCGCTTGCGTGGCCACGGCGCCGACGGGACGTTACCTGCGGAAGTAGATTGGGTTGGAGTAGGCCCGCCGGTCGTCATTGGCGGCGCACTCGGCCCGCACGTAGCTGTCGCGTTTCGGCAGCGTCACCTCTACGCTCTCGCTGAACCGGTCCTTGCCCGTGAGCGCGAACTCGCGAACGACACGCCCGTCCTGCACCAACTGCACCCGCCTAAGCCCGTACGAGTCGGCGCAGCGGATGCGTATCCGCGCCTTCTGGCCGCGCGGTTTGATGACGCCGCCCATGGGCGTCTTGCCGCAGGAAATATCTATGGCCGGCCCAGACGAGGCGAAAACCCGGCCCGTGCGCAGCGTGTCGAGCACACCCTTCATTCGCACCCTGGTCTCCAGCACGCTCGTCCAGACGTTGCCCACCCCCGGCGCGAAGTGGGAGTCGGTCGCGCCAAGGCCCGTCACCCGGAATCCGGCGCAGAGGTAACGGTCCCAGAGGGCGACGTTGCTGTCGGTCCACTCGTCGTGAAACGAGAACGTGCGGAATATCCCGCTCATCACCTCTATCGCGAACTCCGGGCCGACTTCCGCCAGCGCATCCATCCTCTCCTGGGTGTACCAGGTACGCGGGTACCACCCGACGGGATGCGGATAGAAGAAGAAATCCCCCAACTCGCGCAGGCGCTCGGCATCGCGCGCCATATCGCACAGCGGCGTGTACTTCTTCTTGCCCGCCAGGATGCAGACATGCTGCGGCCCGGCTCCCGGCTCCTGTCCCCACCAGACGTTCTTGTACTTCCTGCACTCGATACTCTGGCGGATGGTCGAGTGGTCCGTGACGAAGATGAAGTCCAGCCCGCGGAAGTCCGCAATCTCCTCCATGTCGGCCACCGAACCGCTGCCGTCGCTGTAGACGGTGTGCATGTGGAGGTCGCCGCGAATGTAATCGAAGCCCGCCAGCTTGCGCGTGGTCTTGGCGCGTGCGGCCTCGCGACCCATGGCAATGGCATCGATCCCATTCCTCCTCGCGAGGAGGTCGGAATCCGTCAGTTTCCGCTTCACCGGTTTTGCCATCTGCGTCTCCACGAACGCTCGGGTATGGGGGTGCGACAAGCCGCGGAAAACCGCACTCCGCGGCGAACACAATGCGCCGGGATTATGACAGCCTTCGCCCCCGATAGCAAGGACACGCCCGCGCCGCGCCCCCTCCGCATCGGCTCCGGCAGGTCGTAACGGGTGCATCTGGGCGCGTCTTTCCCTACACCAACCCTACACGAACCCTACACGAACCCTGCACTGGCGCGACTCGGACGCACGTTGCTCTGCAGGGCTCGGCCCTCCACCGCGTCAGTCCTGTCCACCGTTGACCCTATCTGTCCGCTCCTGTCATTACCAGCCCGTGGTGAAAGTCACGTTTTGTCCTGATTGGTACTTGCCTGATATGTTAG
>CAZHPE010000255.1:0-3455 GCA_964534775.1 uncultured candidatus Brocadiaceae bacterium
TTTCCGATGCCGAGGGTGCGGCTGGTGAAGGTCACCACGGACTCCGGCCTCGTCGGGTGGGGGGAGACCACGCTGGAGGGGAAGGCCCGGAGCACGTCGACCGCCGTCGAGGAACTGGGTGATTACCTGATCGGCAAGGACCCGCTGCGCATACAGCACCACTGGCAGCACATCTACCGCTCCGCTTTCTTTCGCGGCGGCAATGTGTTGATGAGCGCTCTTTCCGGTCTTGACCAGGCGCTGTGGGACCTGGCGGGAAAGCACTTTGGCGTGCCGGTGCACCAGCTGCTGGGCGGAGCTGTGCGCGACCGCATCAGGGTGTACGCGCACTGGGGCATCGACAGCCTCACCGACGAGGGGAAGGCGGCAGCCCGGGAGCGGCTTGACTTTCTCCAGAAGAGGGGGGGTTACGGCGCCTACAAGTCCGGACCCGGCGGCACATGGCGGGCCCACGAGCCGCCAGCGGTGATCGACGATTTTGTGGAGCGGGCTTATCTGATGAGGGAGTGGGTGGGCGACGGGGTGGAGCTGGCCTTCGACTTCCACGGCAAGATGACGCCGGCCCTAGCGGTGGAGATCTGCCAGGAGTTGAAGGGCATGCGGCCCATGTTCGTGGAAGAACCCGTACCCCAGGAGAATGTGGAGGCTCTGAAGCAGGTGACGGACAAGGTGACCATTCCCATCGCCACCGGCGAGCGGTTGCTCACGCGTTGGGGGTTCCGGGAGGTTCTCGAGAAACACGCGGCGGCCTACATCCAGCCCGATACTTCGCACGTGGGGGGGATTTCGGAGCTCGTGAAGGTGGCCAACATGGCGGAGGTGTACTACGTTCACATCATGCCTCACTGCGCCATCGGGCCGGTGGCGTTTTCAGCCTCGCTGCAGGTGGATGCGGCAGTGCCCAACTTCCTGGTGCAGGAGCAGATCGACCAGGGGCTCGGCGGGGGGCTGCTGAAGGAGGATTGGCAGGTAAAGGAGGGGCACATCGAGCTGCCGGACAAGCCGGGGCTGGGGATGGAGATTGACGAGGATGCGGCCGAACGGGACTGCGGCGAATACGCCGAGGAGCTTGGAGGCGAGCTCTACTACGAGTCGGACGGCAGCGTGGCGGACTGGTAGGAACTCGACGGGAGGATGGAACACGATTGCCGCGACTGGGCTGGGCGGCGGCGGCGAGTTTGCCAAGGACGCCAAACGGCAGGCCAAAGTCCTGGAGAATCAAGCTGAGGATCTGGAAGACGCGGCAGGGGGCTGATAGAGAGGCGGCAAAACTCAAGAGGGGGCCCGACTTGCTGAAGAGGGCCGACGCGGCCAAGAAGCTTTGCGAGACCATGCGGGAGCAGGCCGCGGCTATGAAGAGGCAGGCCGAGGCGATAAAGAAGCAGGCAGACCAGCTCACGGGTTAGGGATCTGCACTGCGTGTAGGTTCTGCCCCACCGGGTCAAGGCTTGTATCCGGTGGGGCTTTTGGTTACGCGGGGCAACCAAAGGGGGTAGCATGGCACGGATCGGCCGATGGCCCGTATTGAAGCGCTACGACCAGGACCACCTCACCCGGATCGCCCTGCCGCTGGGAGGAATCGGCACGGGCACGGTTTCGCTCGGGGGGAGGGGTGATCTGCGGGACTGGGAGATCGCCAATCGGCCGGCGAAGGGCTTCGTGCCGCGGCAGGGACTGGGCGCGGCACCGTTCTTCGCCCTCCGTACCAAAGTAGCGGGAGCGACGCCGGTGACGCGGATCCTGGAAGGCCCTCTCGACCTCTCCGAATACGAGGGGCAGTCAGGAAGCCCGGCCCCCAACCACGGCCTGCCGCGATTCGAGCGCTGTTCCTTTGCGGCGGCCTACCCCCTGGGCCAGGTGATGCTGTCGGACCGGCGCGTGCCAGTGAGTGTGCGCCTCGAGGCCTTCAATCCCCTGATCCCGTGCGACCCGGACAGCAGCGGTATCCCGGTGGCGATCCTCCGATTCGTACTCACCAACCGCACCTCGGCGACCGTGGCCGCCGACCTGTGCGGCTCTCTCCTCAACTTCATCGGTCAGGACGGCACCGAGGGGGTCAGCAGGGACAACCGCAACAGCTTTCGCAAGGAGAGCGGACACAGCGGGATCTTCATGCAGACACGCGGCGTCCCCGCCGACGCGGCCCAGTGGGGGACCATGGCGCTGGCTACCACTGCTGGTCGCGGCGTCTCTCATCGCACGGCGTGGAAGAAGGTGGGCTGGGGCAGCGCTCTGCTGGATTTCTGGGATGACTTTGAGGAAGACGGCTGCCTGGAGGAGCGCCGCCGGGAGGGTGAGGACGCCCCCATGGGTTCGCTGGCCGTAGCCCTGCGCCTGCCCCCCGGAGCCACTCGGGAGGTGACCTTCGTCATCGCCTGGCACTTCCCAAACCGCTACACCTGGACCCCGGCCGGGGGCGACCAGCCATGCTCCGAGGATCGCATCGGCAACTACTACACGACGCGCTACCGCGACGCCTGGGATGTGCTGCGGAAAAGCGTCCCGCAGCTGCGGTCCCTGGAGTCTGAGACGGTGACCTTCGTGCGGGCGTTCTGCGAATCCGACCTGCCCGATGTGGTGAAAGAGGCGGCGCTCTTCAATCTCAGCACGCTGCGCACCCAGACCTGCTTTCGCACCCCGGATGGCAGATTTTTCGGTTGGGAGGGCTACCTCGACAACTCCGGATGCTGCTTCGGATCCTGCACCCATGTGTGGAACTACGAGCAGGCGATGGCGTTTCTGTTCGGCGATCTGGCCAGGCGCATGCGGGAGGTGGAATTTTGCGAGGCCACCGGCGCTGACGGTATGATGAGCTTCCGCGTTTCCCTTCCCATAGGCCGGGCGACCTCCTTCGGCAAGGCGGCGGCCGACGGCCAGATGGGCTGCATCATGAAGGTGTACCGCGACTGGCAGTTGAGCGGCGATGACGACTGGCTGCGTTCGCTGTATCCGATGGTGAAGAAGGCTCTGGAGTTCTGCTGGATCGACGGCGGCTGGGACGGCGACCGCGACGGGGTGATGGAAGGCTGCCAGCACAACACGATGGATGTGGAGTACTACGGGCCCAATCCGCAGATGGGCGCCTGGTACCTCGGCGCCCTGCGGGCGGCGGAGGAGATGGCGCGCCACCTCGGTGAGGGGGAGTTCGCCGATCGCTGCCGGGGTCTTTTCGAGCGGGGAAGCCGCTGGATGGACGAGCACCTGTTCAACGGCGAGTACTACGAACACGAGGTCCGGCCGCCGCGGCTTTCCAGCGACGTGGCCGAGAGCCTGCGCGTGGGGATGGGGGCAACGGGGATGAAGGAACCGGATTATCAGCTCGGACCCGGCTGCCTGGTCGATCAGCTGATCGGCCAGCTCATGGCGCACGTGTGCGGACTCGGCTACCTGCTGAAGCGGGCCAACGTGCGCAAGACGCTGCGAAGTATCATGAAGTACAACCTGCGCAACGGCCT
>CAZHPE010000256.1:0-3427 GCA_964534775.1 uncultured candidatus Brocadiaceae bacterium
AGGGGCCGAGCACGAGCAGAAGGGCGATGCCGACCACGGACTGGGGGATGATTATGGGAATATCGATAAGGCTGTCGATGAACTGCTTGCCCCAGAACTCCAGCCGGGCCATGGCGTAGGCCAGCGGGACGCCCAAGACCAGGACGACCGCCGTGGAGACCGTGGCCGTCTTGGCGCTCGTTACAAGGGCTGCGCGGAACTCCGAGTCCTGCATCGTGACCAGGAGCGTCTGGGGAGTGGTCTGCAGGCACAGGAAGACCAGCGGCAGAACAACGGCGGCGACGATCAGGAACCCCACACTGAAGCAGAACAGCATGAAGCGGTTCTGGCGCTGAGGATAGAGGCGAACGACGACGGTCAGCAGAAAGCCAAGAAGCAGCGTGGTCTGCGTCCAGTAGGGGGGGACCAAAACGATCGACAAGAAGAGAATGGCGAACAGGCTGAGAAGCAGAGGCCAGCGGAAACTGGCGGCGTAAAGCATGCCGAATATCCCGAAGACAACCGCTCCCCTTTCCCCGCCCAGCACGGCGAAGCACATCACGAAGAGAATCAGGTACCCGCAGACGTAAGATATCGTGCGCCTTCCGCCGAACACCCGCTCATAAACGAACCCGCACCATAGCGCAAACAGGTTCGTGGCGATCAGCACGGCATTGGTGCCGATGCCGACGATGTGGGGGAAGACCAGTACGTGCAAAAGGACGACGCCTGCGGCGGCGGCCAGGAATGCCGGGTTTATGCCTCGTCTTTTCTTCACTGTGCGTCAGGCTCCATGGGCGTCATCAGGGACTGCAGGGACTCGGGCGCGGTCGAAAGGTTCATGCACATGGCCGGGGTCACGGGTTCCTGGAAGCTCTTTTCCATCACTTCGGCCCCTCTCGGTCCGAGCAGCAGCTCGAGAAATGCCTCTGCGTCCTGCGGGTTTTGCGCGTCGGGCACGATGCTGACGCCGTAGACGATGGGCTTTCCGTTCTTCGTGATGGTTGCTCCGGGCGTTTTTCCCTCGATCTCGATGCCGACCTGGCCGTAAAGCTCGGCGAATTCACTGGTGCCCAAGTCTATCTCGGCGGGCAACTTGATCCATTCGAGCCGGTGCTGCATCGCTATGGAACTGTACGTGAAGATGTAGTCAAGGCTGAAGGATTGGAGCATTGGGATAAGCTCGTTGACGTGGGGGCGGATGTTAGCCTCCGGGCAGTTCTCGACCAGCCGCTCGTATATCTTCTCCCCGCCGGCCTCATCATCGTAGTACAGGTCTGCCAGTTTCCACACGAGGCGCGTCCGATAGCCCACGGGCGCCTGGTTAGGATTGCAGTAGCCATATCCCACGTCGTCCCGCAACAATACCTCGTACCAGTTGTAGGCGCCTATTTCGGTTCTGTAGCGGCTCTGAATGGCGTAGGCGATGACGATGTGGTTGCGCGCGAAAGCTGCGGACCACTTCGCATGAGTCGGAAGGAGGAGCTGTCGCAGAAGGGCTTCGTCGGCGCTGGCGACGATGTCCGCTGACCGATGGGTCTCGGTCACCTTGTGAATCGCAACGCGGCTGCTGCTCGGCTCGCGGACTACGTCGACCCCGGGGTGCTCGGTCTCATAGATCCTCTCCAGTTCCTTGAACGGCAGGGCGAGGCTGGCAGCGTGGAAGATGACGAGCTTTCGGCTATCTTGCTTGTCACAGCCCGCATGAAGCGCACAGAAGGCCGCCAGCGCGAGGCAAAGGAACGGGCTTGCGCATGGACCCGAAAGAAACCGTTTGCCGGGCGCCGACACGATGCCGCGAGGCTCAGGACGCGCGCTACGTGTCGAGCGCTGGCAAACAGCGTTTCGTGGCTGCTGACCCATTAGATCCTTCTAATCTGATGAACCGCGAGGGGCAGACCATGGGCGGGCAAACGCCGGGTGCTCCATTTGACTCGTTACATTGTGCTCAATCATATGATAACCCATCAGTGTGAAGCATCTCGGACGGAGGTGTGAAGAACGGGTGAAATCGCACGGAACTCTCTGCCAGCAGGGTTCCCGTGGTGTGAAACGCGCGCGCTAACTTGCGATGGAGTCCGAAGAGCCATCTTCCACAGCCATCGATTCCTCGCCAGTATAGTGCAGTGGAAGGGTTCTCTTGTTCGTGTCAGGTTGCCCCACACGCGGTTGGCGGCTTCGTTTGCGGCAGGCGGTGCTGCGGGGGCCGGACGGCTCATGTATCCGATGTCATGGCCAGGAGTTGCGACATCATGTGGCGCCTCGCTGCCACAGTTGCGGTGCCGGCATCGTTCCTGTGTCAGACCCCTCAGAAGCGCCACTTGGGCGCGTAGCCCAGGATGCGCTTGGCTTTGTCGATTGGCAACCGTCCGTCCCGGTCTTCCGGGCCGATATGAAAGATTTCAAATCCCAGGTCGTCCTTCTCCAATGCGAGTCGGTACGCCTGGGCCACGTCCTCCAGATGGGTAAAGTGCTGGGGGCGGTTCCCCGCCGCGGCCATCCTGTCCCACCTCTCGGGCGTCGTCGGGCCCGTCAGCCGAAGAATGACCGCGCGCAATCCCCTCTCCCGTGCGAAGTAGCGCACGATGTCCTCCTCGAATACCTTCATTATCGTATATGGCCTGCATCCCGGGACGGGAGGGACATCCTCGGTTACCGCCTGTCTCTTGGGGCTGAAGGGCCCCTCATATACGGACAGAGAACTGGTGCACACGGCTCGTCTCACCCCTGCGGCCAGCGCCTCCTCCAGCAGAATGTAGGTCCCTTTCACGCTCACGTCGAATCCACGGGCATCATTCTCGTGCGCGGAGAGGGCGAGGTGAATGACGGCATCCATGCCCTTCACGGCCCGTTTCACGTCCCGCCGGTTGATGATGCTGCCGATCACCACTTCGCCGTCCGGGTCATGAATCGGCGCTATGTCCATCAGACGGAGGGCATGCCTCCCGGCCAGCCCTTTGCGGACGCCTTTGGCGACGAGACCGCCCGCTCCGGTAATGAGCACTTTCACATCATTCTCCTTCGACACTCGCGAGACGCGGTCGGGTGCAGATTGGGCAGCAGAGGGTTTGGGATAGCCGCGCGTCGCGGCGGGACGAGAGATGGAAGAAGCTGGCGGAGAGGGGGGGATTCGAACCCCCGGAGGAGCTAATAGCCCCTCGACGGTTTAGCAAACCGTTGCTTTAGACCGCTCAGCCACCTCTCCGCATTGTGCTAACGGGCTATCTGTAAAGAAAATATGCCATGCCCCAAGAAACCCACAGGATGTCCTTGTTTCCCCCGTGTTACCGTGGTGCAATGCTCTTCCTGTTCCGTGTTCCTGCCGGCCGAGACATTCAAGAAGACACAAACGGCATTCATCAAGAAATGCGCCCAAATCTGTTATCGCTACTGGACGCGCGACGGCTGCAAACATGGCAAGTCCCTCGGCACAAAACGCAAGATGATC
>CAZHPE010000257.1:0-2923 GCA_964534775.1 uncultured candidatus Brocadiaceae bacterium
TCCAGACCAGCCAGCGAGGAAACCCCATCCAATTCTCTCATAACAACTGGCACAAAAAACGGGAAGGGGTCATGAGGACCCAATCCACAACTTTTGGCCGAAGCACTCAAGAAGTCCTCAAGCGACTGAAACGTTACTCGTACAGATTGAGACGTTATGATGAAGTGCTTCGTTTATCGTTAGTTCTTGAAGCACCTTCTTTCCCCGTCTCGTCCCCTCTCGGTTGCAGGCGCAGTTCCACCGACCGCGCATGTGCCTCAAGGCCCTCGGCTTCGGCGATGACCTCGAGGCTTGCTGCGTCCTCGGCGAGCGCCTTGCGGTCGTAGCGCACCAGACTGGTGGATTTCAGGAACGTGTTGGCCGTCAGGCCGCTGCTGAAACGCGCCGTGGTTCCGGTCGGCAGGCAATGGCTGGGACCGGCGACGTAGTCGCCGACGGCCACGGGGGTCCGGTCACCAAGGAAGATGGCCCCCGCGTGCCTTATGCCCTCGCTGAGGGCCTCGGGCTCCCGTGTCATGATGACCAGGTGCTCCGGCGCGAGGCGATTGGCGAGTTCCACGCACTCATCCATCGACCCCGCCACGACGGCCAGACCGGAGCATTCCAGATGATCGCGCACCTCCCGCGCCCCGCTGTGGGCGGCGAGCTGCTCGTCGACGCGCTGCGCTGTGGCCTCGGCGAGTTGCTCATCATCGGTGAGCAGCGTCGCGCAGCCTTCGTGATGCTCGCTCTGGCTGATGAGCTCGGCGGCCACCCATTCGGGTTTGGCGGTGAAATCCGCGAGCACCAGCACCTCGCTGTGCCCGGCGATCATGTCCACGCCCACTACGCCGAAGACGGCCTTCTTGGCCGACTGCACGTAGACGTTGCCGGGCCCCGCGATGAAGTCGACGACCGGGATGGTCTCGGTGCCATAGGCGAGGGCCGCGACACCCTGGACGCCGAAAACCCGGTAGATCTCCTCTATGCCCGCCACGTGCGCGGCGGCCAGGCGGTCGGGCGAGACGGAAGCGGAGGGGCACGATCCCCCGCGGGGGCGCGGCGGTGTAATCATCACAATGCGCCCCACACCGGCTACGGCCGCGGGCACGGCGTTCATAAGCACGCTGGAGGCCAGAGACGCCGTGAAGCCCGGCACGCACAGCCCCGCCGAGTCCACGGGGCGGTATCGGATGCCCAGGCTCCTTCCTCCGGTTTCAATGGGCGCGGGGTCGCGCAGGAGGATGGATTCCTGAAAGGTGCGGATACGCTCGGCGGCGTACTTGAGCGCATCGAGGAGCGCCCCGGGGATGCTCGCCAGGGCCTCTTCCACCTCTTCCGGCCCGACGCGCATGTTCTCCGGCTCCAGGCGGCAGCCGTCGAAGCGTTCCGTGAACTCAAGCACCGCCTCATCGCCCCGGGTGCGAACGGCCTCGAGTATTTCCTGGACGCGCCTCCGCACGTCGGCATCGAAGCCTTGCGCCGCTCCGCGCCGGACCTCGAGCTCATCCAGCAGTGCCGGGAAATCGGGCTGGGGCGTCCTCCAGATCCGCAGACTCATGGGACCGCTCTCCATGGGTCGGTTCGGCGGGAAAGCACACACCACCCCCCAAGCCGAATCAGGATGGGTCGACCGGACGCCGCCCCCGACTAGCCCGCTTGCCCGGAGGCCCCTTCGTCCTTGTCGTCAGTGTCGTCCTTAGGGCCCTTGGTCGCTTCGGCGTCCTCGTCCAAGTCATCTTGCAGGCCCTTCTTGAACTCCTTGGCGCCACGGCCCATCGAGCGCATCACCTCCGGCAGCCGCCTGCCGAACAGAAGCAGGAGAATCACCAGGACGATTATCAATTCCCAATGTCCCAAACCGAAAACCGCGAGCATTCTTGGTTACCTCCCTCAATGCACCGTCGGATTCATGCGGGTAGCTCATATCCATTATACGCGCTCCGCGCACCGCCTGTAAACCCGCTTCGTGCGAAAACGGCCGTCGGGGACGCCATCTCACCGGGCCGCTGACGGCCCGCCGTCTTGAATGAGCGCCCCGGTCAACCAACCGCTGGTTTTCCGGCCGGGGCATCGCTACAATCTAATAGACAAGCGAACGGCGCTAAGTGACCCGTAGGGCAGGGGCGGTGAGGCATGTCGAATCTCAAGGCTGTGTTCTTCGACCTGGACGGCACGCTGTGGGACAGTGCCGCGTGCGCCGGTCAGGCCATGGACGTGGTCGTCGAGAGGCTGGAACCCATACTGCCCGATGAAGAGGCCGTGGACCTGGCCCTGAGGTTCAACGCCGCCCTGCTGGGACAGGTCGTGGAGGCGGGTCTGGCGCGCCGCGTGGAGGTGGGCCGCCGCCGGCGGTTCGAAAGGCTCCTGGAAAGCTACGGGATTCACGATGACGGCCTCGCGCGCGAACTGGAGGCGACCTTCAACAGGGCGCTGCGGATGACCATGCTTTCGTTCGTTCGGGAGGGGGTGCCGGAGCTGCTGCGGCGACTGAGGACGATGGAGCTGAAGATAGGCGTCATCACCAACGGCATTCCGTTGCTGCGCCGCCAGGCCATCGAGGCCCTGGGGCTGGCGGAGCTGGTGGACCATTGCGTTATCGGCGGCGCCGAGGGCTACAGCAAGCCCGACGCCCGCCTCTTTGAGCGGGCCATGGAGCTGGTCGGCACCGCCGCTTCGGAGACGCTCTACGTCGGCGACAGCCTGATCACCGACGTGGTCGGGGCGTCGCGGGCCGGCATGCCGGTGGCCTGGCTGCGCGCGGAAGGGGATGAGCCAGCCGAGGATATCCCGCAGCCCGATTACATGATCGAGGACCTGCGCGAGGTGCTCCAGATCGTCGGGGGCCGGGCTGATGGGTGAGCGCATGCGTGCGGGGCGTCCGCTGAGGACTGGACCAGGTGGCACTGCCCATGTCGGGAACTTCCGGGGGCTTACCGCGTGG
>CAZHPE010000257.1:2933-3405 GCA_964534775.1 uncultured candidatus Brocadiaceae bacterium
TTCACTGGCGCCCCAGTTTTTCCTCCAGCAGTTTCTTGACCTCAGCTAGTTTAGCCAGAGATGCCGCATCCCGGAGGCTCGTCCTCCGATCACTGAGTGTCATTGGTATTGGGTCGCGCAAGACAGTTTCGTTGGCCGCTCGGATTGGAGCCCCTATAAGCTCCGCGGCCTCGGCCGGCGTTTTCGCCGCAATACACAACTCGGGCCAATAGATCTCGTTGGCCTCGAAGGCATTTATGACCTGGAAGGCCCACTCATAAGCCTGCTGAACAGAGATTTCTTGGACCTTGTCCGGGGCCACCTCAACAGGATCCAATGCCGCGCTCTTCGTCTTCACCGTTGTAACGCAAGGTCTCGATGGAAGTGGTTGCAGCGTGGCTTCTCAAGTAGTAATGGCGTGTTATTAGCCAAGTGGCCCCTATCAGCCCGAGGTGAAAGTAGTCGGTCCATGGTCCTTTTACGATACGGCGAG
>CAZHPE010000258.1:0-3353 GCA_964534775.1 uncultured candidatus Brocadiaceae bacterium
GAGAGGCCAAGAGGACTAGAGACATGCAGAGCAAAGGAGTCGCTGGTCATGTACGACCCAAACCTTCACCTGTTATTGGACGACAGTGAGATAACGGTTCGCCAGGACCTGTACAGGATGATTCACCCGGTTCGGCGCGAGTCACTCGAGCCGGTTCTCGCCTCTGATCCTCAAGAAGAGGGGACGGCCATAGGGTATGCCACGGTCGTGCGAGACGAGCGGACTGGCCAGTACAAGCTGTGGTACACGACTCACAAGGATATGCTGATTCGCCTTGCCGTTTCGCACAATGGGAGGACGTGGCAGCGGCGCGGCTTGGCGGTGGCGGGGTCTTTTTGTGCTCGCGCTGACAATCTCGGATTAGTGCCTGCCGGTCCCGATGTGGATCCATGGTTCGCGAGTGCCAAGTTGGTGGGGTATGGTTATTTCACAGGCCCTCCCGGGCCGAACGGCCTCCACACGGCCCGCTCCGTCGACGGCGAGCACCTCGAGGTAAGACAGCCTGGCATCTTGCCTGGCGTTGGTGACCGATCCAGCATTATGTTTGACGAAGTCACCGGCGAGTACAGTCTCATCTCGCGGCCGAACCAGCGGATGCCGGGCTTCAAACCGGGGGAACTGAAACGCCCGCGCGTGGCAAACCTCTGGAAGAGCCGCGACCTGGTGGAGTGGCGCAACTGCGGCGTCGTGCTGAAGTACGACGAACTGGACAGACACGACCTCCAGATCTACGGTATGCAGCCCTTCCGCTACGGCAAGGGCTTTCTGGCGCTGCTGGAGGTTTACTACGCGGGTATCGAGCGGCTCGAGACGCAGTTGGCCTCAAGTCTCGACGGGGTCCGCTGGCAACGTACGGGGCACCGCGAGCCCGTCTTGGCTCTCGGGGGCGAGGGCACCTGGGATTCGCACTGGGTGGTTTCGACCTACAATCCACCGATTCCGGAGGCTGACCGGCTTCTGATCTTCTACTCCGGCGCGGATACAAAGCACGCCTCGAAGGCAAGACACAGGCGGGCGATCGGTCTGGCGTCGATCCGGCGCGACGGCTGGGTGAGCCTGGAGGCGGGACGCACCGAGGGCGTGCTGGTCACGACGCCGCTGCCGCTAGGGAGGCCAATGAAGCTCGAGCTGAACGTCAACTGCTACAGCGGCCGCATCAGCGTGGAGGTAATCCCTGCCGCGGGCGGGGGCGAGACTGACCCACTTCCCGGCTGCGAGGGTAGTGCGAGCGCCGCAGAGGGAATCGATCAGGTTAGCCATCGCGTTTGCTGGGGGGAGCGCAGCGTGGTGGCGCCGATTGAGGCCGGCCGGTGCCATCTGCGTTTCTGCCTGAAGCAGGCTTCCCTCTTCTCCTACCGCTGGGCCGAGGCGAAGTGAACTGCAGCAAGGGCCGCATATGGGGAGACGGCGACGTATCCTGCGTGCGTTCGCAACACTGTGGATAGCTGGCGGAACGCCGCCTGGAGAAGCCGCCCGCTTGAGCAGGGCAGGGCAGAGTCAGCGCTGCACGGCGCCGGCGCGGGGGAAGGATAGGCACGTTTGGCACCCCGACGTCTCGCAGGAACTCTCAGACCCTTTCCCTCGAGCGTCTTCCCGGCGCAGGGCGACGGAACGGGCCGTGTATAGGTAATGGATGGGTAGCAGCCTCGCGCGGCTATCAGGGCTGGAAGACACGCGTGGGCACGCTGCATGGGGAGGATGAGACCATGCATTGCGGAATTCTGCGGCAAGGTGTGGCATGGGAGACGCCCGTGGGCAAGGGTATGACTGTCAATGACGGAAGCACCCATGCGGCGCGCTTCCGCCATCAATTGCTGGAATGCGAAGGCAGCTTTCACAGCGGGAGGAAGACAAATGGGCCTGACTCGGATCGGGAATGAGACGTGGAACCTTGTGGGCAGCGAGGGTGGCGAGACACTTCTGCCGCCGGACGCGAAGGCGGATGTGGATTTCCCAACGCACTGGCGGGTCTTCGGCCCTGCGGGCGCCGACACAACCTCGAACCAGTGGTCCGGCACGCAGGATTACATGTACCACAGGGAGATCACGCAGCTGGTGAGCGCGGAGGTGGAAGGACTCTCGGAGATCCCGCAGAGCCTGACCATAGGCGACGAGACGTTCGATGGCCGTGATGTCGAGTTGGCCGGCGATACGCTCGACTTCCGCGCGCTTTTCGGCGGCCACGAGGAGGGCCAGCAGGCCTACGCGATGGCCGAGATGGACGTCGAGCGGGAAACGGAGGTTGTCTTCGGCGCGGGCTGCCAGTGGTGGATGCAGTGGTGGATCGACGGGGAGGCAGTCTGTGACACCCTCGCAACCGGCAATCAGTCCGGCTATCCCAACAAGCCGACCCTCGCGATGTGCCGCGTCGGCCCCACCGACCACTGCTTCCGCCGGCGGCTGACGGCCGGAAAGCACCTGCTGGTGGTGCGAACGATCGGCGGACAGGTGGGGTGGGTGCTGCGCGCAGGCATAGCAAGCCCCAGGGACGAGATGCTCAACGCGCTGCCCCGGTCCAACCGCTGGCACTTCCTGACGGAGCTGAACGATATCCGTCCTCCGGACCCGGGCTACTGGGCCCCCACGATGGCGATCCGTACGGACCTGTGCCTCGGGGACGTGACGATGGAGTGCGAGTACCAGCGGCCCGAGAGCCGCGGCAATTTTGGTTTCGTTTTCGGCGCGCAGGACAGCGGGCGCTACTACTGGGCGCAGACGCCGGCCTCGGCCCAGCTCTGGCGCGCGCGTGCTATGTACGCCGCCATCTCCATGGCGGACGGCAGCGGCCACATCCGCAGCCTCAAGATGCAGCTCATGCCCAACGTGCCAGCGAACTGCGGCCCCTTCTGGCACACGATGAAGGTCGAACGACGGGGCAGCAGCATCCAGATGTGGGTGGATGGCGTGAAGGGTCCGAGCACGACCGACGATACCTACGGCGCCGGCCGGGTGGGTATCGCGGGCTTCTCGGGCAACCTGAACTACTTCGTCCGCAACCTCAAGATCAACGGCCGGTCGGTGGAGGCCCCGCCCTGGCCCGAAGGGGACCGCCGCGGCCAGGCGTGGTATGAGCCGGTCGCCGACCTCGAGCCCTTAGAGGGCCAGCACCCCTGGCAGATGGTCAAGCTCTCGGACGGCGAGATCATCATGCCCGTCGGCATCAGGATGGGCGGCGCTACCGCCAGGGCCATAGAGAGCTACGCCATCTCCTTTTGCAGCTCGCAGGACGCCGGGTGCACCTGGTCGCAATACGCCTTCCAGGAGCACGCCGACCAGATGCTCAACGGGCAGTGGCTCGCGCTGGAGTCCGGCGTGATCCGCCGCCTGGCGTTCGAGAATGGCCGGAGACAGTT
>CAZHPE010000259.1:0-3327 GCA_964534775.1 uncultured candidatus Brocadiaceae bacterium
GGCCTTCGCCGTCGCTCCGGTCCTCCTCGCCCGGCGGGCTCCCCATCATGAACTCGCCCGCTGGAATCTTCACGAACGCCATTCCGATTGTGTTCTGGTAGTAGGTGATCTCCTTTTCCTGCTCGCCATCGGGCGTAGCCACCGTCACCCTGCGCTTCTCAGACGTCCACTCCTGCGGCGGAGACACATCAACGCCAGGGCGCTCTTCAGGCACGGAAGTTGGCAGAGCTTCCGTAGAGACAGTCGGGAACTCCGGCGGCGCAGGGTCCGCTTCTGCTCTGGCCGCTTCCCGCAGTTCCGTCACCTCCAAACGGAGTGCGGCCACTTGGGCTTGAAGCACCTCAACCTGCTGCTTCAGCTGGTCGAACTCCTCCCGCGTCACCTGCGCTGCTGCCCCAAGTGCCAGGATCCCCGCGACCGATACCGCCGCCAGAGGTGCGCCGCGCCCTCGTCCCATATCGCTACCTCCCTGCTGTGAGCGTTCTGCTGCTCCACGAGCCTTCTGCGGCAAACGCCGCCCAGGTCCGACGGTACATGGGCCGGGTAAGTCGACATCGCCCATTCGCTGCTCCCGCTCCGGCACCGCGACCGGCGACGGCACTCTACCGCAACTGCCAGATCTGGTCAATCCTCTGAGAGTAGGCTTCTTGCGGCTCATCGGCCCTCCGGGACCTTGACAGCGTCGCCGGAGGACACTATTCTGAGCGCCGGCTGGAGCGCGGATGCGATACGGATCGTGCTTTGCGGACGACTCGCAAGCGGGAGGCGAACGATGGACGTGACGGCGATTCCCCCGGAGGAACTCGGCAAGGGCAGTTCCATCACGGTGGAGATTCTGCCGAACGAGTTCGACATCGCCAACGACTTCGCGCGCGTGATGGCGCGCAAGCTGCGCGAGAACAACGCACAGGGGCGCCCGACCTGCTTCATCCTGCCCGTCGGCCCCGTCCGCCAGTACCGGCGCCTCGCCCGGCTGTGCAACCTGGACGGCATAAGCTGCCGCGACCTGGTGACGGTGAACATGGACGAATACCTAACCGACGACCTCAAGGCCGTCCCCGTCGACCATCCCATGTCCTTCCGCGGCTTCATGGAGCGCGAGTTCTTCGACCTGCTGGACGATGAAAAGACCGTGCGGCCCGAGAACCGCGTCTTCCCCGACCCCGAGGACCTCGGCGGCGTCGCGCGCAAGATCGAGGAAGTGGGCGGCGTGGACATCGCTTTCGGCGGCATCGGCATCACGGGTCACATCGCCTTCAACGAGCGCCCCGAGCCCGGCGAAGAGGTCGATCCGGAGGAGTTCGCGCGGTCCACGACTCGCATTATGGCGGTGGCGCGGGAGACGGTCGTGGTGAACTGCATGTTCCTCGGGGGCGACCTGGAGAGTGTCCCGCGCCGGTGCGTGACGGTCGGGATGAAGGAGATACTCGGCGCGCGTGAGGTGCATTTCTACCTCGACTGGCCCTGGCAGGCGGCCATCGTCCGGCGCACCGTCCACGGCCCCGTCACGCCGCACGTCCCGGCCAGCTACCTCCAGCGCCACCCGCGCTGCACCATCACCATCATCGAAGCGGCCGCGGCCGTCCCGGGCGGCACGCCCACGTAGAGGAGGCGCGGAAAGATGGGCGAGAAGCTGCGCGTGCTAGGGATCGGCTGCCACCCGGACGACTTGGAGATATACTGCGCCGGCACGCTCGCGCGCTACGCGGCCGCCGGGCACGCGGTGATAATGGGCGTGGTCGCCAACGGTGACAAGGGGCATTACGAGATACCGTCGGAGGAACTTGCGCGCATCCGCGCCGAAGAGGCTGCGGAATCGGCGGCCGTCATCGGCGCGGAGCTAATCATGCTCGGCGTGCCGGACGGCCAGGTCTATTCGGACCACCCTACGCGCAGCAAGGTGATCGACATAGTGCGGCAGGCGCGGCCGGATGTTGTCATCACCCACGCGCCGAACGATTACTTCGGCGATCACAAGGCGGTCAGCGAGCTGGCATGCGACGGCTCGTTCCTGGCAAGCGCGCCGCTGTTCGAGACCGAGCACCCCGCCTGCGGGAAGATCCCGCCCGCCTACTTCATGGACACCGCGATGGGCGTGGGGTTCGACCCGCAGGAATACGTCGACATAACCGAGACGATTGAGACGAAGCTGGAGATGCTCTCCAAGCATCAGAGTCAACTTGTCTGGCTACGCGACCACGACGGGATCGACATCCTCGACAACGCCCGGACCGTGGCGCGCTTTCGGGGCCTTCAGTGCGGCGCGGCCCACGCGGAGGCATTCCGCATCCACGCCGTCTGGGGCCGCCTGCTCACCCGAAGGATGCTACCCTGATGGAAGGGAAGCTGTCAGCTATCATTGATCCTTGGTAAACTATAGGGAAATGGGTAGCCCTACCGTTTGATTCTCGATTGCCGATTGCCGATTCTAACAAATCGAAAATCGAAAATCTAAGATCGAAAATGTCCTGAGACGCTCCGGCTACCCGGTGGAGCTTTGCGTTTCTTTCCGAAAGTGAAATAGGGGAGGGGCGGCGATGAGGCGTTTGGGGATTGCGGGTTTGATGGTGCTGGCGATTGCTGGCGCTGTGGCGGCTCGGGAGGCACCTGCGCGAAGAGATCGTCTACGCGGAGCTGCCGATTTATAGCCCGTTGCCGGAGGACGCGCGGCCGGCCGCTGCAGAGCGACTCCTTATCTTTATGGAGAATGACCGCATGAAGCACGTTCGTTACGACGAAGTGGAAAGCAAAGAGGTCACCCTGCCCGGCGCCGAGGGCGTGCGCGTGCGGTGGCTGGTCGGGGCCGAGGACGACGCGCCGAACTTCTACATGCGGCGCTTCGAACTCGTCCCGGGCGGCAGGACGCCGCGCCACGAGCACGCATGGGAGCACGAGGTCTACATCCTCGAAGGCGCCGGCGTAGTCTTCCACGCGGGCAGCGAGCGGCCGGTGCGCCCCGGCGATGTCGTCTACATGCCGGCCGGCGAGGAGCACTACTTCGGTGCCGATCAGGCCGAAGCTCTCGCCTTCCTCTGCCTCATTCCCAAGAGGTAACCCGCGCGGGCTGTGCGGGCCCAGGAGGCTGTGCCTTAAGGAGCGCTCGATGGCAGCGTACAGGTCGCTTGCATTCCGTTACTACGCGCCCGGCGACCTGCGGCGCGAGGAACTGCGCATCGAGTGCGGCCCGCGCGAGATGATCGTCAAGGTCATCGCATGCGCCCGCTGCGGCACCGACCGCAACATCTTCCGCAAGGGCCACCCCAAGGTCCACCCGCCGACGGTGCTCGGGCACGAGATCGCCGCCGAGATCGCCGAGGTCGGGTGCGA
>CAZHPE010000260.1:0-3317 GCA_964534775.1 uncultured candidatus Brocadiaceae bacterium
CCTCTCCCAGGTGCTTTCGGCCCTGGGTGTCTCGGTCCCGGACCTCTTGTTCTGCGGACCAGACGGCGCGGAGGTTTGGCGCTACAACCACGCCTCCATGACTGTGTATGGCGCCGAGGGCAGTGCGGACTTGTCCCTGTTGTTCGAAAACGAAACAGGCGAGGCCAGGTGGACCGGCAGTTGGGATGAATCCCGCACAGGCCGCCGAATCACCATCGGCCAGATCTCCCCTCTTCGGCAGGGAAGCTTCCGGGGTGACGGACTGGCCTGCTCCGACTCTCAGGGCCGCAAGTGGACCGCCCCCCGCGGGTGCCTCGTGCGGGAAAGTGGCGAGGTGGCGTTCACCCTCAACGCTATCGCCCCGCCCGCGGTCCTTTCGTGGATGATGGAGCAGGCATGAGCGGTTCTACAAGCGAAATGAAGGTTGTGTTCTTCTATGTCGCGGTGGACCTGGTTCGCCTGCGTCCGGCCCGGAAAGGGGTAATCTCCGCACTGTTTGACGAGTCCAACGGCTGGAGACAGAACGGCGAAATCGCTCTGCTCTGTGCGATGGGAGGGGCGGATCTGGATGTGGCGCTCGCCGCTCTTGAGGACCAGAAGGTCCCCGAGGATCTCGTGTACTGCGGACTGGAGGATGGGTTGGACAACCTTGTGCTGACCCACCTCAAAATGGAAGAGCAGGTGGCACAACAAACACCCTGGCTGCAGGTGCGGCGCACCAACGAAGGGTCCTGGATCTCCCGTTCTATGGCGGGGAAGTCAATCACAGAACGGGAGAAATGAGATGTATTCACTGCTGATACGAGACGAACAAGGCAACATGCGCGTGGTCCACGATTGGATGCGCGGTGACCGGCCCCACATGTGCGACTCCTCCAAGTGCGGGGACCTCGCGAGGCGAATCCGCAGCGCCTACCCAAACGCCACTCATGGCCTTGGATTCGGCTTCTACTACACTGGGGACGACCGAAAACCGCCGAGCGACGTCAGGGTGAACGAGGCGTACGAACAACTCCCGGACTTCCGCTCGTTTGTGTTGCCAGACGGGCCGCCAGATCCGGATTTGCCCACAAAGAGAACGCCGCTGCCCCAAACAGCCCCCCACATGACCACGCAGGCCGAACTCAAGGCGTGGGCCGAAGAACCCATCGTCGATACAGGGCCCCTGCTGACATGCAGTTGTGGTTGGTCCGGCGACCTGGATGACGCGGCGGACTACGATGCAGATTCCCGGTATTGCCTGGACTGGACCTGTCCGAAATGCCGACGTGAGAACCTCCTGGCTCTTGGAACGGGAAAAAGACGGCCCATCAACGCAGAGGCCTGACACACCCCTCCAACCTCTCTTTCCGGGCCGAACAAGTCCCATTCTTCCCTTCACATGGAAATAACTTGCCACTGTCACGTTTCACTGTTATTACCTCTGACGTGTCCGACAATTCTTTCTCTCTTCAGGACCTCTGCGAGCAGGCAGATGTCACCCGTCGCACGGTTCGGTACTACATCCAACAGGGGCTGCTGCCCCCGGCGGATCGGGCCGGGCCGGGTGCGACCTATGGCCAGGATCACCTGGACCGGTTGCTGTTGATTCTCAAGCTCAAAGACCAGCACCTGCCCCTGGCGGAGATTCGACGGCGCATGGAGGGACTGAACCACGAGGACGTCGCCTCCCTGGCCGAGGGGTCGGAGACCACCGATGCGGACTCGGCGGCCGACTACGTGCGGGCGGTCCTCTCCGGCACCAGCGCCAGCATGCGCAAGCCGAAGGCCCGCTGCGGACCCGGGTTCCGCCCAACCCGCTCCACCTGGGAGCACTACACCATCGCCCCCGACATTGAACTGCACATCAAGCGCCCCCTCTCCCGGAGCGCCGACCGCCGCCTCAGAACTCTCCTCCGCCACGCCCACGAACTCTTCGACAAGGACTCCTCTTGAAATCTCTCGACACCCTCCAAGACCGCACTCTCCTTCGCTCCCGCACCCGCTCCACCCGCTACATCCTCGCCCGAATCAACGCCCCCGCGGTCGAAACCGACGAAAATCGTCCCAGCGCTGACATCTGCTTTGTTCTGGATCGCTCCGGCTCCATGTCGGGTGGGAAGTTTCGCCTCGCCCGAAAAGCTGTCGAACAAGGCATCAAGCGCCTCACCCCCAGGGACAGCTTCTCCGTGGTGGTCTACGACAGCGACATTGACGTGATTGTCCCGGCCACCCGCGCCACCGCTGACGCTCGTGCAACCGCCATCCAACGCCTCGACACTGTCACCCCCCGGGGCACGACCAACCTCGCCGAGGGGTGGCTCACCGGGTGCGGCCAGGTGGCCGAACACCTGACCGAGTCCCGCATCGGCCGCTGCCTGCTGCTCACCGACGGCCTGGCCAACCGGGGAATCACCGACTCGAACGTGCTTTCCATGCACGCGCAACAGCTGCGCCAGCGGGGTGTGTCCACCTCCACCTTTGGCGTGGGGTCGGACTACGACGAGGTCCTGCTTGGCCAGATGGCCGATGCCGGCGGAGGCGCCTTCACCCACATCCGCACCCCCCAGGAGATCCCCGGCCTGATTGACCAGGAGCTCTCCGAGACCCTGGAGATCGCCGCCCGAGGGGTGACCCTGACCATTTCGGTCCCCCAGGGCGTAAGGGTGACCCCGATCGGGCCCTTCCCCTTTGACCGCCGAGACGACGGCATCTGCGTACGAATCCCCGACCTCGTCAGCGAGCAGGACTTCGAGCTGCCCTTGCGCCTGCGCTTTCCCCGGGGGGAGGAGGGCGAGGAAATAGTGGCAGAAATCTCCATCGACGACCGGGACGATGTCCTCAGCGCCACCTCCCATCTGACCTGGACCTGGGCCTCCCACGAGGAAAACGACCAACAGCCCCGAAACCGCGAGGTGGAGCGAATCATCGCCGAGCGCTACGCCGCCATCGCGAGGGAGGAGGCCGCCCAGCTCAACCGCGATCGGCGATACGGTCGCGCCGCACAACGCCTGCAGAATGTCGCCCATCACATCGAGAAGTACGCCGGAGACGACCCGGAGCTGCACAAGATCATGTTCCAGCTCAGGATCGACGCCGACGTGTTCGGCGCCATGATGTCCTCCATGAACCGGAAGACCTTGTACTCGGAGTCGAGCTCCCTCGCCCGGGGAGGCACGGGATCGAGCCTAAGAAAGAAGCGATCCTGAATCCCCTCCCCTACCTGCATGTTCCTGGAGGCAACCCATGCCTGACCTCATCGACCTGAACGAACACCGACAACGAGGGATAGGCAACATTAGCACCTCTCCGCAGGTACTCGTCGCTCGGCCGACGTC
>CAZHPE010000261.1:0-3313 GCA_964534775.1 uncultured candidatus Brocadiaceae bacterium
TCGCCCCTGTGTGCGTCGGCCAGCCATGTGGGAATGCCGTGCAGGTCTACCGTGCAAAGGGTGAAAGGACGGGTGGTGGAGGATACGGGACTCGAACCCGTGGCCTCAACAATGCCATTGTCGCGCTCTCCCAACTGAGCTAATCCCCCACCGGGAAATCCCATGGTACTGCACCGCACCCGCCCCCGTCAAGGGCTTCTTGCCCGGCGGGAAGCGAAGCGTCCACTTGCCAAGCATCCCCGGCAGGGACCACAATACAGTCAGTGCTGGGAGGTGAGCACGGGGCTCAGAGTCGCATACGAGGGAGACCATGAAGGACAAGCTTCTCGGGATTTGTCAGGGCATTCCGGCGGACTACTGCGAGGTACGGGTTCACGAGGGAAACGCGACCTCGGTGACCTACGCCGGCAAGGAGCTCGAGGACATCGGCGAGCGCGCGGGGCTGGGCGGGTGCGTGCGGGTGCTGAAGGACGGTGGCTGGGGGTTCGCAACGTTCAACGACATAGACCAGATGGACAAGTACGCAGCCCTGGCCCTGAAACAGGCGGAGCTGGTCGGGGGCGAACGGTTTGAGCTGGCGCCGGTAGAGCCGCACGTCTCGGAGTACCGCAGCCCGGTCGGGATCGATCCGGGGGACGTGCCCCTTGCGGACAAGCAGCAACTGTGCGAGCGCTACAACGGTATGCTGCTTGCCAACAAGCGCGTGCGCACCAGCAGCGTGGGCTATCGCGATTCGCACACGACGTGGTTCTTCGCGAACTCCGAAGGCTCCTTCACCGAGCAGGAGTATATCTTCTGCGGCGTGAAAGTGGCTGCGATTGCGGTGGACGGCAGTAACATACAAAGGGCTTACGAGTCCACCGGCGACCTGCGCGGCTACGGCAACGCGCAGGGCATGGAAGAGGCCTGCGAGCGGGTGGTGAAGCGCAGCGTCGAGCTGCTGGACGCCCGGCCCGTCAAGGCCGGCACATACACCGTCATCGCGGACCCTAAGCTCGCCGGGGTGTTCGTGCACGAGGCGTTCGGACATCTGAGCGAGGCCGACCACGTCTACGAGAACCCCCGGCTCCAGGAGATCATGCAGTTGGGCCGGCGGTTCGGGCCGGAGATCCTGAACATAGTGGACGACGGCACGCTCGAAGGCGAGGCTGGTTACTGCGCCTTCGACAGCGAGGGGGTTCCAGGACACCGCTCGCCCCTCGTCCGGGAGGGGGTGCTGGTGGGCCGGCTCCACAGCCGCGAGACGGCCGCTTGCATGGGCGAGGAGCCGACCGGAAACGCGCGTGCCATCTCCTACAGCTATCCCCCCATCGTGCGGATGACCAACACGCTCCTGATGCCCGGCGAGAGCAGTTTCGAGGAGATGCTCGAGCAGACCGAGGGCGGCATTTATGCCATAGGCATGCTGGGCGGGCAGACCGACATGGAGATGTTCACCTTCAGCGCCGAGGAAGCATATCGCATCCGAGGAGGCAAGTTGGCCGAAAAGCTCCGCGAGGTCGTGCTCACGGGCAACGTGTTCCAGACCTTGGCCAACATCGACGCGGTCGCGGGTGACATGAAGCACCACGGCGGGCTGGGTGGATGCGGCAAGGGCGGCCAGAGCCCCCTGCGCGTGGGAGACGGCGCTCCCCATTGCCGGATGCGCGAGGTCGTGATCGGCGGACGCTAGCGGTCAGGAGGCAGGGATCAGGGCCCAGGGAACAGAGGACAGTCCAAAGACGGAGCCGTGGGAAGAATGCGACGATCCCCTGGCATCAAGAGTTGCAGGGACCTGATTGTCTGGCAAAAGGGAATTGAGTTGGTAAAGCATGTGCACCTGCTCACCAAGAGATTCCCGGAATCGGAGAAGTTCGGGTTGACATCGCAGATACGGAAAGCCGCCGCCTCGGTTCCTTCGAACATCGCGGAGGGACATGCAAGGCAATACAGCAAGGAGTTCCGGCAGTCCCTTCATATCGCGTGGGGCTCGTTGGCCGGGTTGGACACGCAGTTGACGATGGCTGAGAGATTGGGGTACATGAGCGATGCCGACCTTGAAGCGGCCCAGCAACAAATGGCAGAGATGCGAACGATGATCAGCGGGTCGCTCGCGAAGTTGAGTTCTGACCTCTGATCCCTGACCCCTGAATCCTATTCTTTGACTGGCAGAGCCGGAGGGCCGGGCAGCATGGTGAATGAGGCGGAACTGATCCTTGAAGGGGCGCAGAGGCGCTTCGGGCAGGCCGAGGTTTTCGTGGAGGAAGGCGAGACCCGGTCGGCGGAGTACGAGGACAACAGGCTCAAGCGAGCGAGCGCACGGCAGTTCCGCGGGGTCGGGCTACGCGTCATCCACGAGGGCCGCATCGGGTTCGCGTCTACCACGGACCTGCGCGATCCGGGCCGCCTAGTCCGCATGGCCGCAGAAAGCGCGCAGTTCGGCGAGAAGGCGGTTTTCGAGCTTCCCGGCCAACCGGCTGCTTTGGGCGAGGCCCCGCTCGACGACCAGACCGTGCGCGATCTGACGCACGAACGCATGGTGGAGATGGGGCGCGAGGCCCTGGAGAAAAGTCTCGCAGCCCGCGCCGAGTACCAGTTCGGCGCCAGTATCGGCACCAGGACGGCCAGCGTCCGTATCCTCAACACCTCCGGCCTGGATGTCGGCTGCGTGAAGACGGACATGGCCGGCTCGGTCAGCCTCCAGGAAGTTTCCGACAGCGGCCTGCTCTGGACCTACGAGCACAAAGAATGGGGCCGGCCGTTCGACTCGCTCATTGATATCACCGACGTGGCGCTGGACAAGATGCGCCAGGCGGCCACCATCGCCCCGGTCCGGGCGGAGACCCTGCCGGTCATCTTCAGCCCGAAGGCCGTCAGCACTCTGCTGGACCCGATCATGATCGCGCTGAACGGCAAACTCGTCCACAAGGGATCGAGCCGCCTGGCGGATCGATTGGGGAAGAAGATCCTCGATGAACGCATTACCATCACGGACGACCCGACGATCCCCTTTGCGCCCGCCAGCACGCCGACGGACGGGGAGGGGCTGTCGGCCCGCCGCACGGGCCTGATCGAGCGCGGCGTCCTGAAAACCTACCTGTTGGACCTGCAGACGGCCGGGCTGCTCGGCATGGACCCGAACGCGAACGGACACCGGTCCTATGCATCTCTGCCCGGGCCATCGAGCACCAACACTGTGGTCGAGCCGGGCAGGGACTGCTACGAGGACATGGTGGCCGGCCTGGAGCGCGGGCTGATCGTGGATCAGACGCTCGGCGCGGGGCAGAGCAACGTGCTCGCGGGCGAGTTCAGCGTGAACGTGCACCTGGGATTC
>CAZHPE010000262.1:0-3311 GCA_964534775.1 uncultured candidatus Brocadiaceae bacterium
CCCCGCTCCGGACCCCCGAAACACGCCCAGAACGCCCTCTGGGGCACCATTCTGCGCTCTGCCACGGCCGAAAACTATGACTATCTGGGAAATGCGGGTCTACATCTCAGCGCAACTTCGGCACACGTCAACGCCGATGCCGTCGGGCGTTGACAAGAGTTTCGTGTAGAAGGGGTCTTGGTAGGTGGGGCGCGTTGTGGGGGCCTATCCGTTGGTTCTTGAGGTTCCTCCACACCAGATAGGCGGCCCTTTCCCAGCTCACCTCGCTGGGAAAGATGCCGACTCTTTTGAACTTACGGTTCAGCTCCCTTATGAATCGTTCGATGGGATTGGTCGTTCTGAGGCGCCGCCGGCACTCACGCGGCGCGTTCAGGTAGGTCAGGGCCTGCTAGTAGCCGTTTCGGTAGCCTCGCCTCTTCGGGGTGCGCTGGTGCGGGGCGCAGCTGAGGAACTCGTCCCGCTCGTATTTCATCATGGCTTCGACAAGGCGCTTGAGTGCGTGGGCGACGCGTTCCTGGAGGAAGCGCCGGATCTTCTGTTGACGCATGCGGTGAGTGGTGTCATCGCAAAACATGGGCGAGCCCTCCGGTTCGGGTGATGAGTGTGAACTGCGAATCACATACGAAACCGCAGGATCGCCCCCTTTCTCAAGTACCGGGCCTGTAGGGGGCAGGCCGCCTGGCGAACGGGGATGGCTGGGCCGGGGATCAGCACTTGATGGCCCTGACTGGCAGGTGGATGGGGCGTGCATGATGCCGGGGCGGGGTCGTGGTGGTGGGGGCCGTGGAACAACAATGGAAGGCCACTGGCAGGCAGGCGGACGGGGCATGCATGATGTCTGGGCGAGGTGGTGGTGGCGCGGCCGTGCGAGGTATCTGGGACCTTTTCCATTGAGGCCGCGGTCGAATGGGACTATAATCGGCAATGGCAACCGTTCGAGATGGCCTCACTTGCTCGGGCAAAAGGGGATGGCATGGCCGGTGAGCAGATAGACTGCAGGCACATCAGGCAGACGGGCATCGTCGGCATGATCGTCGGGGCCGTCGTAGCACTGGGGGTCCCGGTCGCGGTGCTTGGGTGGGGATCAAAGGCGGAGTTGACCAACATAACCGTCACGATCCTCAGTGGAATCGGTATCGCCGGAGGCGTGGCGGTTTCCCTGACGTCCGCATTCTTCTCCCTGGTGACGCCACCCGGAGAGGCGGCGAGGAAGGCAAAGACATCCTCTGAGGCCTCCCTGCGGGCATCCGGGGGCACGCAGGCGCCACATCACGCAGGGGGTTCGTGCCGACCATAGTGAGCCTTGCGCGCGGCAGGGCGGGTTGGTAGAATTGCGCCTCGTTACGTGCCTTCACACCTGTCATCGGAGGACGATTCGATGCCCTCGGCCGAATACCAGAAGAGCTTTGTGCTTACCGTTTCCGAATCCAAGCGGCTCATCGCCAAGGGCGTTGCCCGCTGCCCGGAGGTGCTGGAAGCTCGGAAGTCGGGCATCGTCGCCGTAGCGAAGGGTACCACGAACGGTTACATCGTCGAAGAGCTGACGGGGCGTTCCATCCGGAAGAGCGACTACTGCACCAGCGTCACCACGCCCAAAGGCGTGAGCGCCGGCACCACGGGCGAGCTGCCCGACCTCGTGCTGCGCGGCGGCGAGCGGTGGGAAGGCGTGGCCGCTACGGAAGCCGTGGCCGAGATGAAGGCCGGCGACGTGTTCATCAAGGGGGCCAACGCCATCAACTACGACCTGGGCCAGGTGGGCATCATAGTCGGGCACCCGGCGGGCGGCACGATCGGGGCGGCCATCGGCTCGGTGGTGGGCCGCCGGGCGACGCTGCTGACGCCGGCGGGGCTGGAGAAGAACGTGCCGGGCGACCTGCACGCGACCTATGCCCGCCTTACCGGGGTCGGCGCGAACGGTTCCGGCCCGACACTCTGGCCCGTGCCGGGGACGATCTTCACGGAGATCGAGGCCCTGGAAGTTCTGTGCAGCGTCGAGGCCCAGCCGATTGCCGCCGGCGGCATCGCGGGGGCTGAGGGTGGCGTGTGGCTGAGTGTGTGGGGCACGAAAGAGCAGGTTGACTCCGTGGAGGCGCTGCTCGGCAGCATCCAGGGCGAACCGCCGTTCATTCCCCATCAAGGACGGACGTGACCCGTATCGTGCGGCGCAACAGATCGTCCACGTTCGCCCCCGAACAGACTACGCACATGTCGGCACCCCCGCAATGCGGACGCACCGTGCCGTCATCCTCTGCGACCACGCCACAGTTGAGGCCGCCGCGACCTTCGAAGTCTTCGCGCGTCGGGCGTACGTCCGCGGGGCTGATGAGCGGCTTGTCTGCGCGGCTCTGAAAGATCAGGACGAGCCCCCCGCCTCTCCGACGGCGTCGATGAGTTTTTCGAGGCACTCAAGGCCTGTCCGCTCGGCGGCACCGACCTCCTTGACCAGGGCCGCAGCCTCAGGACTGTGCAGTTGCTCCTTCGCGGCAACATTCATCCGGAACGGATGCAACTCGCTGACGGCCTTGAGATGGGAGTGGACGGTGGTGTAATGGGCGATGGCCTCGTCGAAGAGCACGTCGGCCTTGCCCTCCAGGCGCTGCTTCGCTTCGGCCGGGAAAGCCGGCGCGTACGAACGGCACTCGTCCCAAACCGCCGCATTATACGGGTGGCCGAACGCATGTGCCGTCCCGCCTTCCAGCGCTTTCGCCCACAGGTCAAACCCCGCCGGACCCGACTTGTACTTCGGGAATACCCACTCGGCCGGAGACCGGCCGTGCTCGAGCACGGCTTCCAAAACATCCCGAACCACCTTCTCATCGTCCGCGGGTTCGCACGCGCGCACGCTGTGTATCGAAACGACGCCTATCTCGCTGTCCCCAAGCTCTCGACACGGCTTCGGCACGGCCCCTTCGTCGCAGCCCGGTCCAGAGAAATGGTAGCCCACGTCGTCATAGCCGTGGATGGTGTAGTACTCCGGAACGCTCAGCTCCCAGCCGCAGCACGGGACATTGCCGTCGAGACTTCTCCTGACCATGTCTCAGGCCTCCGTCTGCCTGGAGCTGAACGCGTCATCTCCCTTGAATCCGAACGCACTGCTCGTGCGGTATCCCAGGTTGGGCGCCAAGCGGCGCAGCATCTCCGTGTTCCACGCAGTGGGCCCGCTCGGGCAGACGACCTCGTGAATGTTGATCACGAAGGCGTGCCCCGTGCCGCCGTAGAGCCGGGCCCAGGACATATCCGCGCTCAGGTAGTCCAGACCCGACATTCTCTATTTTCCAATGTCGGTCAGGCCTTCCTGCCGACGGTTCGCA
>CAZHPE010000263.1:0-3280 GCA_964534775.1 uncultured candidatus Brocadiaceae bacterium
CTCCGCGTCGTATTGGCAGCAGTGGCAAGCGATTTCACGGATTGAGCTTTGCCACGTCACTGTTGCAATGCATCAGAAAGTAAGATTCGAAAGGCGGGCGGTTAGCCCCGTTTCCGAAGGGACGCCCGCCTTCGACGTGGAGGGGCGGAATCAAGGACGAGGCGCAGGTGGGGCCTCATGTGGAACTGGATGAAGACCGAAGAGCATTCGTTCAATGTCCATGAGAGGGGGAGTTCATGAGTAAGCGACGCCTTTTCGCAATTGGCCTCTTCCCCCTTCTTGCTTTGCTGGCCTTTTACACAACGGTCTCCGGCTGCAGGATTGCTCCCGACCACGCCAGAATGTGGGAGCAAACATTCACGGATGAGCAATGGCTGGGAATCTTGCGGCAGCGAAAGCACCAGCCTGTTGCGGTGTGGCACGGGATTCGTAATGGCTCAATATCGGCGGATGGCTACTGCTTGTCCATCGGCGGCCTGACCTTTCAGGACAGCGAGTCGCTCGCATTCGAGCATCAGTTGTCCTCCGGCTTGTTCGAAAAGAAGCCGCTGCTGTTCTTGAGTCTTTTCGAGGACGATGATCCGGAGACTGTCCTGAAAGCGTGAAACGCCTTCCGGTAGCCGTCTCGCTTCTTGAGGATCGTCAACCAGCTCAGGTCCGCCTGTGCGCCCCCCAGAATCAGCATTTCAAACAGGCGTCGGTCATCGTGAACGGGAACGCCCCATTCCTCATCGTGATACGCGGCGGAAAGAGAATTTCCCCCGCACCATTCGCATCGGCTCTTCATCTCGTTCTGCTGCCCAACGTGGTGCTCACCGTTTGACGGAGCCGCGCGCGGTTTCAGAAATGCGGTGGAGCAGCGTTGTTGGACAATCCCCTTCTCGTCATTTCAGAACCCATTGATGGACAAACCCTGCGGCAAGCCAGACCCCGAAGCTTGAGATAAGGACTATGGGGAGGGAAAGATGCTTCCTGAAGCAGAGGAACGCGACGACGAAGAACAGCATGCTCGGCAGAATCCCCCAGAGGGCGCCTTTGGCGAAATCTTGCATGGTGTTCGGATCGCCTTTGCTGTCGAGATACACCCACACGAGGACGAGGGCGCCGGTAAGCGGCATGACGGCGATCAGACCGGCGGCGGATGGCAGTTTCCTCCCGATTGCCGTGGCGGCAAGAATGATGATCACGCTGAGGACCGCTTTGATCAGAATGTGCATGGGTTCTGTTCTCGTCCAGCAGGTACCGTTTCACCTGCAGCAGGGTTGACGCAGATTCTACGTGGCCAAACAGTCCGGGTCAACACCTCACGGGGGCGACGGCCATCCACATTGGCTGCTTTGCGACAAGACGCTTCCCGATAACGGCCTGCGTGAACTGCGCGGGTTACCGCGTCCGCTCCACGCGATGGTTGGCCCCTTCTTGTTGAAGTTCAGACGATTAGTTCAAACCAGTTTTGTGTGTCGACGCATGGCATGTGGCTATGATTCCGTCACATGTCTTGGTGATGCGATCGTGAAATTCGGAGCCGAATCCCAGCCAGACATGCGTCATGTACGTGTTGAGCCAGTAGAATAACCTGCGGTACTCGTACCCACTTCGAAGGGACCGCCCTGCGCTATACACTCTGAAGAACTCCTTCCCCACGGCATCAAAAGCCTCCAGATAGGCCAGCTCTTTTTCCCCCTCGGCGTACTGCAATCCCACGGGGTCCAGTAAGCCGCTGAAATGCCATCCGTCCGCACCTTCATGCACCATGATGTTTCCTGCTCAGACATCGTTGTGAATAAGAGTCGGCTCTCCCCGATCCCATAAAGTGCTCTCGGCCAGTGGCAGGACACGATCCAGCTTCCGAAGGGTGGCGGCGGGCAGAACCTCCTCCATATCCCCGCAGTTCTCCTCCAGATGGGGAAAGAACTCGTCGACCCAAAGGCGCACGCCCCGTTCCTCGCCAATCTCGTGAAACGTCTCCGTCTTATGTGAGTGGAGATCAAGTAGAGCCTGCACTAACTCTCGCTCTACGGCTACGCGCTGTTCCGGCGCAAGTCGGGTTCGTACCGGGCAGGTATTCGAGCAAGAGGAAGGAGTGGGGGATGACCTTCCTATTGTCATCCTGCAGGTAGGCACGAGGGCACGGTACACTCGTATGCTGCCGTAGATAATCCAATCCGTTCGCGCTCGCGCGGGAGAGGATCGTCCTGGTGGCTGGTCTGCAACTTGGCAACCGCGGAATATGGTGGCCCTTCGAATTCCAGCCGGAACACCGCGCTGCAAATGCTTCCTTCCAGAGGCTTCATCTCTCGACAGACCACGCCTTTGCCAAGCCAGTACCGCAGCAAGGCGGAAGCCTCTGTGCGCGTCAAAGGCGCGTTCTTGCACCCTGGTATCTCAGAAGCACTCACAACTATCCCTCATACTCGGGCCAACAGATACCTTTTCACCACAGTAGGATTGACGCAGATTCTGCGTGGTCCAACCATCCGGGTCAGCGCCTCACGGGGGCGACGGCCATCCTTCCTGGCCGCGCTGCGACAGAAAGGTTCCCGCTAACTCAGGTCTCTGTTCGCGAGTCCTCACCGCCGGTCAGGCGTCTCATGAGCACATGCCAGAAACCGCGCTCATCGCCACTGTCCCGGACCATCTCGAGGACCTCGAAGTCTCCGCCGAACAGGGCCCGGATGTCACCGGGCGTGAAGCAGCGCCTGTAGCCGCCTTCCGCGAAACGCCACGGCCTTGGGGAGCCGCGAAAGAACCGGAACCCCGGGCTGAAAACCGTGAGCACGAAAAACCCCCGGGGCCTGAGCACCCTGAGGATGCTCGCCAGGTAGCGCGGCCAATCGCGCTTTCTCTGATGATGCAGGCACCCGCAATCGACCACCGCGTCAAAGCGCGCGGCGGGGAATGGCAGGCGGAACACGTCCGCCTTACGAAAGGTCACGCCATGCACTTGCCGGTCCCTCGCAAGCCTTCGTCCACGGCGCAGGGCGAGCGGCTCGAAGTCGACTCCGGTCACCTTGTGTCCGAGCCCGGCCGCAACAAATGAATGCCGACCTTCCCCGCAGCCCACGTCCAGCAGCTCGCCGCCAGGGACAATCCCGCTCACGCGCTTGAGGAAACTCACCACCTCGGCGGTGGGCTTCTCCACGGGCCATCCGTGCTTACCCGTGCGGTAAGCCTCGCGGAAGTAACGGCGATTGGTCTCCTCTGCTGACAGCATCGCACCAGCCCTCCTCATTTGGCAATGCGCCTGACTCAACCTGCATTATACCGGGGCGGCGGTCCG
>CAZHPE010000264.1:0-3272 GCA_964534775.1 uncultured candidatus Brocadiaceae bacterium
GGGGCGCGTCTCGGGCGTGACGATGGTGGCGATGATGTTGCCGCCGAAGGCCGGGCGTATCTGGTGCAGCAGCTTCGGGTAGCTCTTGCCGCGCAGCTTGTCCTCGTGAGGGCCGATCTGCAGGTCCGTGCAGTCGGCCGTCAGGCCGGCCTTCAGTTCGGAGGCGACGCGGGGCGCTAGGTCGCGGCCCGTGGTGGTGGCGCCGAAAAGGACGATCTCGGGATCGCCGTCACGGATAATCTCGGTGAGGGCTTCGGCATAGGCCAGCGTCGTATAGTTGGCCAGACCCTCGTGCTCGGCCAGGTAGGCGTCATCGCAGCCGTGGGCGAAAAGCGTCTCGGCCAGGGGCTCAACGCCCTCTCCCAGGAGCAGGGCTCCCACACTGCCGCCGTCGAGCTGGGCCGCCAGGTCGCGGGCCTTGGCAACTAGCTCGAGGCTCACGTCGGCCAAGCCGCCGTCCTCGACTTCGGCAAACACCCAGACCTTGCTCTGCTGAGACATGCGGGATTGCTCTCTTCCGTCGTTGGGTTCGATTCCAGACGCCAGACGATAAGGCGGCGGCTCCGGCGCTTCAGTCGACGATGTGTTCGGCTATCAGTTCGCGCACCAGCTCCGCCAGCCCTTCCTTAGTCGGCTCGACGCGCCGGTGTTCGGTGGATACGAGTTTAACGCTCTCAACCTTCTTGACCTTCGTAGGCGAGCCCTTCAGGCCGCAGCGTTCCTCTTCCGCGCCAATCTCGCCAACGTCCCAGTGCTCGATCAGGAGCCCGCGACTGCGGTGGGGCTCGCTGTCCTCAACAGATTCCTTGGCGAGTTCGAGGCCCGAGCGCGCCTTGCGGTATTTCAGCAGCTTCTTTGCCGCCGGCGGCCGGGGCTCGTTGGCGGTGCCCACGACGGTCAGAAGGGCCGGCAGCGGTCCCCTGAGGACTTCGTAGCCGCCCTCCAGATTGCGCCGAAGCGTGATCTTCCCGTCCTCGATGTCATGGATCGTCTCGACGTACGTGTACTGCGGCAGGCCGAGCTTCTGCGCGAGCTGGGGGCCGGTCTGGGCGGTGTCTCCGTCGATGGCCTGGCGCCCGCAGAAGACCATGTCAACCTTCCCCATCCTGCGTACCGCCTGGCTCAGGGCGTAGCCGGTGGCCAGGGTGTCGGCCCCGGCCAGCTTGCGGTCTGAGACCAGCACAACCCGGTCGGCGCCGCGGTAGAGCGTTTCGCGAAGCTGCCCTGCAGCGGATGGCGCACCCATGGTCAACACCGTGACGTGTCCGTCATAGCGCCCCTTGACCTGGAGGGCCATTTCGAGGGCGTTCAAGTCCTCCGGGTTAATGACGGCGGGCAGCGCGGCGCGATTCACCGTGCCGTCCTCCTTCATCGCCTCGCCGGTCAGATTCTCGGTGTCGGGAACCTGCTTGATGCAGACAACGATATCGTAGCCCATTTCTCAGCCTCGATATGCACCGATAGACCCTATAAATCCCCATACAATGAACGGGCGCTGCCCTGAGCGCCCACCCTGGAGAGGCCGCCGAAAGATACGGCCCATCGGCAGCCCTTTAGGGTACAGGTTAGGTAGAGTAACGAATTGCGCCCGCCGAATCAAGTTCCCATGGCCTCGCCGCCCGCCATGCCCTGCACGGGCGCCTGTATGGGGTTTGCGTTGGCCGCCCGCAGGCCCTTGTCGCCCTCGACGCCCTCGAAAGATACCCTCTGCCCCTCCCTGAGCGTCTTGAACCCAAACCCCTTCTTGTTATCGAACCACTTCACAGTCCCTTCCGGTGCCACAGCATACCTCCCCCAGTCATAAAGCACCTCACTCTGCGGGCACCCCCCACAGTCACAGAAATTGGCAGCCCGAGAACTATGCTTGTAGAGCAGGTCCGCTGTGCAACATAGTCAATAAGAATAGCCCGACATTTCACTCTGAGGCGCTATTGTAGCAGCCGCTCCGTCGGCCGAGCCAGGATAGGGTTTTGCAGGCTGCGCGTAAGCGGCTCCGGCGCTCAGAGGGCGCGCAGCAGGTCGGCCACGGAGTCCACCACCGCAGTTGGCGAGTCGGGGAGGGCCGCTGCCTGTTGGGCGTTCGTAACTCCAGTGAGCACCAGCACCCCGGCCAGCCCTGCCTGCCTCGCCATCAGCATGTCGGTCTCGGGGCGGTCGCCGACCATGATGCAATCCTGCGCCGCAAGTCCCAGCAGCTCAAGCACTTCCCGAAGCATGATCCGGGATGGTTTGCCCACGATGGGATCGACACTGCGCTGCGTGCAGGCCTCCACCGCCGCGATCATGCACGCCGCATCCGGCAGCCGGTAGCCCTGCATCGGGCAGGTTCGGTCCGGGTTCGTCGCCACAAGGTCCGCGCCCCGCAGGGCGGCCCTGTAGGCGATGTCGATCTTGCGGTAGTTGAAGCCCCGGTCCCAGGAAATGGCCACCACGTCGATCGCGTCCGGGTCCTCGCATATCACGAGGCCGTGGCTTTCCAGGTCCCGAACGACGGGCCCCTCGGCGATGGGGAACACGCGGCCGCCCGGCCGGGTCCTCTGGAGGTAGCGCGCGAGCACGAGGCTGGAGTTGATGATCTCCCCCTCCGAGCACTCTATGCCGAACCTGACGAGCTTGCGGGAGTGCTCCGCGCGGCTCTCGACCGCCTTGTTGCTCACAAACGCCACGCGCTTGCCGGCGCGGCGCAGCCCTCGCACGAACTCGGCGGCCCCGGGGATCAGCTCGTCCCCCAAGTAGAGCGTTCCGTCCAGATCCAGGACGAAGCCGCGTTTCACGCGCAGAAGCTCACGCAGATTTCCCACAGCGCTCTGCCTTCCATAGGAGAATGACGAATCAATGACGAAGCCCGAATCCCAAACTGGTGATGATTGCAGCCGCAGCGTCGCTGATTCGTCATTCTCCCTTAAGGACCGTCCGCAATGCGCGGCCGGTATGGGATGCGTTGTTCGCCGCGACCTGCTCCGGCGTGCCCGTGGCCACGACGCACCCGCCTTCGTCCCCGCCCTCGGGGCCGAGGTCTATGACGTGGTCGGCGTTCTTGATGACGTCAAGGTTGTGCTCGATCACCACGAGCGTGTTGCCCATCGCCACGAGGCCGTGGAGCGTGGCCAGGAGCTTGCCCACGTCGTCGAAATGCAGCCCCGTGGTGGGCTCGTCCAGGCAGTAGAGCGTGTTGCCCGTGGCGAGCTTGCCCAGCTCTCGCACCAGCTTGATGCGCTGGGCCTCGCCGCCGCTCAGGGTGGGGCTTGGCTGGCCGAGCGTGAGGTAGCCGA
>CAZHPE010000265.1:0-3228 GCA_964534775.1 uncultured candidatus Brocadiaceae bacterium
ATCCCTCGTCGTCAAGGTCCATCCTATAGAGGATACCGCGGGTTACGAGGCGCTCGTGGAGCAAATGGTGCCGCGCGCCGGCAATGTGGCCGTGACACGCGACATCAACCTGGGCGCGCTGCTCGTGGCATGCGACGTCGTCCTGACCGGCTTCTCCAACGTTGCCATCGAGGCCGCTCTGTTGAACAAGCCTGTGCTGGCAATCAACCTGGTCGGTGAGCCTGACGTGCTTCCGTTCGTGGACGACGGCATCGCGGTCGGAGCCCATACGGAGGCGGAGGTCGAGCAACAGGTCGCGAGCCTCTTGACCGACGCGGCCGCAGTCGAAACCCTGGCCCGGACCCGAAACGCCTATTTCGAGCGTAATCCCTACCTGCGTGACGGGAAGGCAACAGAGCGCGTCGTCGCGCTGGTGGAAGAGATGGTCGGTGCCGGACGCCTGCATAGCGAAGGAGGATAGGACTTTGGCCAAGCATATCTACGTCATCGCCGAGATGGCGTGCTCCCATGACGGGAGCACGGACTACGCCCGCACAATCATCGACGCCGCGGCCGCGGCCGGCGCGGACGCAGTGCAGTTTCAGATATGGCAGGCCGAGGACCTGATGGTCCCCTACCATAGCCAGTATCAGAAGCACATCGACTTGGCCCTGTCGCGCGAAGAGTGGGCGGAGCTGGCGGCCTGTGTGCGCGAGACATGCCCGGGGATGCACATCATCGCCTGCGTGTACGAACGGGACAGCGTCGACTTTGCGGAGCGCATCGAAGTCGATGCTTACAAGATACACTCCTCCGATTTGTCGAACCGCATCCTGCTGCGCCACGTGGCGCAGACGGGCAAGCGCATCGACCTGAGCACGGGCGCCTCGACACTGTGCGAGATCCAGGACGGCATCGACTACCTGCGGCAGAATGAGTGCCCTGACATCTGGCTGATGTACGGCATCCAGAACTTCCCGACGCCCATCGACGAAATCCACCTCGACTACATGATGAAGCTCAAGAACCTGTTCGAGTTGCCAGTGGGCTACCAGGACCACAGCCCGCCCGAGCTGGACGCGGCCTTCTGGCTGCCGGCCGCGGTAGCCGGGCTGGGGGTGGACATCCTGGAGAAGCACATCACGCACGACCGCGCCTTCCGGGGCGTCGACCACGAGTCGGCGCTGAACCCGGACGAGTTCGTCCGTTTCGTGCGGATGGTGCGCGAGATCGAGGCGGCGCGCGGCGTGGCGGTCCCCAGGCCTTTCTCCGAAGAGGAACTAAAGTACCGCCGCTACGCCAAGAAGCGCCTGGTGGCGAGCTGCTACATCCCTGCCGGCTCCGTCCTGACGGAGGATGACATCCTGTTCATGCGGGCCGAGGAGCTTGCCATGACGCCCGACCAAGCCGACAGGCTGCTGGGTCAGCGGACGGTGCGCGACCTGTCGAGGTACGAGCTGTTCCACGAGGAGGATGTCGAGTGAGGATTGCCGCGCTTATCACGGCCCGTCTGAAGTCCCGGCGCCTGCCCCGCAAGGCGCTGCTGCCCATCAAGGGGCGGCCCATGATCTGCCATCTGATCGACCGTCTGAGGGTTGCCGAGACACCGGATGAGATCGTCCTGTGCACGTCGACCGTGGCGGACGATGACCTATTGGCAGAGCTTGCCGAGAAGGAGGGCATCGCCTGCGTCCGCGGCTCGCTGGACGACGTGCTCCAGCGCCTGACGGACGCGGCGAGCCAATGCGGGGTGGACGTCACGTTCAACTGCACCGCCGACAACCCGTGCACCGACCCAGGCTACCTGGACCGCCTCGTCAGGTTCCTCATCGAAGGCGGCTACGACTACGCCCACACGGAGGGCGGCGGGCTGCCGTGGGGCACATTCGGATGGGCTGTCACGCACCCCGCCATGCTCAGGGCCTGCGAGATGAAGGCGGAGGAGGACACGGAGGTCTGGGGCGGCTATTTCACGCGCACTGGCAGGTTCAAGTGGGCCATCTGCGAGGCCGACGAGGACGTGAATTGGCCCGATCTGCGGCTCACGGTCGACACGCCCAAGGACCTGGAGTTCGTCCGACGCGTCTTCGACGAGCTATATGAGCCGGGCAAGGTCTTCGTGCTGAAGGACATCATCGATCTGTACCGCAGACGCCCGGACTTGGCGTCCATCAACGCGGAGATCCAGCAGGCTGCCCGCCGGCCCGTTAAGCTCAAGGACGGCGCGTCGTTCGAGCAGCCGCTCCCCGGGGAAGAGACGACGTAAGAGGTCACAGGCGAGCCTAAGAGGCCCGCAGACAGGAAGGAAGTGCGCGCATGCACGAGTTCAACCTGGCCGGCAGGTCCGTGGGGCCGTCTCACCCGCCGCTGGTCATCGCCGAGATCGGCATAAACCACGAGGGCGACTACGGCAAAGCCGTCCGCATGGTGGACGACGCGGCGGCGGCGGGGTGCGAGTGCGTCAAGTTCCAGTCCCATGTCGTCGAAGACGAGATGATCCCCAACGACGTTGTGCCGGGCAACGCCGACGTCAGCATCTGGGGCATCATGTCGCGCTGCGCACTGACGGAAGACGAGGAGCGCCGGTTGAAGCACTACGTCGAGAGCAAGGGCATGATCTACCTTTGCACGCCCTTCTCGCGCGCGGCGGCCGATCGTTTGGAGGCCGTGGGCGTTGCCGCCTATAAGATCGGCTCCGGCGAGTGCAACAACTACCCGTTAGTCAAGCACATTGCCGTCTTCGGCAAGCCGATCGTCATGAGCACCGGGATGAACAACCTGGCATCGATCGCCAAGGCGGTCGAAATCATCAGGGACGCCAATGTGCCCTTGGCCCTCCTGCACTGCACCTCCATGTACCCCACACCCTACGAAAAAGTGCGCTTGGGCGCTCTAAAGGAGATAGGTGCCCGATTCCCGGACGTTGTGCTCGGCCTGAGCGACCACTCACTGGGCAACTACACGTGCTTCGCCGCCGTCGCGCTGGGCGCCTGCATCTTGGAGAAGCACTTCACGTCGGACAAGAGCTGGCCGGGCCCGGACGTTCCAATCTCCATTGACTTCGGCGAACTGGCCGACCTGATTAGAGGCTCCCGCGCAATCCATGAGGCCCTCGGCGGCAGCAAGGAGATATTGCCCGAGGAGCAGCCGACCATCGACTTCGCCTACGCCTGCGTGGTCGCCATCCGCGACATTGCGCGGGGCGAGAAGTTGACCATGGGGAACGTCTGGGTCAAGAGACCCGGGACC
>CAZHPE010000266.1:0-3205 GCA_964534775.1 uncultured candidatus Brocadiaceae bacterium
GCACCGAACGGGCCGTCGCCGAGGCCTGGAAAGCCCTGGACGGCTTCCGCCTCGCGTGCAGACGCCGGGGAGAGGAACTCCTGGAGGGTCTGGGCGAAGGCGACAAGGCGCTGGTTATCATCAGCCGGCCCTACAACGGCTGCGACCCGGGCATCAACCTGTCGATTCCCGACAAGCTGCGCGACCTGGGCGTGCTGGCGCTTCCCATCGACTTCCTGCCGCTCGACCTGCGGGATATCGAGGACGAGTTCCCGCACATGTACTGGAAGTACGGCCAGAAGATCATCGCGGCCGCCAAGTATATCGCCGGGCGCGATGATTTGCACGCCGTCTACGTGACGAACTTCCGCTGCGGTCCAGACTCGTTCATCACCAAGTTCTTCGACCGCGTGCTGGGTGAGCCCTACCTCACGATCGAGATCGACGAGCACAGTTCCGACGTGGGCGCCATTACGCGTTGCGAGGCATTCCTGGACAGCCTGCGAAGCGCCCGCAGCCGCGCCGGCAGGGGCCGCGCACGCGGGGAGGACCTGTTCTACGACCCGCGGGAGCGCAACGGAGAGATCAAGATATACATGCCGTACCTGGACGATCACAGCATCCTGTTGGCCGCCGCCCTGCGCGCCGGGGGGATGGAGGCCGAGGCACTGCCCATGTCGGATGCCGAGAGCGCCGAGATCGGCCGGCGCTTCACCACGGGCAAGGAATGCTACCCCTGCATACTGACCACCGGCGACATGGTCAAGGAGACCCAGGCCCCCGACTTCGACCCTGACCGCGCGGCCTTCTTCATGGTCCAAGCCAACGGGCCCTGCCGGTTCGGGCAATATCACAAGTTCCACCGCATGGTGCTGGACGACCTGGGCCTGGACAGAGTGCCCCTGGTGGTGCTGGACCAAGAGGAGGATTTCTCCGAGCACATAGCTGTCCTCGGTTCCGATATCCGGCGCGTCTCCTGGGAGATGATACTCATCGTCGACGGCATGCAGAAGGTGGTCCGTGAAATCAGGCCCTACGAGGTCAACCGGGGCGAGACGGACGAGGTCTATCACCAGTGCCTTGATGAGTTGGCGCAGGTGGTGACCGATAGGGGCGACTACATGCGCAAGACGGCCGAGGTTCGCGGCCGGCTGCTGGCCGTGCCGGTCGATCGGTCCGAGGAGCGGCCCATGATCGGCGTGGTCGGGGAGATATACGTGCGCTCCCACCGTTTCGCCAACAACTTTCTGGTGCGCAAGCTCGAGAAGTTTGGCGCGCAGGTCATGCTTCCGCCCTTCCAGGAGTGGGTCAACTACATCGCCCACGAGCGGCGCGAGGCCTACTGGAATGACCGGCGGCCCTGGCCCCTGGCCAGGGAGTGGGCCAGCGAGCTGATGGCGCGCCGGAGCGAGCGGCGCGTAGCCGACATCTTCGACGGCGCCATCACCCGCATGCCCCGCGAGCAGCACACAGGCGACGTGCTGCGCCTGGGCAGCCCTTACCTGGACCCATCGGTCAAGGGCGAGGCAGTGTTGAGCATGGCGCGCGCGGAGGAATACGCCGAACACGGCTTCAGCGGCGTCGTCAACGTCGTCCCGTTCGGCTGCATGCCCGGCGCCATGGTGGACAGCCTGCTGGAGAAGTTCCACCGCCAGCACCACGGCATCCCCGTGCTCAAGCTCGCCTTCGACGGCGTTGAGCAGGCCAGCGAGGAGGCCGTGCTGGAGGCCTTCGTCCATCAGGCGCGCCAATACATGGAGGGCTGGCGCAAGGCGACCGAAGCCGTCCCCCTGGGAGGAAAGCAGGCGAGCAAATGAGAGGCAAGTGCTGGAGATTTGGCGACGACGTCAACACCGACGACATCATCCCGGGCCGCTACCTGAACATGACGGACGGCCTTGCCTTGGCCGAGCACTGCATGGAGGACGTCGCCCCCGAATTCGCGCGCAAGGCCGTAGCGGGCGACATCATCGTCGCGGGCAGGAATTTCGGCTGCGGGTCGAGCCGCGAGCACGCGCCCATCGCCATCAAGGCGATGGGGATCTCGTGCGTGGTGGCCGAGTCCTTCGCGCGCATTTTCTTCCGCAACTCGATCAACATTGGCCTTCCCATCGCCGAGTGTCCCGACGCTGCGCGTGAGGCGGGCGAGGGGGACGAGATGGAAGTGGACTTTGCAGCCGGCCGCATTACCAATCACACCAGGGGCAGCGAATACGGCTTCGCCCCATTCCCCGAAGAGATCCGCCGCATCATCGACGCCGGCGGCCTCATGGCCTTCGCCCGCCAGTTCGTTAAGACGAAGGCATAGGGATCAACCGAACGCGCAGCATAAACACCGTTACTCGCTCGTCCTCCGCCATAGATGGATGACCTTCTGGGCATACTGCCGGTAGCCCAGGCTGCGGCAGAGCGCCTGGGAGGCGACGTTGCCTGGCTCCGTGTAGTAGATGGGCAGATATCCTTCCGTCAGAACCATCCGCGTGAGGTGTGACACCAGGCGACGAGCCAGCCCGCGTCGCCGGCAGCGTGTTTCGGTGTACCGCCTGCCGATGCTTACCACGCGTGGCGTGGTCGTCCCCCTTGGTGTGATCGAATTCCGCCAGATGGAGGCAGCCGGCCTCCCATCCACGACAATGGGAAAGAACCGACTCTCCTCACCGGCGTGCTCCCATGGTGGCTGCCGCTCGCATCCGTCGAACAGGCCGGCGTCAACCCTCAGGAGCTCCACCATGTCCTCAGTGTCCACAGGGCGGATTTGCTCCGCGGTCACGCCGAAGCACAGGTCGTCGTCGTGACGCTCTGCGTCCTCCAACCGATTGAAGTACCCCTGCGTCTGAGGCGTGAAGAGCTCGAAGCGACCCACGCTCCCCGGAGGCAGGGCATCCCCGAGCGCTCGCGTCGCCCCAACGCTCGCAGCATCCATATGGACGTCGAAGCGGGGCGGCGCCCCTTCGCTTTGAGCGGGCCTGTGGCCTATGTAAGCCACGTCAGCGACGCGCGAGCCACTGCGACAGGCGAGAACCTCTCCAGGATAGTCCGGATCATGGAGAGTGTCCCACACGAACCAGATCAGCCACGCGTTCTTCAGCCGGCGTTCTTCCAGGAATGCGAGGATCTCTGCCAGTTCCTCACGCGAGGCGACCGATGTCTGATACATGATTTCTTCCTCCGTTAGCTGCCTGTGGTGAAAGTCACGTTTTGTCCTGATTGGTACTTGCCTGATATG
>CAZHPE010000267.1:0-2221 GCA_964534775.1 uncultured candidatus Brocadiaceae bacterium
CCCGCCCCAGCCCCCGCCCCGCACCCGTTACGAAAGCGACTTTCCCGGAAAGGCCGAACGCCTCTGCGATCATTCTCCCGCCTCCTCGCGAACCACCTCGATCTTGCGCGCTCGCGCCGGCCGGATGCGCGTCCCGGTCGGCGGCGCAAGCACTCTACGGGCATCGTTTTCGCCTGTCAAGGCGGCGCTTGCAATTGGCCGCAAGTGTGGTCATCATTGTCGTCGCGCTGCCCCTTGCGGTCGGCGAAGCCGCGTGGCACGTCCGCTCACCTGACCCATGACAAAAACGGGTGCCCCGATATGAGATTCTGTTTGATTGGAGCCGGCCGGGCCGGTCTGGTTCATGCGAAGAACCTGCAGCGCCGCATCAAGAACGCGGAACTGGCGGCGCTGTGCGATCCGGGCGAGCAGGCGCTGGCCGACGTCGGGCACGAGGTCGGCGTGGACCGTCACCACACCGACTATCGCGAGGCGTGCGCTCAGGGAAACATCGACGCGGTCATCATCGCCACGCCGACGTCCCTGCACTCCGAGATCGCCCGTGAGGCGGCCGCCCGGGGCAAGCACGTCTTCCTCGAGAAGCCGATGGCAATCACGGTTGACGAGTGCGAGGCGATCAACGAGGCCGTCGAGCGCGCCGGGGTGAAGCTCCAGATCGGCTTCATGCGCCGCTTTGACGAGGGCTTTTTGCGCGCCAAAGAGCTGCTGTCTTCGGGCGAGATGGGCCGAGTCATGGTAATCAAGTCCACGGGGCGCGGGCCGGGGCTGCCGCCGCCGTGGATCTACGACATCGCCAAGAGCAACGGAATTCTGGCCGAGGTCAACAGCCACGATTTCGACTCCATCCGCTGGCTGGCCGCAAGCGACATCCGGCGCGTCTACACCGAGGCTGGCAATTTCAAATGCACGAATGTCGAAGAGCAATGGCCGGACTTCTACGACAACGCGGTGGTGACCCTGCGCTTCGCGGACGGGGCGATCGGCATAGTCGACGGCACCTGCCCGTGCCACTATGGCTACGATGCGCGGGTGGAGGTGCTTTGCGAGGGCGGGCTGCTGCAGATCGGCACCGTCCTGGACAGGGGCGTGACCGAGGTTCGCACGGATGGCACCGTCCGCGGACGCACGGTGAAGAGCTGGCGCAACCTGTTCAAGCACGCTTATCTGGCCGAGATGGAACACTTCATCGAGTGCGTGCAGCGCGGCGAGGCCCCTCGCGTGAGCGGACTCGACGGGCTGAAGGCGGTTGAGGTGGTCGTGGCCGCCAACCGTTCCATTGCCGAGCAGGGGCCGGTCGAGATCGGCGGCGGTGCGGCATAATGACGAGCGACATGCTGATCGGCGTGGATATCGGCACGCAAGGCGTAAAAGGGGTCCTGTATGAGGCGGGCGGCGAGTGTCTGGCATCTGCTTTCAGGCCCTCGAAGCTCCACCGCCCGGACGCCGCCACGGTTGAGGAAGATCCCGAGTATCAGTTGGCATCGTCCTGCCGGGTCGTTCGGGAATGCGTAAGGGACGCAGGGATCGATCGGGCATCGGTGGCGGCGATCGCGTTCGATGGCCAGATGGCGGGCGTAATCGGGGTGGACCGCGACGGGCTGAGCGCGACGCCCTACGACTCGTGGCTGGACACGCGGTGCGGGCCGCAAATCGCCCGGATGCAGAAGGCGGCCGGCGAGGAAATCCTGACCAGGACCGGCTGTTCGCCGGGTTTCAACCACGGCCCGAAGATCCTGCGTTGGAAGCAGGAGTTCAAGCGGGTCTACAAGGGAATCCGCTCGTTCGTCCAGCCAGCAGGCTATGTCGCCATGAGGCTGTGCGGGCTCGACGGCTCGGAGGCGTTCATTGACAAGACCTACCTGCATTTCTCGGGATTTGCGGACAACCGGCGATCGAAGTGGGACGAGGCATTATGCGACCGCTTCGGAATCGACCCGGCCAAGCTGCCCGCGATAGTTGATCCGCACGCGATCGTCGGCCGGCTCACGAGCGCGGCGGCCCGCCGGTGCGGCCTCAAGCCCGGCCGGCCGGTGGTCGCCGGATGCGGGGATACGGCCGCGTCGTTCCTGGCCTGCGGCGCCACGCGGGAAGGCGTATGCGCCGACGTGGCGGGCACCGCCTCGGTCTTCGCCTCTACGGCTGGGACGTTTCGCCCCGATCTCAAGAACAAGACCATCGGCTGCGGGCAGGCCGCCACGCCCGGCCTCTGGCATCCCTACGC
>CAZHPE010000267.1:2231-3196 GCA_964534775.1 uncultured candidatus Brocadiaceae bacterium
GCGCCGGCAGGGCGCTAGTGAACTTCGACCAACTCAATGAAATGGCCGGCAAGCTGGCGCTCGACGATGACGCCCCGATGTTCGTGCCTCATCTTGGCGGCCGGGCCTGTCCCAGCCAGCCCGCGCTCAGGGGCGCGTGGGTCGGTCTGAGCTGGAGTCATACACTTGCTCACCTGTACCGCGCGGTGCTCGAGGGTGTTGCGCTCGAATACTGCCTCTACCTCGCCGTCGTGCGCGGGCTCTACCCGCACCTGAAGTTAACGGAGCTGCGCGTTACCGGCGGCGGCGAGGGGAGCGATCTGTGGAATCGCATGAAGGCCGACGCGATGGGCATCCCGGTCATTCGCACCGCGCGTTCGGGCGGCGCGCCGATGGGTGCGGCCCTTCTGGCGGGTTACGGCGTCGGCATTTTCAAGAACATCCCGCGCGCAGCGGGTTCATGGATTCAGAAGGGTACCGTTCATCGCCCGCGGAAGAAGCCGGCCACCTACTACGCGAGCCGCCTCCGGAAATACGGGTCTCTTATAGAGACTTTACTTGGGTTCTCACACTAACCTGACCTTTGAGCAAAGACAATGACGATGACCTTTGATTATAGCAAGGCCGCAAAGCCGACTATGTACTTCGTCGGCGTGACGACGGGGCAGTCTTCCATTATGCGCGTCTTCCCGGAATGGGCTCGCTATCTGGGCCTTGGCGATTGCCTTATCAAGGGCATAGATTGCAGGTTGCACGACGAGCCTCAGGTATACAGGGAAGTCGTTGAGTTCATCAAGAAGGATGAGAAGTCTATAGGCGCCCTGGTGACCACCCATAAGATCGACCTGCTGGCCGCCGCACGCGACATGTTCGATGAACTGGACCGCCATGCCGATCTGCTCGGCGAGGTAAGTTGCATCTCCAAGGACGGTGGGACACTGCTGGGCCACGCTAAGGACCCGATCACCAGCGGGCTGGCCCTCGAG
>CAZHPE010000268.1:0-3192 GCA_964534775.1 uncultured candidatus Brocadiaceae bacterium
TTGCGTTCCGAGTCGGCTCTTTGCTGGCGCATGGCTGTTCACTGTGGATATTCCCGGTGATCATAGCAAGAGGGATACACCCGTTCCCATCCCGAACACGGCCGTTAAGCCTCTTGCGCCGATGATACCGGCCTGCGGGCCGGGAAAGTAGGTCGTTGCCGGGTTTTTCGCGCAAAAGGCGTTGGCCGTTTCTGGCCAGCGCCTTTTTTTTGTTTCGGTGATCTATGGATCGAACCGGCAAGAGCCTGTTGCAAGGTGTCAAGGCGTGGGGGGAGGGAACTCCGTAGCCTCCTACGACTGTGTGGTTTATGGAGATTGGCGATGGCGCGTGATCGCCATCGTGAGCATGGCGGCGGCGCTGGAAGCGCGCCGTGGGCTTGACAGTAGGCTTGCGTTTGCGCATAATGGACTCGTGAGCATGCGGAAATGTGCCCCCAGATAACGGGATGGAGCGTGCTGGAGATCAGCCGCTGACGGGCTTTTCCGCATCAAGATCGAGAAGCAAGGTCCACTGACCAGATGCCGTGTGCTCACGGATGTGATGATACTGTGGTGGCAGTGGCCGAGAGCCCGTGCAGTGGAGAAATATGCAGCCTGAAGAGGTTGGGAAGGGAATCCGGCTGGCGAGGACGGTTGGTCCCCCTCCTGCAGGTTTGCCGCGAGTAACTACCGTAAAGCGATTGCCGCGATAGAATCCCGATACCACATCTCTGCCGCGCAGCAGGTGTTGTGGGCGAGAAAGGCTTGGGCCGCAGATGAGCGGCGTGAAGATTCAGGGCGCGATGGGGTGGACGCGATGGCCTTCAGGGCCATTTTTCCAGCCGGGAACATGCTCGGGGGTCGGTGGGCTCGTGGAAGGGCTGCCCCGGGCCAGCGCGTCGCCACCTTGGCGGAGCTAACGATTTCTCGGCTTACTGACATCTTGAGCGTGCTTTCGCTTTACGGTGACCTGACAGGGACTTGCGGGCGTGTAGGGCACGGTTGCCAGCGCGCCTGACCCGCCGCGTGTATTCTTTCCAGTTGGTGCCATTCATTCGTGCTCTGCCTCTTCGTCTGCGAGACCTTGCCCAAGAGCGGGAGGGACGCAAGTTGGTAGCACTACTAGATATATCGGACTTGCCGTGGGTTCTCGTTGGTTTGGTTGCGGGAATCGTGCTAGGATACTTCATGCGTATCTACATCGCTTCACAGGTGCGCAAGGATGCGGAGAAGCGACGGGACGACATTCTGTCCAACGCCCGGCATGAGGCGGAGCAGATCAGGCGCGAGATGGAAGTCCAGGCCAAGCAGGAGATCATCGACCAGAGGGAGAGATTTGAGAAGGAAAGCCAGGAGGCGCGCCGGCAAATCCGTCAGGCGGAACGCAGAGTCGAGAAGCGCGAAGACGGGATGGACAAGAAGCACGACACGCTCGTGAAGAAAGAGAAGTTCCTGGAGACGGCCGAGAAGAACCTGGTCGAGGGCCGGCGCCTGTTGAGTCAGAGGCAGTCGGAACTCGATGGCATTCTCGAGCAGGAGAAGCAGGAACTTTATCGCATCAGCGGACTTTCGCATGGTGACGCCTACAAGATGTTGGTTGACAGCACGAGGGAGGAGGTGGAGAGGGACTGCACGGAAATGATCAACTCCCGCCTTTCCAGTGCGAAGGAGACCGCGGACGAAAAGGCCAGGGAAATCGTTTCGCAGGCCCTGCAGCGTTGCGCTGCCGAGACGACGAGCGAGACGACCGTCTTCGCGATAGAACTGCCGAACGACGACATCAAGGGCCGCATTATCGGCCGTGAGGGGCGCAACATCCGCGCGTTCGAGAAGGCCACGGGCGTGGACGTGATCGTGGACGACACGCCGGGCGTCATCGTATTGAGCAGCTTCGACAGCGTCCGCCGGGAAGCCGCCAAGCTGGCCATGGAGAGGCTTATTGGTGACGGGCGAATCCACCCGGGCCGCATCGAGGAAATGGCCGACAAGGCCAGGCAGGAAATGCAGCGCATCATCGCCGAAACCGGCAAGAACGCCGTTTACGAGATGGGCCTTTCGGGCGTCCCGGACGAGATCAAGATGCTTCTGGGCCGGCTGAAGTTCCGCACCAGTTTCGGGCAGAACGCGCTGCTGCACTCTATCGAAGTCGGCCGCCTCGCCGGGATGATGGCCGGGGAGCTGGATCTCGACGTGCGTCTGGCCAAACGTTGCGGGCTGCTTCACGACATCGGCAAGGCGCTGGACCATGAGCACGAAGGGTCGCACGCCCACTTGGGCGCCGAGGAGGCGCGCCGCTGGCGGGAGGAGCCCTTGGTGGTGAACGCCATCGAGTCGCATCACGAGGAGGTCGAGTCTGACACGCTATACGCGGGTCTGATTGTCGCAGCCGATGCCATGAGCGCCAGCAGGCCCGGGGCGAGGCGCGAGACGCTGGAGCGCTACATCAAGCGCCTCGAGCGCCTGGAGGGTCTGGCCAAGCAGCACGAGGGCGTGGCCCGGGCTTTCGCTATTCAGGCCGGCCGTGAGGTGCGGGTCCTTGTCAGCTCCGATAAGGTAAACGACAAGGTGGCGGCCAAGCTCTCCCGCGACATCGCCCGCGAGATCGAGCAGGAACTCCAGTATCCGGGCGAAATCCTCGTCACGGTGATCCGCGAAGCAAGGTTCACCGCGACCGCGCACTGACGCGCTCGATCGCGTCCGCTAAGACATGCGAGATGGAACGGGCGGAGCCTCATGACTGCTTGTGGCTCCGTTCGCTTCTATGTACACTGCTCGTGCAGCAGCGCTGGGACCGCTGTTGCGCCGGCGGCGTCAGCGTTAGAAGGGAGCATGCGAGATGGCGAAAATCCTGGTGGTCTACCACTCCCGGGGCGGAACGACGGAGAAGATGGCTGAGCTGGTGGCCGGGGGCGCCCGGGAGGCCGGGGCCGAAGTCGACGTGAAGAAAGTGACCGAGACCACGCCCGACGACCTGCTTCTCTACGACGGCATTATCGCCGGATCGCCGACCTACTACGGCCAGATGGCCTGGGAGCTGAAGAAACTCTTTGACGAGTCGGTCAAGCATCACAAGAAGCTCGACGGCAAGGTCGGCGGGGCGTTCACGAGCTCGGGCGTCATCGGCGGGGGCAACGAGACCACGATACTCAGCATCCTGGGCGCAATGCTTATCCACGGCATGAGCATTCAGGGCTATCCCGGCGGCGACCACTA
>CAZHPE010000269.1:0-3184 GCA_964534775.1 uncultured candidatus Brocadiaceae bacterium
TCCAGGATACGCTACCTTCCCCTCCTTGCCTAAACACAACTTTCGGTTGTAACTCGTGAAGCACCGGCCAGGACAGACACTGCTGCGAATACAGCGGCCGGGAAGAGGCCGCGGAGTGCTCTATCAACCTCTACATCGTCCTGGTCCGCATTGACGACCGCCCTAGCGCACGTCGGCTTGCAGGATCGGCGCACGGGCGCATAGAATAGTATGAGTGTGAGACCCCTGGGCAGGGCCGGCTGGCTCTGCTCGGCGCCACAGTTCGTTCGTCGGCCTCATTTCAAGTCGCGTTCCACGATAGGGGAGCCGCCGCGTTGCTGCTGACTTTTCTGGCCTGCCTGCTGATCCTATTCATGCACGTCCCGCACGCGGGTTCCGGGATGCCGTGGTACGCCACGGTGGCTGGCGTGGCGCTGCTGGCGGGCGTGAACGGGGTGGCCTGCTGGGTGGGTTCGCGGGTGGCAAGCGGGCTCTCGGCGCGTGGCGACCGGATGGCGAGCATGGGCACCGTGCGGGTGTTTCAGGTTCTGAATCTGGGGGTTATCGGCCTGGTGCTGGTGGACGTGTATGCGCTGGGCTGGCTGCGGTTCGTAGATGGGCTGTTCGCGGGCCGGGACTGGATGCTCGGGGCGGACGCGCTGTTGCGCCTGGCGCCGGCGCTGTTCATGCTGGCCTCTGCCCTGGCCTTCCGTCACGGGTTCGAGCGGCGGCGCGGGCACATGCACCTGACCCTGCCTCAGTACCTGCTGCTGCGGTTCCGGGTGGAAATCGGCATCATTCTGGCGCCCCTGCTGGCGCTGGTACTGGCATCGGACGCCACGTATTTCCTGTGGTCGGGGTCCCCCCACTACGGTCTCATTGAGGGCGGGGTGACGCTCGGGTTCGTGCTGGCTCTTGTTGTCTTCGGGCCGACCATGCTGCGGGTGCTCTGGCGCACCTCGTCCCTGCCGCCGGGCGCCCTGCGCGACCGGCTGGAGGCCCTGAGCCGGGCGAACCGTTTCCGGTGCCGCGACATCCTCGTCTGGCACACCCACGGCCACCTCCCCAACGCGGGCGTGATCGGGTTCGTGCCCTGGACCCGCTACGTGATGCTCACCGACGCTGTGCTGGAGCATCTTTCCGGGGACGAGATCGAGGCCGTCTTCGCACACGAGGTAGGCCACGTTCGGCGGCATCACTTTGCGTTCTATCTGCTTTTTGCGTCCGCGTTTGTGTGCTTCTACGCGAATGCGCTCGACCTTCTGGCGGCCCTCGGACTCACGCTGCCGGCGCAGGCCCTGCTCGGCAGCGAGTTGAACACTCCGCATACGCTGGTGATGGGGCCGTTCGCGGCCATCTACTGGTGGCCGGTGTTCGGGTGGATGAGCCGCCGGCACGAGCAGCAGGCGGACATTTTCGCGCTGCGCGCCGCCGAGAGGTCGGAGTCATTCATCACCGCTCTGAAACGTCTGGCATGGCTCAGCGGCACGCCCGAGCGGGCGGGTTCCTGGCGTCACTTCAGCATCCGGCGGCGCACGACGTTCCTTGCCCGGGCCATGGATGAGCCCGAGCTGGGCGAGCGCCTTGACCGGTCGGTGCGGCGGATGCAACTCGTGCTCCTGGTGCTGTTTGCGGCGGGCGCGCTGCGCTTGCTGGCGCTGTAGGCCGGTGCAACCGGACTTGGTGGCACAGGCCAAGACGGGACGTTGTGCCTGCTGGCGCTGCTGACGCTGTAGGGCCGCGTTGCGGGATGTCCGCGTTGGCGTTTGACTTTTCCGGGGTGGGAATGTACAGTAGCGCTCCTTTTTCGGGAGCCCTCCCGTGCCAAGGTTGCCGGCATCTGCGGTCTGTGCCGGGGACCCCGCGCGTGATGTGCACCGTTGGAAGCGCTCCGATTCGCGCCGGGGCGCGCGGGTAGCCCTGACAGAATTGTCTGCGCCGTATACCGCGGCGGTTAGCGAGCGTGCGCTGGAGCACCGGTTGAAGCCGGGGCCGGGCGCGCTCGGAAGTCCCTTGAACGATGCAGGGAGGATTCAGGAATGGACGTAGTAATCGTTGATACGTATGAGCAGATGAGCACGGTAGCGGCGGGCATCATTGCCGACCTCATTCGGCACGAGCCTGACTGCGTGCTCGGCCTGGCCACCGGCAGCACACCCATCGGCACGTATCAGGAGATGGTGAGGCTGCACAAGGAAGAGGGCCTGGAATTCTCGAAGGTCACGACCTTCAACCTCGACGAGTACCTGGGCATCAGCAAGGACATGACCAAGTCGTCGGACGAGGACCAGAGCTACGCCCGCTTCATGGACGAGCACCTCTTCAAGCACATCAACATCTGCGCGCGGCACACCTACGTCCCCAACGGCCTCGCCGCCGACCCGGACTCGCACTGCCTGTGGTACGAGGACCAGATCGACGCGGCGGGCGGCATCGACATTCAGCTCCTCGGCATTGGCGGCGATGGCCACATCGCCTTCAACGAGCCGGGTTCTTCGCTCGGTTCCAGGACCAGGGTTGAGGCGCTGACGCAGCAGACCCTGGACGATAACTGGGAGGCCTTTTACCAGCACGCCGGGGTGGCCCGCGAAGAGATGCCCCAGTTCGCCATCACCATGGGTGTGGGCAGCGTGATGGAAAGCCGCCACGCGCTGATGATCGCCAATGGCGAGAAGAAGGCGGGCGTAATCGCGCAGATGATCGAGGGTCCGGTGACCTCGCAGATCACCTCCTCCGGCCTGCAGCTGCATCCCGGCAAGGTGACGGTGGTGCTGGACAGAGGGGCTGCCTCGCAGCTCAAGCGCGCAGACTATTACGAGCACGTGCAGGCCCAGAAGACGAAGTACGGCTACAAGTAAGCATCGGCGTCGCTGACGCCGTTATGATTGCGCGCCCTGCAAGGGGCACGGCATCCGTGCCCTTGCAGGGCGTGAGCCGCAGATTCGCGCGTCTTCCCAATAGCAAGGCACAATGACCCTTTGTAAACACCCGTATGTTGCGGTTTCCCTTGGCGCCTAACGTGACTTCATGGTCAGCATAGCAATTTGAGTGATTCCTCGAGTTATAACCGAAAGTTGTGTTTAGGCAAGGAGGGGAAGTGGCGTATCCTGGGTGATGCTTCGCGGGTCACCCAGGATACGCCATGAGTGGTGGTAAGGTTGTGGAGCTGCCGGGTCCAGCATCCGAGGCCCGGGACTCGTTGACG
>CAZHPE010000270.1:0-3184 GCA_964534775.1 uncultured candidatus Brocadiaceae bacterium
CACCTCCTCCAGCAGGCGTCCGAGCTTGCGGTAGAGGTCCTCGTTCACCTGCGCCAGCACCCCGAGGTCGGTGCCGTCGCGAGCGATGCCGGCATGGATCGCCACCACCCGCCGGGCCAGCTCCACCGCCTCCTCAAGCAGCGGTACCACGGCCCCGCGTTCCTTGGCCTTGTTCGCCCTGCCTGCCGCCTTGAGCGTCTCGACCAGGTCCATGAAGATGATGCCGAACTCCAGGCGGCCGATCTGGTGGTCCAGGTATTCGTGTCCGCGCGTGGCCGACTCCCTGGCACGCCGGGCGTGCTCGATGGCTCTCTTCCACTGCCGGCGGTCTTCCGCAAACTCCTCCGAAAATTCGTTAGCGGCAATCCAGTGCCGCACCGCTATGTCCCGTATCGGGAACCCCAAGCCGAGGGCGTGGTCGCCCATCGAGATGGTCAACTCGTCCAGTACCCTGAAACATTCCAGCAGCTCATCCTCCGCCGGTTCGCCGCAGACCGAGCGGATGTGCTCCCGGTACGCCGCCTCCACCGTCACGCTCTCGTCCCAGCAGGCCGCCGACAGGTAGGCGGCCGTCGGTTCCCAGTCGTTGATCATCCAGTAGCGCAGGAAGAAGCCCTCCCAGTCGTACCGGCGCATGCAGTCCATCAGCTCGTGCATCGACGCCGTGCATAGCTGCGGCACGATGCCGAGGTTGTCATCCTGCGTGCTCATGATCAGCACGGGGCGCAGGCCAGACTTCCGGATCCTTTCCAGCGCATGAGGGCGCTTGGCGATGCGGGAGGAGGTGTAGTCGGGTGCCGTCGGGTAGAACGCTCCCGGACGCATCTTGTTGTAGACCTCGGTCAGCTCTTCGCTCAAACCCGTGACAAGCACCTCGGCATCCGGCTTGGAGCAACTGTCCAGGATCTTCTTCTCATCCAGGAGCTGGTCGAACAGGTAGAGCGCCGCTATGTCGCCCTTAACCGCCGGCACGACGCGCTCCGCCCCGCCGGGGTAGTCCGTGCGCGTGGCGGCCGTCTCCAGAATATGCTCCAGCGTCCGCACGCTGCTGAGGTTGTACTTATCGTCCAGCTTCCGCCAAGCCGCCTCGAACGGCTCGTTGCCGAGGCGGAACTCCGGCATGGTGATGACGTAGCGGTCCACCTCGGGATACGTGTCGATGTAGGCGCGCAGGGCGATCGTGCAGAGGTCCTGGAACACCGGGGCGTCCGGGCCGAGGTGATGGCCCGAGATGGCCACGCCCCTGCCGTGGGGCATGTTCGGCACCATGCCGAGGATGTGGACGAACTCGGGCGGGAAATCGCTGAGCACGGTGTGGATTCCGGTCTGCATGCCCCGCGCCTTTGCGTGCGCGAACGTGGCGTGAAGCAGCCTCTGCCCCACCTCCACACGCTCCCTGTAGTTGTGGCATGCCTGGAAATCAGGGGGGACGAACTCGGTAATGCCGCCGAAAAGGTGCCGCCCTATGGTGTGTTCGTCGATGGGATAGCGTAGGTTCAGCCAGTGCACGCCGGTGATTTTGGTCACCCCACGGCATTCGTAATGCACGTAGGGCTGCCAGCACCAGAGGTGGTGATACATGTGGGTGAACTTCAGCTTGGCGAGCTGGTCAAGGTAGCGTTTGATATCCGCCAGCCCCCATGATTCGGCGCTCATCGGACGCAGGTTGATCACCCTCGCCCCGCGAATGCGCAGATTCGGCTGCCGCAAGAGGTCGAGGTCCGGCAGGTGGAACGGCCCTGGGGAGACCGGAAACACGTCGCCGTGCAGCAGGTACCGCACGCCCCAGCGCTCGACCAGATCGTAAACCGCCCACATCGTGGCCACCGGGCTCCCGCCGACTGCGACGAGCGCTTGGTGGCCCTCGCGCTGGAAGCTGCGGAGGATGAAGGCCTGCTCTTCCTTCGGCGCCGTCATGCCGGCGGCCGCAGCGTCCAGGAAGATCGTCGCTTCAGCCCCGCCCGGGACCGGGCTGATCTTCGCCCGCATGCCGAACAGGCGGTCGACGTAATCCCGCAGCTCGCCGGCGGCGAAGCTGACCATCTCATCCGGCTCCACACCGACTACGATCTCCAACTGGCATCCTTCCACTTCCGCGTCCTTTCGCACAGGGTCAACGGCGCGGCTCACTGGCGCGCAGCGCCCATTGTAGCCGCGCTAGCACACATTTCGTCCGCCGACGTCTCGCCGACTGCTCCTTGTCCTTACCTATCCCACCGTCACATCTGTCACAGGTGCAGAACCATCAGCCGTGCGCAGAGTTCATCGGCCCCACGTCCGGCAGCAAGCGCTTCATGCACCTGCTCCATCACTTGGATGGGTCCAACGGGTATATCCTTTTCACCTACAGTAGCTCTTGTACGCCGGTCTTGCAACTCAGTCGGTTCCCAGCGGCACGGGACCATGGGGCGTTATGCGGATGCGCTGCATCCGCAGCAGGAACCCCCGGGTTGCGCCCATCCCCGGCCCGTAGGCCACCAGGACCACGTCAGGCTCAGACTCCAGCACGCGACCGTTCCATCGCGGGAGGCCCGCCCTTGGCAGCCCGCGGCGGATCGCCCGCACACGAGGAGGATCCCGTGGCAAGCGGCCAGAGGCATGAGAATGCCGACTTCGGCCTTCTCAGCCCTTTCTCGTTTTCGCGGGTTGTGTTACCAGGGCCACTATCGAGCGTGTCCGGCGGGATCGGCAAGCGGTCTACAGATTCTCACCTCTCTTCCTGCCAAGAAAGCGGCCGGAATACCTATCTTCCCCGATGGGCAAGAGCATTCTGCGGGATTCTACCGGTTGCCAGGATGAGCTGCAAACGGGCTCTGGCATGGCTGCGGGTGCCCTGCTTGAGAAGATAGACGGCCTGCTGGCCAGGACCGGCATCATGATCGGCCTGGTCGCCCAGGCGTTGCGGGGGCCGGGTCCTGAGGGATTTCAGCCGGGCCAGCCCGACGCCGTGCTGCGCCTGAAAGCATGGCGTGCCGTCCACGCCCCTTCCTATTCCCGGGCGCGCTGGCACAGGCTTTCAAGCCGGCCGAATCGGGCTCTTATGGGATGCAGCAGTCCGTAGACCCGGAGGTTCGCGGTGTAGTGGCTGCAACTGTTGCGGTCGCAGCCGCTGACCGGTGCCTTGCCCCTTGACCCCTTCCCCGAGAATTGATCCAGGAGTTGTGAGAGAATCCAGAGGTCTGTA
>CAZHPE010000271.1:0-3178 GCA_964534775.1 uncultured candidatus Brocadiaceae bacterium
ATCGCGGACATCTGTGAGCAGCAGCGCGGGGATCGGCTTACCGTGGGCACCGACGTCTGCCAACTGCTGCCGCCGAACAGCGTGATCAAAGGGCAGCCTTCCTTCCCTGACCTCCCCAATCCCGGCGGGGCTGGCTCCGGCGAAACAACCTGCTGCCCTTCGGGCTGTGCCCCGTCGAACTGGACCTCCTCTTCCTCGGGTCTACCAGCAGAGAGCGGCGGGCGGAGCAATATCCTTTCGCCCGCCTTCAGGCCGCTGAGGATCTCGACGAACTTGTCGTCGTATTCCCCGGCCGTAACCTCGCGCACCTCGGGGCCTGCCGAGGTGACGACGAAGCAGACGCGCGCGCGCCCGCGCGTCGTGACGGCTTGCACCGGCACGCAGATACCGTCTTGTGCCGTAGAGATCCGAATCTCGGCACTGCACGACATCCCTGGCCGCAGCGCCGGATGTGTGCCCTCCAGGGTAACAACCGTAGAGAAAACGTTCACGTTCGACATCCAGCCCTGCGGATCAGGCATGGGTGCCACTTCCGTCACTCTCGCGCGGAACGGCACGTCGGGCAAGGCGTCCACGGTGACGACGGCGCCCTGACCCGGCTTCACCCTTTCCACGACGGCCTCCGGCACGGCGATCTTAGCAACGACGCTGCTGAGGTCCGGAAGATGAATAATCTCCTGGCGCTCGCGCAGAGTGATGCCCTCTTCGATGGGGTCGGTATTCCGGCCACGCCAGTCCGCGCTAGTGGCATAGACGATCAGGCCGGGCTGCTCGGCGCGGATCGTGCAGTACTCGACCTGCTGCTGAAGCGCTTTGAAGGCGCTTGCCTCGAGCGCGTAGGTCGTCTCGGCAGAGCTTAGTTCGGCCACCGCTTGGGTCTCCTCGCTCTTGGCGCGGCTCTTCACACGCTCCAGCGCCTGCTCCGTCCCCTCCACGCCGGCCACCCTTGTTTCGGCCTCCTTGGGCAACTCGTAGCGCAGGAACAGATATAGGGCCAGTTCGGCCTGCTCGAGGTTAGCCTCCTTAACCTTCACCGCCAGCCTGTCGGCCTCCCACTCGTTGAACGAGACGTACTTCTTCTCGTAGAGTTTCTTGGTCCCGTCCAGCTTGTCCTGCGCCCGTTTACTCTCCTCCTTGCCCAACTCCACATCGGAAACGAGCCGGGTCCTTCTTTTCAGGGCGGCACCTTTGGGCTCGCCGTTCTCGCTCAAGGAGGCATAATTCCTCAAGGTGCCCAGTTCCGCCGCCATCGCATCGCCCACGTACTCCGCCAAGTCCATGTGGGCAAAGCGCACGTCGCGCTCCGCAGCGCGGACCTTGCTCTCGTTCTCCTTTCGCCTGATCTCCAGGTCCTCCCGAACCCTGGTCAGCGCCGCGCCTGCCCGCTCCAAGCTGATCTGCTGCCTGATAAGCTTGTCGGACAACGCGGCCGCGTCCAGTTGAACCAGCACCTTGCCGACCTTGACGTCTTCCTCGGTAATCTGCGTGCCCTCGGCCACCAAAGAGAGAATGGAAACCCTTTCCCTAACCCTGCTGCGGACTCTCTTCATGCGCTCGGCCTGAAGGGTGCCGCTCTCGGTTATGGTGAAGGAATATGTGCCGCGGGCCACCCGCCACACGCCCGACGCATCGGCCACTGTCGGACGGCTTCTGACCACAAGCGCCGCCCCCCCGATAGCTCCCGCCCCCACAACGAGCACGAGCGCCGTCAGTGCGATCACACGGCCCCGCTGATCCGTTCGGGACCGATCGGTCGGCTCTTGAGCCAACCCACGTTCAGCCGTCGACAGATTGCTCATCCAGAATCTCCCTCTTGAACTCCCCGTTCTCGAAGCTCAACGCTTCCATATCCCGCCACAAATCGAGCACGGCCAGCCGATAATCGACCAGCGCCCCCGTGAGGTTGTTCTTTGCCTGCACGAGGGCTTCCTGAGATTCCAGAAGGTCCCTCACCCTAGCCCGTCCCTCCTCCAGCAGTATGGTCGTGCTCTCGACCCGGCCCTTGGCAAGCGTCACGCTCGCGTCTTGGATCGTGTAGCTCTCCTCCGCCTCCACCAGCAGCCTCCAAGCGCTGTAGATCTGTTGCTTGATGCGGTCGCGGAGCAGGTCTTCATCGCGTGTCGCGCGGTCGAGCGTGATCATGGCTCTTGTGTAAGCATTGCGTTCGGCCTTTCGATTCAGCGGCAGGTCAACGTCCAGCCCTGCGCTATAATGGCTGTCCCGGATACGCGTGGTGACCCCGCCGCTGTCGGTACTCCGGGTGCGGCCCTTGCCGGCCCCCAGGACAAGGTCCACGTCCGCCTTGAGGTCGTCCACCGCTACGGCGAGTTTCCGCGCGGCATCGTCCACCTCATCCTTGCTCGTCAGCAGGTCTAGGCGCAACCGAAGCGCCGCCTCAACCGCGGCCGGGCGCGCCAGGCCCGCCTCCTGCAGGCCGTCCTCGCCTAGCCTGGAAAGCTCCTGCCGGTCGAGTGCGAGGGGCGTCTCGGTGGGAATGCCAAGCGTGATCTTGAACTCGTCAAGCTGGCTCTCGTAACGCTGAATGGCACGGATCCAGCGCTGGCGCGCCGTGAGTCTATCCTGCTCCGTCTGCTGGACTTCAAACTCCGGCAGCCTGCCCGCCCCAGCGAACAGCCGCGCGCGCTCCGTAGCCGTGACCAGGTTATCCAAGTTCATGCGCTCGTTCTCCACCCTATCCCGCTGTTGGAGCACGCGGTAATATTCACGGGCGACACGCACGTAAAACCCCCGTCGAAAGCGCATGAAATCCCGCAGCCCATAGACCATGTCCCGCTCCGCCTGGATGAGGCCCTCCTGGACGTTGCGGCGCCACGCCCCGCGCAAAAGCGGCTGGCGGATCGAAAGGTCCAGCGCGGCATCAATGCTGTTGCGCGGATCTCCCGACAGGTACCGCAGAAAGCCCGTGCTCAGGGCAAGCGTGATGCTGGCACCGGTGGCAAGCGTGCGGCTCACGCTGAAGACGCCTGACCCGTCGACCGTCGTGTCGGTAGTCCTTGTCGTGACACCGGCCGTCTTGGCCTCCGACCTCGTCCTCGACCATAAGAACGACAGAAAGCCCGCGTACTGGTTGGCGAACTCGAAACGCGCCAGGGTCAGATCGAGGGCCTCGAGGTAGACGTCCTCACGCTCCGACTGAAACTCCCGGCTATTCGCTGCG
>CAZHPE010000272.1:0-3169 GCA_964534775.1 uncultured candidatus Brocadiaceae bacterium
CTCGGACCTTCGGATGTTATTGGAGCACTGCCAGGAAGGGTTCGTACCGGTCATACCGCTCCTTTCCCGTTGCCCAAAGTCACGGCTCTACAGGCGCCTGAGGCGGGCCCTGAGGGACGGGCTCATTGTCAAGGGTGCGGCGGGCAGATACAAGACCACGGAGCGCGGCGTGGCTATTCTGGAGACCCCCGAGAGCGGCATTCCTGTTCCGGGAGACGACGTGCTCGTCGAGGCCATTCCCCATCTGGCCATCATCGGTAAGATATCGCGCGTCCATCAGGCTGTTGCGGAGCTAGTCGCCGCCGCCGCCGTGGCCAGGACCTTCGCCCTCCGCGACGCGCACCATCCCAGCTTCGTCGTCATGGGCGAGCGGCTTCGGTTCAAGACGTGGCTTGCGCGGGCCTGCTGTTCGATACTTGGTGCCGATGACCGTCTTGCCGTGCTCCATCCGGCGGCTGAGACATCCGGCTCGATGTTCAAGCGGCGGGGCTCCAAAGGCCAGGTGGTGTCAGAACGGAGGCTCTTAACCGAGTCGCGTATCTTTGCGATCGACGAATTTCAGCGTGCCCAGACCAAGCTGAGGGACATCATGGTCCTGGTGATGCATGGGCAGCTCAGCGTGCCGTTCGAGAACGAAACAGCAACTATACGGGCAGTGCCGATGGTCGTCCTCAACCCTCTGGCGGAGTCCGGGTCCCTCTCGGAGCGCACTGGCCTTGACGAGGCTCTCCTGCGGCGTTCAGTCGTGGTCGACTTGGCGAAGGTGACCATCCCGGAGGCAGTGTTGCCACACGGGGATGCCATGCTGGACGAACTCCGGAGACTGCCGCCGATTGTGCTCACCGCGCCAGGCGACGCCTCCGATCCACCCGTGGACCGGCTTCGTGACGTGCTAGCGCGATCATTGGCGAGTGCGGATCTCATGGCCGACGTGGACGTCGGCTTGGTAGGCCTTTTGGCCATCGGCATGCGGGCATTCCTACCGCCAGAGGAGGCCCTGAAGCGGACCGTGCATGACTATTTGCTTCTCCTTTCGACCACGGGCAGGACGAGCGACCAATGGGGGGAGAACCTCAAGCTGCTTGATGCACCGAAATCGGGGCTTGCGGCCCTGGAGCAGCCGAAACGGGAGCCGAATCCCCTGTCCTGGAACGACAACCTGCGAAAGCTCGCCCAGGCTCTGGATGCGGCGGGCATCGGGCCAGGCGAGTCCCTCTCGCTCCTCGGGGGCCTGAAGTTCCTCAACGCCCTCGCAGGCGAGGCCGGGGTTCCGCCGAAGCAGGCGCTTCGGCATGGCATCGACTGGGTCCGCGAGAGGGTCGCGCTGGAAGGTGCACTGGATGGGGCGCTGCGGGCTGCCAGGAGAACAAGCCACCTACCCGGGGACAAGGCGGTCGAACTCATGGTGTCGGTAATCAGAGAAGTGCTGCTGGAACGTGAAACGGAAGCACGGCGTGTAGCTGGGCTGGGCGGGGGTGAAAACGCGGAATAATGCGCTTTGTGTCTTGGTGCCCTTCTGCGGCCCTGGTATACGACGCTTATTGGGCAGAAGGCGTAGAATAAGGGTTCCTGAGCCCTGGATGGCGGGAATATGGGCAGAAGGCTGCCGGTGGTGCTGGAGAAGGCTGAGGCCGAGGCGATCCTGGCGATGCCGAACACCAGGTGTCCGACGGGCCTTCGGAACCGGGCTGTCCTGGAGGTTATGTATCGGGCGGGCCTGCGCAACGCGGAGGTGACTGGCCTCAGGCCCTCGCACGTGCGCTGGCAAAGCGGCGTGGTCGAGGTTCACAGTGGCAAGGGCGGCAAGGATCGCAACGTGCCCGTGGACGGCGAGATGCTGGGCTGGCTGCACGCATGGAAGGCCGAGCGTCCCAAGGGTCAGACGTTCTTCTGCACGCTGAAAGGCGGCCGGCTGTCCCCCCGGTACCTGCAGGAGCTCGTCAAGCGCCTGGCGGTGAAGGCCCTGGGCGAGGAGCGCGGCACGCAGGTCACACCGCACGTGCTCAGGCACAGTTATGCGACGCACCTGCTGGGCGACGGCTTCACCATCCGGGAGGTTCAGCAGCTCCTCGGCCATGCGAGCGTCGCCACGACCCAGATATACACCCATGTTAGCCCCAAGGACCTGGCCGCGAAGATACAAGCCCGCGCGGGCCAGACGGAAGTGCACGTCCGTGCCCTGGAGCTCGCGAAGAAGATAGCGAGCCTGCCCAGGGAGAGCCGCGAGGCTCTGGTCGACATGCTGAAGGGGACCTGATGGCGGTAAGGCCCATCGGAAGCTATGAAGTTGGGGCGGCTGCTCTGCCCACGGTGGCATGCCCTGTGCAATCCCATCCGCCAGCGAGGCTGATCGGCCCTTTCGAGTATGAGAGGAGGCAGCAGGTGGGCGTCACCGGCGAGAGGTTCATGGAGCTGAGCGGAATTCAGGAACTGGCCATCTCAAGACATGCGTTCGCCCGGATCAAGGAGTATACTGGTCTGCGTCTGACCCCGGGGGAGGCCTTTGAGCTCTTCCTTTATGGATGCCAGCTGAAGGACCGGCCGTGCGCCAGCAAAGGGTAGTCGGGGTAGAATGACGAGTTCGGCAAGGAGAGAAGATCGCCATGGCCAAGAAGAAACGCGGACCGACGCGCAACGACTTCCAGAAATGCGCTGCGGTGGCGCATGAATTCAACGAGTGGATCGCCCTCGGTGAACTAGGCCCGCTCCTCGAAGCAGAAGACGACCATGCCTACCTTTGCCAAGTTGGGGTCTGGTACTGGCAGCTCGGGCACAGGGAACTGGCCAGCGCATGCTACCGTCGATCGATCGAAATCCAGCCGGAAGTACCCACTTACCTCAATCTGGCCGTCTGCATCGATGACATGGCTGCACAGCTTGATGATGTGCATGCAGAATTACGTAAGCAACTGCGGGAGGAAGCCGTTCGCGCCATCAGGGCTTGCTATTCGCTGACAAGCAACGCGAAGGAGAGATCAGCAATCCGGGCAATGCTCACGCAAAACGGCAAGGAGCACCTTGCACGGCGCCGAGCCAAGAAGAGCACCCCACGAGCAAGGAAGCCAAACAAGCCGGATGCAGGCGACGCCAAGTAGTTGCACCTGATCCGCTACGATGGTTCGGTTTCTGGGGGCGAAGGGTCCCCGGAGGCCAAGCGGGAAGGTCTGAT
>CAZHPE010000273.1:0-3156 GCA_964534775.1 uncultured candidatus Brocadiaceae bacterium
AAGCCGTCGAGATCATGGAGGAGCTGGCCTGCAAGCTCTACCTGGACTACGACGTGCAGGCCATCACGCTCGGCGGGGTTGACACCGACGGCGCCGACGCGGTCAACGAACTGAGCTACGTCATCCTCGAGGCTACCCGCAACGTGGGTCTTGTGCGTGACGTATCTGTACGGCTACACAAGGAGATCCCGAAGAAGTTCATTGACTTGGCTGCGGAGCTGATAGCTCGGGGCGGTGGGATTCCCTTCATCTTCAATGATGACTGTTTCATAGAGGCGATGAACGAGCGGGGGATCGCGCTGGAGGACGCTCGCGACTACGTGCCCATTGGCTGCGTGGAGCTAACCATCCCCGGCAGAGCCAACCCGCACGCGGTCTCGGGGTGGCTGAACTCGACCAAATGCCTGGAACTGGCCCTCTTCGATGGAAGGGACCCGCGCACTGGGGAGCAACTGGGGCCGCGAACGGGCATGCTCACGAGCTTCGCATCCTTCGAGGAGTTCTTCGCGGCCTACTGCCGGCAGGTGGAGGTTTTCGCTTCCCGCATTGTGTATCACTGCAACCGGGGCGAGTTGGCCCAGCGCAATTACGGACCGCTTCCGTGCCAGTCGGCGTTGACCGATGAGTGCATCCCCCGCGGCCGCGACATCACGGATGGGGGCTGCGTCTACAATTACCATTCGATCTGCTTCGTGGGAACGGCTACGACTGCCGATGCCATGATGGCGCTGAAGAAGCTCGTGTTCGAGACGGGGGAAGTGGCGGCCTCCGGACTCCTGAGCGCCCTGAAAGGCAATTTCGAGGGTGACGAAGCCTTGCGCCAGAAGCTGTTGTGCAACGCCCCGAAGTACGGTAACGATGAGGCGGAGGTGGACGACATTGCTCGGCGTGCTGCCGAGCGCTTCATCGCTATTATGGACGGGATGAGGAGCCCCCTGAACGGGCGCTACTTCGTGCATCTGTTCTCGTTCCTGCTCAACATTCCCTTTGGCAAGTCAGTCGGCGCTACGCCCGATGGGCGCCGGGCAGGAGAACCGCTGGCCTATTCGCTTTCGGCCCACCAGGGCAGGGACAAGAAGGGCGTCACCGCCATGCTCAAATCCCTCGCCCGCATGCCACACGCGAAAGCCGCCGGCGCCTCGGCAGCAATCATCGAGTTGGACCCGACCGTCGTCAAAGGCGCCGCGGGCGCCGAACGACTATCATGGCTCATCCGCAGCGCCATGGATCTGGGGGTCGGACAGCTCCAGTGGAATGTCACCACCGTCGAGCGCTTGAAGCAGGCGCAGGGGGATCCGGAGAAGTACGGGAACATCGCAGTGCGTGTAGCAGGGTTCTCCCAGATGTTCCGGTTGATCGACCGGGAGCTTCAGGACCACATTATTGCCCGGACCAAACACCGGCATTAGACCACAGACAGGCCGCTCCACCACCATGGCTGGCCCAGCGGACCCCACCAAGCGATCGGCGTGCTCAGGGAACGCCGCCACTGTGAGTCGCTGCGTGCCCCAGGCAATGCTTGATGCGGCGCTTCCTTCGGGAAGTGTTGTTGGCGAGCCTGCAAGGCCATGGCTAACAAGGTGTTGGCGGCGGTTTTCGCGCCTGCCCATACCGGTGGCTGCGATTCTGGCCGCAGGCCACTGGGAACAAGGAAGTCGTAGCGTGATCATCAGCAGTTGCTAACGGGATCGCTGAACTTTCTCCAGTATCGCTGGTCCATCCAACGAACGCGAGCAAATGGCATGGCGCAGGCGAGCACGTACGATGTGGAAGCGCTCAACGACCTTGGAGAGCACTTCGCTGCCGGTTTCAATTTCGAGCCGGATGCGTCAATGGTCGAGCGCTTCGCTCTGGCGCTTCGCAACTGGGCGCTGCACGCGAGGCTCCCGCCCTACGAGGGGGACCTGCTGTACCCCAGCGGGCCGTGCACCTGGGTCTCGTCGGAACCCATGGCCGTCAGACCCTGTGCGAAGCGGTCGCTGACCCGGAGCGTTACGCCCACCTCATCGTGCGCGTGGGAGGTTACTCCGAAAACTGGCGGGACCGCACTGCCGAACTGCGTCGGACCATACTCGAACGCGCTGAGCACTGACGCCGGCCGGAGTCGCGGGGCGCGGATGACGTGAAAGTCATCGCCCCTTGCTGAATGAAAGGAAGCGTGCGCGTGGCAACGCCGAAGGCGCCAGCCGCCACTGTAGGCGTAATCTTCGACATCAAGCGTTTCGCCATACATGACGGGCCGGGCATCCGTACCACTGTATTCTTCAAAGGGTGCCCAATGGCCTGTCAGTGGTGTCACAACCCGGAGTCCATAAGGATTGAGCAGCAGGTGGCGCTGTACGGGGAGCGCTGCATTGCGTGCGGGAACTGCCGGGCGGTCTGCCCCAAGCTCAGCGGCCGCAAGGGGCTTGCGCCGGACGTCATACTCGATGGGCGTTGCGATGAATGCGGACGGTGCGTGCCCACCTGCTACGCCGGCGCCGTTGAGCTTGCGGGCAGAACAGTCTCCGTGGACGAGGTCGTTGACGTTGTGACGAAGGACCGTCCCTTCTACGAGACCTCCGGGGGAGGTGTGACCCTCTCGGGTGGCGAGCCGACGATGCAGTTCGAGTTCTGCCGGGCGCTGCTGACGGCTCTCAAGGCCGCCGGACTGCACACCGCCCTCGACACATGCGGCTACCTGCCCTGGGACCGCCTCAAGACGCTTCTGCCGCTGGTGGACTTGTTCCTCTACGATCTGAAGGTCGTCAGCCGCGCAAAGCACCTGCGCTCCACCGGCGTTGATAATCGGATCATCATTGAGAACCTGACCCTGCTCTCTGCGGCGGGCGCGGCCGTACAGCTCCGGTTTCCCGCGGTGCGGGGGGTCAATTCATCCGGACGCGACCTGAAACGGCTTGCGCGGGTTGTGCTTTCCTTTCGACCTCCCCCGGAGATGGCCATGCTCCCATACCACAGGCTTGCCGGGAGCAAGTACAAGAGGTTTCGCATGCCTTTTGCCCTTGAGGGCAAGCACGAGTTCTCCCAGGCGGAACTCGACCGGATATGCTCGGCGCTGCGGGAACTCGGCGTGAGTGTGGTTGAAGGCTGACGTTAGAAGGCGTTGGGTGCTTCCGTCAGTAACTGTTACAGCGCCAGTGCTGAGCGCGGAATAAG
>CAZHPE010000274.1:0-3141 GCA_964534775.1 uncultured candidatus Brocadiaceae bacterium
GGCTGGGCGCCAGGGACGGTGACCGCACGTAGGGGCGCGGCAGCCTACTCCGCCGAAGCAGACGCTTCGGCGGAGTAGGCCTGATGCCGTGCCGGTTCTGGAGGCGGACATGGCCAGACGATTGTGTGTGCCGGAAGAGCTGCGCGAGAAGGTCGCAGCGTTTCTCGAAACGAGCGAGCTAGATCTGGAGATCGTGGAATCCGAGCCGTGCGATATCCGCGTGGAAGCGGGGGGCGAGCGGCGGGAGAGCACCGCCGACAGGCTCGAGGCCGGAGGCTGGATCGGGTGTGCGACGGCCTGGACCATGGCGGCGAAGTACAAGCTCGCCCTGCGCCGGCTCGGCGCGCTTCTGAACGTGCTGGACGTCAAGGTCCGCAAGTGCGACCTGGGCTGCTTCGAGTGAGGCGGGGCGCGGCGCCGAGCGATGATAGCTAAGAACACGAACGCGATCGGGAGCGCAAGGTGGCAAAGCGTGGATCAGGCGTGAGGGCGGTTTCGGTGGAGGAGGCGTTCGCCACGGTCGCCAGGGCCTTGACAGGGCGCGTGGTCCCGCTTGAGAGCGTGCCGGTGCGGCAGGCAGGGGGACGAATCCTGGGCCGGGAGGCGGTCTCACGCCTGGACCTTCCGCCCTTCGACAAGTCGGCCATGGACGGCTACGCCGTGATGGCCGGCGATGAGCGTGAGAGCTACCGGGTGCTGGAGACGATTCCGGCCGGCCGCGCCCCGACCGTCCCGCTGGAGCCCGGCACGGCGACGAAGGTGATGACGGGCGCGCCTGTTCCGGAGGGAGCGGGCCGCGTCATAAAGGTCGAGGAGACCGACGGCGGCGACGAGACGGTGCGGGTCTTCAAACACCCGAGGGCCGGCAACATCTGCCCCAAAGGCGAGGACGTTCGCGTGGGGCAGGCCCTCTATCCGGGTGGGACGAAGCTCCATGCGCTGGCGGTTGCGAACCTGGTGGCTTGCGGCGTGGCGTCGGTCGAGGTCAGGCAGCGGGTTAGGGTGGCGATCCTCGCCACTGGCAGCGAGATCGTCGCCTTGCCCAAGGAACTATCGCCCGGGAAGATCATGGACTCCAACAGCCCGATGCTGGCCGGCCTGGCCGAGGAAAACGACCTCAAGGTGACGCTTTGCCGGAACGTTCGGGACGACGTTGCCGTGCTGGGCGCCGCCATCGAGGAGGCGGCCGGGGCTGCGGACCTTGTGCTTCTGAGCGGCGGGGTGTCTGTCGGCGACTTCGACTTCGTCCCCGACGCTTTGCAGGCGCAGGGCTTCGCGATCCACTTCGACTCGGTGGCGATGAAACCCGGACGGCCCCTTACTTTCGCAACGCGCGAGCGCGGCGTTGCACTCGGCATGCCGGGCAACCCGGTCTCGGTCTTTGTCGGTTTCCACCTGTTCGTGCGCCGGGTCGCCGCGCTGCTGGGCGGCGGGGTGCCCCCGTTGCGATCGTTCGAGGTATGCCTTGCCTCCGAGCTGAAGCGCGAGCGGGGCGGGCGCGCCTCGTTCAGGCCGGGCAGAATCAATGACGAGGGCCAGGCCGAACCCGTCCCGTATCACGGCTCGGCGCACTTGCTGGCGGTCTCCTGCGCCGACGGCTTCATCGAGGTGCCGAAGGGCGTCACCGCGATTGCCGCGGGGGGCAGGGCGCGCTTCTATCCCCTGGCCCTGGGCCGATGGTAGGCGGCGGAGCGCCTCGGCAAGCGAGCGGCGGATGCGCAGGTGCTGGGCGCTCTCGGCGCTCTCGGCGCGCGGGCCGCGTTGACTTGACACCTGCGCCGAATCATTGTCTAATTAGGATTGAGATGGAGAGGTCGTGCGGCGCAGGAGCCGGGCAAGGCGGAATGTGACCCCGGCCTCGAGTATCACACGTCGTCGGCCTTTTTTGTGCGGCTGTAGGGACCTGACATGAAGGTTGCGATAACCGGCAAAGGCGGAGCGGGCAAGACCACGGTGGCGGTCATGCTGGCCCGCTATCTTGCAGTGGAAGGCAACAAGGTTATCGTCATCGACGCCGACCCGGACGGCAACACGGCCATGGCCCTGGGGCTGGACGAATCGGTCGAAGTCAAGCCCATCATCGAGATGAAGGAACTGATCCTGGAGCGCACCGGGGCCGCCGGCTCGGGAGGCCAGTTCTTCTCCCTGAACCCCAAAGTCGACGACATCCCCGAGGAATACGCCGTGGAAGTCGACGGCGTGCACCTGCTGCGCATGGGCCGGCTGAAGAAGGGCGGGGCCGGTTGCATGTGCCCGGAGAACGCGTTTGTCAAGTCGCTGCTCTCCCATCTGCTCATCGGGCGGGACGACTTCGTGATCCTCGACATGGAAGCGGGCATAGAGCATCTGGGCCGGGGAACGGCGCAGGGAGTGGACATGATGCTCGCCGTCGTCGATTCTGGCAGACGCAGCATTCAGACCGCCTTCTCTGTCAGGGAATTCGCCGCCGACATCGGCATTGGGAACGTCGGCGTGATGATAAACAAGTACAGAAACGAGAAAGAGCTGGAGTTCATAGAGAGCCAGGTCTCTCCTCTGCCGGTCGTGGGAAGAATTCCATACAGCGATTCCATTGCCGCCTCGGACCTGGATGGCGCCTGCCCGTATCGTAACACGCAGGAGCAGAGGCGATGGATCGAGCAGGCCCTGTCTCTGATACCCGCCCGGTCGTAGTCGGACCGCGGCGGCTCTCGAGGCAATGAGAATGCCGAGCCACGGCGCCCGGAACGGTTCGGGGTCAGCCTGCTGGACGTGGCTCGGAAATCAGGCGGGTATTCGCGCCCCCGTTTTGCCGTCTCGGATGGGAGGAAGAGCATGTCGAAGACCAAGCGTAGCGTAGACAGCGCGAGCCAGAAGATGATAGAGCATAGCGAGAGCTTGGGCCTCGAACTGGCCTGGGACCGCTATGAGGCCACGCAGCCGCAGTGCGACTTCGGGCTGCTGGGCATCTGCTGCAAGAACTGCATGCTGGGCCCATGCCGCATCGACCCCTTCGGCGATGGGGCCAAGTGCGGCGTGTGCGGCGCCACGGCCGATGTGATCGCGGCCCGCAACCTCGCCCGGCACAGCGCGGCGGGTGGGGCGGCGCACTCCGATCACGGGCGCGATGTCGTCCACACGCTCCTGCTGACCGCGCAGGGC
>CAZHPE010000275.1:0-3136 GCA_964534775.1 uncultured candidatus Brocadiaceae bacterium
GGCTTGGGCCAGGTGTCAGTGAAGATGCCCAGGGCCAGGGATAAGAGCGGCTCGGAGATCTGCGAGGTCAGCGACATGATCGCCCTGGCCCTTAAAGCTCTCAGAGGCGGGGATCGGGGACTACTGGGATGATGCCGACCGATGGCTTCGCAACATGCTCGTCGAAGGGCAGCTCACCTCCATCGACTGGGTCCATGACCTGCCGGAGTTAGACGTCCCTCCTGATGCGAACCCTTACTGCACCACGGAGCGCGTGGCGGAGCGCAACCCGGGTGCCTTCGCGGGATGGCCGGCGGCCAATGAGTGGGCGATCCGCGACGCATACGGCACCGTGCAGTGCTGCACGGTGAACGGTGCGCGGGCACTTTACTGGATCTGGGACAGCGCCCTACGCCATCAGAGCGGCAAGCTGCGCGCGAACCTGTTGCTCAACAGGACCTCCCCAAGGGCGGACGTGGACAGCCACATCCCGTACCGTGGGCAGGTCGACGCGAGGGTCAAGCAACCCGTCGACCTATAGATACGGATTCCCGAGTGGGTGGCCGCGAGCGAAACGCGCTGCCAGGTGAACGGGGAGGAACGCAGCCTGGATTGGGACGGGCGCTACGCCCGGATTGGCCAGGTCAAGCCGGGTGAGACCGCGACACTCACCTTTCCCATTACCGAGCGAACAGACGTGGTGAACATCGAGAAGCGACCCTACACGCTCGTGCGCAAGGGCAACGAAGTGGTGTCGATCGACCCGGCCGGCCGGTACTACCCCTTCTGCCAGCGGGGACACTATCGCAGCAACACCACGCGCTGGCGCACCATCGAGCGGTTTGTTTCGGAAGAACGGATCTCAGTCTAATCTTCGGCGGCCTGTGGACCGAGACGCCATAGGCTCTTCATGGGGGTATTATAGATCAGGGCCGCCCGAACAGGCCGAGCAAACAATTTCTTAACAAGAGGAGAATCGAAATGAGAGCCGCCGACGTCGTTGATCACTTTCTCTCGCGCGCCGACTGGCTGGACCGGGAGACGACCGTGGACAATGTGATCCGTGGCGATCCTGAGATAGACGTCGACCGTTGCCTGGTTTCTTGGATGGCGAATTTCGCTTCGCTCAGGCAAATGGTGGAGCGCGGGGTGCAGTTGCTGATTTGCCACGAACCAATATTCTACAGGCACCGCCCCGACCGCCCCGACGATAGTACGGCCGGGCAGGCGAAATTCCGATTCTTGCAGGAGCACAATCTCGTCATCCTGCGCAACCATGATTGTTGGGACGTCTGGCCTGAAGTTGGAATTCCGTGGGCTTGGGCGCATTTCCTAGGCCTGGAGGGAAAACCCAAGGTCATCGGGGCGAATGGTTTCCAGCACGGATACGACATCGAGCCGCTCACGTTGGACACGTTCGCCGGTCGAGTGGCTGAGCGATGTGCGAGCCTCGGAGAGGCGTTCGTCCAGGTCACAGGCGAGGCGTCTCAAGAGGTTTCGCGGATCGGCATTGGGGTCGGCTGTGCCTGCGATATTCCCACGTATCGGGAGATGGGTTGTGACTGCTGCGTGGTGTGCGACGATGGCACGCAATACTACTCGGACATTCAGCGCGCCGAGGACATGGGACATCCCGTGATCCGGGTGAGCCACGGCACGTGTGAGGAACCCGGAATGGTGACGCTGACCGAATACATCAACGCCAACATCGAAGGGCTTCACGCCGAGCACATCCCCCATGGTAGCACCTTCCGGCTGGTGGGAGCTGGCGTTTCGTGAAATGATGCATTGAGCCGACGCCCTGAAGGCGCGTTATGCCAATTTGGCTTGCCGCGCGCTGCGGGGGCATCGGGTTGTTCAATATCCGCGAGCATTCATGGCCATTAGAAAGGCGGATTCGCAAGGAATCATGGAGACCAGACCTTTTGGCAACACGGGCCAGTCTGTCCCGGTCATTGGATTGGGTGGAGGACATCTGAATGCGCGGTGCTATGCCGACGGGCTGGCAACCGTACGGCGGGCGTTGGAACTCGGCGTCAACTATTTCGATACTTCCCCCGCTTACGAGCGCGGCGCATCGCAGGTGATTCTCGGAGAGGCGCTCGAGGGGAGTGCACGGCCGCACTTGCTGGCCACCAAGTTGGGATACATGGCGACGCCGGCTGACTTCCGATCGCCCGATGCGCTCCGCGCCCAGCTCTGGGAGAGTCTACGCGCCCTGCGCCGAAGCGCGGTGGACATTCTGCAGGTGCATATGTCGGAGTGGGAGTGCTGGTGGAAGGGCGGCTCATCGCAGGATCAACTTCTGAATCCCGAAGAGGCATACGATTTCGCTGACGCTCCGGTAATGCAGGTGCTGCGCGATGCTAGAGAGCGTGGGATCTGCCGCTTCATCGGAATCACTGCCGACAGCTCGGAGGAGTTGGCGCACGTCTTACGCCACGTCGAGGTTGACTCGTGCCTTGTGGCCTATGATTACACCCTGCTGTCACGCCGCGCCCGCCGGACAGCCCTTCCCCTGGCCCGGGAGAGGGGCGTTGCCTATGTTGCGGCGGCCGTATTCCAACCCTACTTGATCGACGTGCATCCCGAGTGGATTTCGACTCCGCCACCGGGACTCACACCGGAATTGCAGCATCGGCTCGCGCGATTGTACGAACTGCAGAAGGAATGCGGTTTGTCGCTCGTGACGCTGTCAGTGCGCTACGTGCTTGCCGACCCCACCGTGAGCACCATTCTGGTCGGCGCCGCCACGTGTGCGGAACTGGAGGAATGCGTCGCGGCAGCACACGCTGGTCCCCTGCCGGCGGACCTGCAGGAGACCCTTGAGAATCTGGGGTTGCCTTGATCGCGTGGCGACGTCAGGGAGTAGCGGGGATATGGCACACGGGGGGGGGACGTGACGCGGGTCAATCCGATGTTCCAGCGAACGTGAACAGGCCGCGCGACCCAGATACTGGAAGCCCGTTCCGTGCTGTGACCACGCAGCGCCTGTCGGAATGCCACGGCGTTCTAATCGACCCGCCGGTGATTGCGACAATGTCCACGGACGCCGAACTGGCGCGGGCGCGCCGGCCGGCAAGCAGTTGCCGCACGTAGGGGCACGGCGCACCGTGGAATTCGAGCTTAAGACGGCTGTCGAACGTCAGCTTCAGAG
>CAZHPE010000276.1:0-3127 GCA_964534775.1 uncultured candidatus Brocadiaceae bacterium
TGACCCCTTCCCGCTTCTTGTGCCAGTTGTTATGAGAGAATTGGATGGGGTTTCCTCGCTGGCTGGTCTGGAGGGAGGGGCGGAGCCCCGACCGGAGGACCAGCCAAGGACGCGGCGAACGCAACAGGCGTGCGCCAGTTCAAACCACTATGCGGACGGCGGTGGTTATACTCATCGCGCCACTCGTCCAGCACATACCTTGCCTCCGGCAGGCTCAGGAACAACTCCCGGTCCAACAACTCATCCCGAAGCTTGCCGTTGAAACTCTCCACGTATCCGTTCTCCCAAGGACTGCCTTTCTGGATATAGAGTGTATCGACCGCCGCGCGATCAAGCCACTGCCGGATCTCCTTCGCGATGAACTCGGGGCCATTGTCGCTCCTGATGTGCTCCGGAGCACCCCGGATCGCGAACAGATACTGTAGCGTCAACATCACGTCTCGGGCCGTGAACGTCCGGCCTGTCTCAATCGCCAAGCACTCCCGCGTATACTCGTCAATCACCGCCAGGAGCTTCAGCTGCCGGCCGTCTTCGGTGCGATCCGCCTCAGGCAGGAATGCTGCCAGCAGCCGATTCAGCCATCAGGTGAGGGTACGTGCCCCTTGGCTGGAACTGGGGGGTGCACGCACCCCATTACATCAATCGGGGGTCTTGGGGGCTCTTCTGGCCAGATTTCCCGCTTTCAGCATTCGAGGCTGCATCCGTAGTGCTGTTCCCCACGTGATCCGGAGTGGCTGCGGCACACCAGATCGGTGGCTGGAGAGGGTTACTGCAAGGGAGGTCCCGCTCATTGGGGCACGTTTGCAGGGGTGTTCTTCCTTGCAAGGGCGGCCTTGTTCAGCGTGGGGGGGGTGACAACATGGATTTGCGCGCTATTATCTGGATATCCAGAGAATCTGCATATGCCGACAGGGAGGATATCCGATGAATGCGACCAAGCTGCGCGAGGTGCTGTCACGTTGCAAGGCGTTCTTGCGGGAGCGGCATCTGGCCCCGGAGCGGCGGGTGCCGCACCTGGTGCGGTGGATCGACGGTTCCTTGACTTTCGGCGACGCAGGTCGCGGTGAGGCGGAGCCTGATCACAGGTCCCGGATGGCCTTGCGGTAGCGGGCGAGCGTGATGCGGATCTCCGAGCGACGGTTGCGCGCCATCCAGAGCTTCTCGAACCGCGCCTGAAGAACCTTCATGTGCCGCTTGAGGCGCGCGCGCGTCGCGGGCGTATCCGTGCCCCCCTTGCCGAAGGCGGCCAGCTTGCCCGCAGCGCACAGCAGCGAATCGACGGCGAAGAGCCAGTAGTCGAGCAGCTTCTGCGGATCGGCCCCGCGGTCCCTGCGGCAGGCAGCGAACGACGTGCGAACCTTCTTCAGCTTCTCGATCGTATTGCGAGCCAGCCGCGCGTCAAAAGCTACCTTCTTGTGGACCATCTCTCCGCGCATGCTCACCCACCCTTTGCCAGCGGGGTCCGTGAAAAGACCATCCTCGGGGGCGGCGAAGAGCGCGTGAAACCAGATGCTCTGGTAGTGGCTGTCGAGGCTGAGCGTGGTCACATCCCCCAGGGTCTCGATGGCCCGGACCACGTCGCGGCTGTCCGTGCGGAGGAAAAGCCTGGCGAATCGCGACGTGAAGCTCGCCCGGTCGGCGCCCGTGTTCCAGGACTGCTCGGCGCCGAAGAGGAAGCCGTACCACGAGTATTCCATGAAGTTATGGTGGCCGCCGTCGCCCCAATCCGTATTGAGCACGCCGACCGCGCCGTGTTCCTTTGCCGCCGCCGCGAAGCCGTGAATATTGGCGCGCGAAACAGGCAGCCGCGGGAACAGGGACACCCACGACGAGGTGCCCGGGCAACCGTAGAAGCTGAGCCCGGACTCCTTGAAATCGCGAATCGAGGCGAAGTCGCGGTTGTGGGCATAGCCCCAGTCCAGGACGGTCACGTCCCGGGGAATCTCTGCGATCAGTTCCGGATGGGTGCGCACGATGTCGCCCCAGAACATCATGCGCTTGCCGTACTTTCGGCACAGCTCGTTGAGCCGCACGATGTGGTCCAGGTAGACGCGCCCCTTTCCCCGCTTCTTGCACAACTCATGCGACTGCCCCCACCCGAGGTCCCACGTCTCGTCGCAGCAGACGTTGAACTGGTCCGAGCTGAAGCACGGCAGGAACTCCGCGAAGAGCGAGTCGAGGAAGCCGTAGATCTTCGGGTTGGCGGGCGAGAGCGACCATGCCCTCATGCCCCAGTGCGGGCCGTCGCGCTCGATATATTCGCCGATGCCCCAGTCTTCGGCGAGGTGGCGGTATTCCCTGAGGTGAAGCACGGTGGCCAGGTGCCCGAACGAAGCGAGTGAGGGCACGAGCTCGATTCCCCGCGCGCGGCAGTGGGTATCGAGGCTCATGATGTCCTCGGCCGTGAGCGGGGACGCATTCTTGCCGATGTTCGGATGGCCCCGGAAGCGGAACGTGTGTTCGATGTAGAGCTGGAGGTGGTTGATCTTGTGCCCGGCAAGGAGGTTGGTAAGTTCGATGAGGCGTTCGAGCCTCGGAACACGGCCGCGGCAGACGTCGTAGTACACGCCGCGATTGGGCAGGTCAGGCCAGTCGTCGATCCGCAGCGCGGGCAATCGCCCGCCGGGGCACTGGCGGACGATCTGCGCGAGCGTCTGAACGGCATGGGCCGCCGCAGGGGGTGAGTCGGCCTGGATGCGCACGCCCCCGACGGCCGTGATGCTCAGGAGATAGCCGCCGGGCTTGAGAGCGTCCCGCAGTGCGATGGTGACCGCATCGCCCTTCCGCGCGACCCCTATGTCAAAACGCTCCAGGAACGCCTGCGCCTCGCGGGCCGCCGGGAAGAGGCTACTGTCGGAGATGCCGAGCGTCCCGCGGCTCGAGAGCTGGAAGCTTCCCTTGCCCAGGGTCAGTCTGTGCGGCTGCGGAATCAGCGCGAGGGCCATGTGCGAAATCCCCATATTAGGCGTGCCTGTTCGGGCGCTTGCGCCCCTGACCATTATCACCTTGTGGCCAACGGCCTGGGAATCCCTGCGGGCCGTCGGGGTCTGCGTACCGGGTGGCTTGCCCGGATCTCCGTTTCCTTCATGCCAAATGGGGTGCCTCCGGCCATGCTGCCCCCTGAACA
>CAZHPE010000277.1:0-3119 GCA_964534775.1 uncultured candidatus Brocadiaceae bacterium
TGGCCTTATGCATGCTCACGGGGTCGCCGATCCGGATGGCGCTTGCCAGAGTTTCCCTGGCCTGGACGGACTCGAAGCTCTCGAAGTCCTTCAGGTAGCTCAGATACAGGGGGTTGGCATTGGCGCTCTGCGCGCAGCAGATGCGCGGCAAGCGGTCGATGAGGCCGAGATCGAGCATTATCTCGAACCCCAGCCCCAGCGCGCTCACGTTCCCCAGGTTTCCGCCCGGGATCACCACCCAGTCGGGCGCCTCCCATCCGAGCTGCTGGACGGTCTCGACCGAGACGGTTTTCTGGCCCTCGACGCGCAGGGAGTTCATCGAGTTGGCGAGGTAGATGTTGTTCTTCGCGCAGACCTGCTGGACGAGCTTCATGCAGCCGTCGAAGTCCGTGTCAAGCGAGAGGGTGAGCGCGCCGCTGGCGATGGGCTGGACGAGTTGCGAGAGGCTGATCTTCTCGTGGGGCAGAAAGACCACGCACGGGACGCCCGCCCGGGCGCAGTAGGCGGCCAGCGCCGCGCTTGTGTCGCCCGTGGACGCGCACGCCACCGCCGGCACGTCCTTGCCTTCGGCCCGCATCTGCCTGACCATGCTCACAAGGACCGTCATGCCCAGGTCCTTGAACGAGCCGGTGTGGGCGTTGCCGCAGAGCTTGACGTGGAGGTTGGGAACGCCGATCCGCAAGCCGAACCGCTCGATCTTCAGCAGGGCGGTCTTGCCCTCGGGCATGCTCACTATGTTGGCGTCTTCTACGCGGGGGCAGACCCATTCGTGCTTGCCCCATACGCCGCTTGCCATCGGTCCCGAAGGCTCGGCCCAGCGCCGCGCGAAGAGGTCCTTCCATTCCTCGGGGCCCCTGCGAGCCAGCGCCGCCGTGTCGTGACGGACCTCCAGCAGGCTGTCGCACTTGCGGCAACGGTAGATGATCTCGTCCAGCTCGTAGCGCTCGTCGCAGCCGGCAAAACACTGTAACCACGCGCGGTACTGTTCGCTCATCGTCCTCACCCGAAAGCCTGAACCATATTGTCGCCGGCAAGAAGCCGAGCCGGGCCCGGCCGAGCCCATTCTGCCCCGAACGCTCCGGCGGGGTCAAGCAACAGGCCGGAGGAACCTGAGCACTGCGGGCCCTCACGCGGGTTCGATGTCGAACACGGCTATCTCCGGCCGGCATAGGAAGCGCACGCGCGGTGCAATGCTTCCCTCCAGGCCGACGCCGCGGTTCACATACAGCGTCGTCTCCCCCACCGTGTAGCGGCCCGCCTCGTAGCGCTTACCGTAGCGGGAGAAGGTGACGAGCGCGCCGTAAAGCGGCAACCGCACCTGCCCACCGTGAGTGTGACCCGCCAGGTACACGTCCGCATTGATGCCGCATAGACCCTCGATTAGGTCCGGGTAATGGCAGAGAAACGCGCTGTAACACCCCTTTGGGACCCTCTCCAGGACCTCACGGTACCTGTCCTCGTGGCGGAAATCGACCCCCGAAAGCCAGAACGTTTCGCCGTCCTTTTCCAGTGCGACGGCCTCGGCTGAAAGGCACCGGAATCCCGTACTCTCGAACAGGTCGACGTCCGGGTAGCGGCGGTCATCGACGTTGCCCCGGACGGCGAATTTCCCGATCCGCGCATCCAGTGTAGCGAGGGCCTCCCGGAAGCGCTCCAGGCCGGCAATTGAGTTCAGCGAGTCGCCGGTGAAGACGATGAGGTCCGGCTCCAGGGGGTTGATCAGGTCGGCAAGCTTGCGCTCGTTGCGCTGCTTGCGCTCACAGTGCAGGTCGGTGATCTGAGCGATCCGCAGCCTCGTCCGCGAAAGCTTCGGCGTTCGCAGCCGGATGCGCGTTACGGCGATTCGGTATGGCTCAATGAAATAGCCGTAGCCCACGCAAAGGAGGCCGATGAGGGCGACGGCGTGGAGCGCCAGGACCGGCATGCTCGTCAGGTGATGCGCCGCCGGCCCGTCGCCGAGCACGCCGACGGCGAACCGGACAAGCTGGCACACATCGAGCGCGTAGACGGCGAGGATTGCGCACACGAAAAGCAGGACCGGGATGTTTCGGAGGAATCTCACGATCTGGGGAAAGCCGTCACTCCGTTTCATGTTCGAAAAGCAGCGCCGGCTCGAAGGCCAGGTGGTCGGCGCTGACGCAGCGGTAGAGAACCCCGTCCCGCTCGCCCTCGAAGGCCGCGGCCAGGGCCTCCCCGTGCACGTGGCCGTAGACGACGTGGCCCACGCCGGCCTCGCGGACCATGTCGCACATCTCGCTCGTGCGCCCGGCATCGAGCGGCGGATGGTGGAACATGGCCACGGCAGTATCCCACTCCAGCGCCGCCAAGGCATCCAGGCTCAGACGCAGCCTGCCGAGGGCGCGGCCCCAGTACTTGCGGTCCGCCTCGGGATCGTATTCGCTCTGCCCGGGCCAGGCCCAACCCCGCACGCCGCACACTGCGACGCCGCCGACCACGTGCGCATCGAACCGCACAAGGCGCATCCCCGGCCCCAGCGCGGCCCTGACCTTGCCGGGAGTGCCGAACCAGTAATCGTGATTGCCCTGGATGAGGAATTTCGTGCCGGGCAGGGACCCGATGAGGCGCAGGTCGATCAGGGCCTCGTCCAAGCGCATGGCCCAGCTCAGGTCGCCCGGCAACAGCACCAGGTCGCCCTCCCGCACCATGCGCCGCCAGGCCCGCTCCAGCCTCTCGGGGTGGGCGGTCCACTCCGGGCCGAATATGTCCATGGGCTTGGCGCACGCGCCGGACAGGTGCAGATCGGAGATGGCGAATACCTTCATGGCGCGCGCCCCGTCGCCCGCAGCGGTTATGGCAGGTCGGCGACCGGGTGCGGTGACCTCAGGCCGACGCCTCGTCCTGCTCCTCGTCCCCATCGCCGGTGACGACCCGTGCGATGCCGGATCGGTTCACGGTGACGCGGACGTCCTTGTTCTCGTCCACACACAGGACGAACCGGTTGCCCTTGACGCTTACCACGCGGGCGTGAATGCCGCCGATCGTCACGACCTTGTCCTTGGTCTTGACGTTGTCCAGCATGGCCTGGCGTGCCCGCTCCTTCTTCTTCTGGGAGCGGCTGGACATCCACATGAAGACGATCATGATCAGGAAGACGGGGG
>CAZHPE010000278.1:0-3116 GCA_964534775.1 uncultured candidatus Brocadiaceae bacterium
CGCCCCGAAGGTGATCGAGTACTGCCAGGCTCGCGAGGGCCGCGAGATCTTCGAGCGTATGAAACTCAAGGAAACGGGAGATGTAGACAAGTACTACCCGTTCAACGAGGAAGGCAAGAGGGAGTACGAGCAGTGGCTCGAGGAGACGGGGCGCGAGGACCCCTTCCTCTGACGACGTAAAGGAGACCATCAGGATGCCCAAACCTCCGAACTACGGCATCATCTACAACTGGGACGGGGCACCTCACGGCTACGCCGAAGTACCGCAGTCGATGGAGGCGTTCCTGGAGAAGACCTACGCCCCGCTGGAAGACACGCAGGTGGGCGCGCTGTTCTGGTGCGTCGGCGAACATGCGGCGCGGTGGCCGACCAAGGACCTCGAAACGGTCGGCGACGTGCACGGGCGCCGGTATGAGCGGGCGGCGAGCTACATCGCGATCGAGAACGTCCGGCAGATGCTCGAGCGGGGCGAGGACCCGCAGAAGGCACTCGTCCAGCGCGGACGCGAGTTGGGACTTCACGTCTACGCCTCCGTGCGCATGAACGACAACCATTTTGGCGGCGCGCAGGCAAAGGACCTCCCGACGATGCATCACACGGAGCTGACGCGCCTGCGGATCGAGCATCCCGAATGGGTCCTTGGGGAGGAGACGCTCGAGTGGTTCGCGCTCTCGTGGAACATGTCCGTGCCGGAGATCAGGGAGCACAGATTCGCCTATATCAAGGAGCTCTGCTCGCTGTATGACTGCGACGGGGTGGAACTGGACTGGCAGCGCCACGCCTTCCACCTGCCGCTTGACGATGCCTACCGGCTCCGCTACACGCTTACGGACCTCCAGCGGGCCCTGCGCAGGATGACAGCAAAACTTGCACGGGAGCGCGGCAAGCCATTCTACGTCGCGGCCCGGGTCTCGGGGAGCCTTGAGATGTGCCGTCGCATCGGCTACGACATCCCCACCTGGATCGACGAGGGCCTCGTCGACATCCTCATCCCGGCGGCCAATGCGGGCACCGATCCTTCGATCGAGGTGGCGGCGTTCCTGGACCTGTGCCGCGGCACGAACATCGCGGTCTATCCCGGCTTCGACGGCGGGATCTCGGGCGAACCGGTGGGACCCGAGGGCTATCCGACCAAGGACAGGATGCGCACGCGCGCAGTCGCGAGCCGCTACCACAGGGCGGGCGCAGACGGCATCTACGTGTTCAACTGGCATGCGAACCGGGATTCCCGCCGCGAGCTGCTCTCGCAGGTCGGTTCCGCCGAGACCCTGCAGCGCACCGACAAGATCTATGCGGCAACCCATCGGGTCATCCTGAAGAAGGGGGGCTGGCGGGGGGCGTATCGCGGCGACAGGCTCCTGGGCGAAGTCCCCGTAGCCCTGAAGCGGACGCTCACCGGGGACGGGCCGACGGTTGTCCTGGACGTGGCGGACGACGTTGCCGGCACGCCGCCCAGCCAGGTGCAATTGCGCGTGCGGCTCGACCAATGGGTAAAAGGCGACGTGGTCGCGGTGTCATGGGACGGCCAGCAGCTTCAGAACCCCGAGGTGCGCTACTGTACCATCAATGACCCTCACCGTATAAGCGACGTGAGTTCCGCCGCGTGGCTGTGCTTCGCTATGGACCCGGCAGAGGTCGAACGGGGGGCTCACGCAGTAAAGGTGGGCCAGGTGGAACGTCACCCGCAGCTCGGATGCGACATCGTCCTGACGGACGTGGAACTGGTGATCACATACACCTGAAGGGAACGGCGATGGACTATAGACTCCACAAGATAGCCCTGGCGACGGACGACGTGGAAGGGGCCGTCGAGTTCTACACCCAGACCCTGGGCCTCGAAGTGCTGGAGCGCCTCCCTAATGAAGACGACGAGGACTATGTGTTCCTCAAAGCAGGCGACACCATCTTGGAGCTCATGCCGGCGAAGACCGCACAGGCGCCGGAGGGCTTCCATCACATATCCTTCAGGGTCGACAGCGTCGACGCGGCGAGCGGGGAGTTGGCTGACAAGGGAGTGCAATTGTTGAAGGCGCCCTTTGATGCCGGCGTCGGAGGCATCCGTCTGGCGTTCTTTGAAGGCCCGAACCGGGTATGCTTGCAGCTTTTTGAGCGGCCCCAGTAAGGCCGCAGCCGGCCATTTCAGCGGGACAAGTGAAGGAGGAGCGCAAAATGGCGCAGTATCGCGCGGTTGTCGTCGGCCTCGGATGGATGGGCATGCTCTATGACTTGGCCACACGTGCCGGGGGCCGCTTCGACGTCGACGACACGGACCGCCCCACCCCGCCTCTGGACATCCATCGGAAGTTCTACCATCACGAGCACCCCGGCAACGAGGGCCTCCCTACAACGTATGCTGAGGCCCTGTGGGACAGCCCAGGTACCGTGCTGGTCGCCGGAGCGGACCGGGATCGCAAGCGCCTGGCAGCCTTCTCCGAGCGCTATGGGATAGACGCCGTCTACACCGATGCGGAGGAGATGCTGCGCAAGGAAAGGCCCGAAATCGTGGCGGTGTGCACGAACACGAAGGGGCGTGCGGACCTGACCTGCCTGGCGGTGGAGTGCGGCGCCAAAGGCATCTTCACCGAGAAACCGATGTGCCACGCGCTGGAAGAGGCCGACCGCATGGTGCGCACGTGCGCCGAGGCCGGCGTGCCGCTGTGCTGCGGTGCCATTACCACAACCCATCCTTCCTTTGCCAAGGCCAAAGAGATGGTGCAGGAAGGAGCCATCGGGGAGATAGTTTCGATCGAGACGGCCGGTCCAGGCGGGCAGCACCAGAACTGGTCCTACTTTCTCGACAGCCCGCCTGCCTGGGTGATCGGCATCGGCGGTGAGCCGCGCCGCGAGGGCGGCAGCGACGAGTTCCGGGGCCAGGGCGTCCTGGCCGCACAGAACGGGCAGATGGTTCACTTTCGGCCGGGCGCTCCGGGCGTGCGGCTGAGCGGCTCGGAGGGCGAAATCCTCTACGACGGTGCCGGGTGGCGGATTTGGCAGGAGATGGAAACGCTGGCGGGCAAGCGGCAAGTGGAGATGCCCTGGCCGGAGCCCCAATTCGTGAAACCATATGGGGCCATCTACGCCCTGGCCGATGTGCTGGACTGCTTGGCCGGCAGGCT
>CAZHPE010000279.1:0-3102 GCA_964534775.1 uncultured candidatus Brocadiaceae bacterium
CCGCGAGGGAACTGACAATATCATATGCGGTTTCACGCCGCTCACCGACGGCACGTTCCTGGTGATGCTGATGCACGGGTACCTGCGCCTGTTCGACGAGGTCCCGAACGATGATCTAGGCACGTGGGGGACGATGCTTCATCAACCCTACTGCACCCGTTCTGAGGACGGTGGCCTGACGTGGTCTGAGCCCGTGCCGATGGACCACGCGGCAAAGCACTACGGCGACGAGCCGGACGGCCCGTGCGGCGACTTCACCGAGACCGCGATGGCCGAACTGCCGAGCGGGCGGATCGTCGCGCTTTCCCGGCCGTCCCGGTCCCCGTTCGCGTGGCAGACGCACTCCGACGACGGCGGGCGGACGTGGCGCGTGGCCACTCATGCACCTTTCTCCTGCGCCGGCGGGCCGGAGATGGTCGCGACGCATTCGGGATACCTGGTTCTTGTCGCGCGCGGTCCGGGTCTTGGTCTGCATTACAGCCTCGACGGAGGCGTGAACTGGGGCTTGCAGACGATGATAGACTACACCACATCGTTCAATGGGAGCGTCATCGAGGTCGAGCCGGACGTGGTCCTCGTCGCCTACCCGGACGCGTTCGATGAGATCCGCCCGGCGCTCGTGCGCACGCAGCGCATCCTCATAACGCCCGACGGCCCTGTGCCGCTCGGCACCGCTTGAGCTGCGAACGTGGAAGTTCCTATCGGGAGACGGAGTCGTCAAGGCGAGTCTTAAGGTCGGCGACGGACAGGGATGGTCTTTCATGGGCAGCAAGTGGACGGATGGCCCCGACGGGGAGCTGATTCCGCCCGAGGTGAGGGATGGCGAGTACCCATGGCTGGACAGCCCGGAGGTCGAGTGCCTGGCGATGCGGAGAGACGAGGCGTATGGAGACTTCACCGCGCGCTTCCTGTTCCGGGTGCAGGACAGCCGGCGTTTCTACGCTCTGGACGTTCCCTGGTGCGGGCAGCAGGTCCGCGCGCGGTATTTCTGGGCCGGCATGGTCATTGCCGACGGCACGCCGCTCCAGCGCTATCTGAACTTCGCCATGGTGCCGGGGCTCTGTGCGAAATGGGGGGGATGGTACGAGGCCAGGGTGGAGGCCAGGGGGGCGCGGCTGCGCGCCTGGATCGAAGACATACTCGTCGCCGACGTCGTGGACAATACCTGCGCGTCGGGCCGGCTGGGCGTTGGCTGCATCACGTTCTCCCAGACATTCCGCTTCGCGAACCTCGAAGTGGACGGCGCTCCGGTCGCGCCGACCGACTGGCCCGGCCTCGTGCCGCCGCCTCAGCACTGGATCAACCCGTGCCCCATGGTCGACCCGGACACATGCCAGAGCTTGCCACGCTCTGGGACGGCCTGCACCCGAACTTCGTGCGTCGTGATGGAACCTGGGTCTGCGTATACCCCAACCAGCCGGCCCACTCGGTCGGATACCCGTGGACCTTCTACTCCTACGAGTCAAGCGACGAGGGGCGGCACTGGAAGGGCCCGAAGGAGGTCAAGCCCGGGCGGTGCGCTGCCGGGAGGGTGGAGCCCGCCTATACCTGCCGCGATCGTGCGGCTGCGCGACGGGAGCCTCCTGCTGGTTCTGGATGCCGGCTGGGAGAAGCCTCCAGGCGCAGGGGATGAGTTCCTCACGGTCGGGACGTCTTTCGCAATGCGCAGCGAGGACGACGGACGGACGTGGTCGGCACCCGTGCGGTGCGACTCGAGTAACAGGTACCCCAGCGAGCCGATCCCGACGGGGACCCTTGAGGAGGCTCTGGCGGGCCACTTCAGCGAAGTAGATTATGCGGAGGTACGCGAGAACGTGATCATGGCGATCTGCCGGCCCGTTAGGGATCCGTACATGTGGCAGCTGCAGAGCAATGACGGCGGCCGGACGTGGGAGCCAGCGGCCATCGGGCCGTTCCCCGGCTATTGTCCGACGCTCACGTCGACCGCGAGCGGGGCTGTGGTCGCGGACCACGCGCTATCCCCATTTTGCGGCGCACCTGAGCCGCGACGGCGGCCGCACGTGGAACCTGCCGGTCATCGTGGACTATCCCCTTTGGGCGAATCAGCAAGCGGTTGAGGCCGAGCCGGACGTTGTGGTGGTGACCTACATGGGGTACTGTATGGAGCCGGGGAAGGCCGACAGCCGCATCGCGCGGCTCCGAGTCACCAGCGAAGGATTGCGCTTGGATCATTAGGCCCCCGGCGCCACCGGCTGGGGCTGCCGCCCCCGGGCCCTTGTTTTCCGCCACTAAGGCCTTCAGAAGCGAGGGAATCGTCGTGGAAAGACATACGGTCAGGGATCGCGTATGGCTGTGGGGGATGGAGATCAATGCGCTCCAAAAGCATGACAGCTATGTAGGAGCCAACATCGAGCAGTCCACCATGACCGTGGAGGACGCGATGCAGAGGACGGGAGTGGGAAATGTCATAATGGCAGGAGGTTTGCCGCTCGATCGGTCATCTCTTGACGGCATGCCTTCCGCCAAGCGGATCATCTGCAAGTCGGGCATCCACGCGTTCGTTGACGGCAAGGCGACGATGGATCGTGACGTGTTCCTGAGCAACCTCCGCGCGGCGAAGGAACTTGCCGCTTCCGACGAGCGGATTGAAGCCTTCCACGTCGATGACTTCAGCGGCACGAGCATCGACGCCGGGGTCACGAGCGAACACGTTGCGCAGCTCCAGTCCGCCAACGTGGTGGAACCCCCGCAGTTGCCTTTGGGCCTCACGTTCTACACCGCGCACCTGGAACGTCCGGAGCTTCCTCCGCTGTTGCGGTACTTTGCATATATGCTTGTGCCTCTCTGGCACGCGGATCAGATTGACACCGTGCCGGAAGCCCTCAACCGGTTGTCGGACATGAGCGGCGGCAAGCCGATGATGCTGTGCCTATACGTGCGCGACTTCGGCAACGCAAAGCCTATCCCGCGCGAGCTGATGCAGCACCATCTTGACTTGGCGGAGAGGTTGCTCCATCAACAGCGGATCACCGGCCTGTGCATTTGCGGAACCTGCGTGATGGATCTTGACTGGGAATCGAACCGTTGTCTCTACGAGTGGTTGGATCGGGTGGGAGATACGACAATCTGACGCAGAGCAGC
>CAZHPE010000280.1:0-3062 GCA_964534775.1 uncultured candidatus Brocadiaceae bacterium
GGAAACCCCATCCAACTCTCTCATAACAACTGGCACAAAAAGCGGGAAGGGGTCAGAGATGGACCGGGAAATGACCGGCCGGGACGAGTCTATCGAGCGTCATCAGCGGGCCCTCCTCCCAACGATACGCGAACACTCGCCGCACCCCAACTACCGTGGCTGGAGCACGCCGGCCAGACCGATGAAGGCCAGGGCCATGATGCCGGCGATGATCAGCGTTATGCCGGGGCCCTCCAGGCCCCGGGGAACGCGCGCGCGCTTCATCTTCTCCCGTATGCCAGCCATCGCGCAGATGGCCAGCATCCATCCCAGCCCGCAGCCAGTGCCGAAGGCGAACGCGTTCGTCACGCTCGCGAGCGTGGATTCCTGATTGATCATGAACAGCGACACGCCCAGGATGGCGCAGTTGACCGTGATGAGCGGCAGGAAGATGCCAAGCGCGTGGTAAAGCACCGGCGAGACGCGCTCGATGACGATCTCCACGAACTGCACGAAAGCTGCGATGACGCTGATGAACGCGATGAACCGCAGGTACTCCAGATGGAGTGGCCGCAGCACCTGGGTGTAAAGCACCCAGTTGAGCACGCTCGAGCACGCCAGCACGAACGTCACCGCCGCGCCGAGCCCGACGGCGGTCTTGAGCTGCCGGCTCACCGCGAGGAATGAACACATCCCCAGAAATCGCGTTAGCAGGATGTTCTGCGTGAAGATCGCCGCCAGCAGTATCACCATGGCATTCGTCATCGCTCCACCCTCCCTATGGCGTTTCCGGCCGGGCCGGCGGGCTCCAGCGCCGCGCCGCCCATATTACCAATGCCAGCGCAAAGAATGCCCCTGGCGGCGTCACCATGATCGTCCAGGGGGTCCACCACTGCCCCAGTATCGGTGCGCCCCATAACGTGCCGGAACCCATCAACTCGCGGAAAACCGCGATGATTACCAGGATGATCGAATAGCCCAGGCCGCTCCCGAGCCCGTCCACGAACGGGGGCCACAGGGGGTTCGAGGCCGCAAAAGCCTCCGCTCGCCCCATGATGATGCAGTTAGTGATGATCAGCCCGACGTATGCCCCCAGCATATCCGAGATATCGGGGAGGTAAGCGTCCAGCATGAGCTTAAAGACGATCACGTAGGAGGCGATGATCAGCGTCTGGACGATCATCCTTATCCTGCGCGGCGTGTAGCTGCGCAGCGCGCTGACCGTGACGTTCGAGCACGCCAGCACGAACACCAGCCCCGCGCACATCACAACAGTGTTGACCAGCAGGTTGGTGACCGCCAGGGTCGAACAGATGCCCAGGATCTGGCGGAAAACGGGATTGTCGTCCCACACGCCGCCCTTGAAAACTTGATAGGACCGCGTCAGTGCGAGCTTTCTCAGAACGTTTGGCATGGCGGGCGACTCAGTTCCCTGAAGGCTCGGACGGCACGAGGTCGAGGAACAGGCGCAGATCCCGATTCAGGAACAATTCCACGGCTCTGCTCGTGCCCGTCGCGCCGGTGACGGCGTCCACCTCGTGAGGCCCCAACTCAGAACCGGGCGGCATGAAGCGTATGAGACGGCCCTTCGCATCGGCCTCCGCCGGTATGGCCTTGCCCGTGAACTGCTCGCGAAACCAGGACTTCTCGATCTCCGCGCCGAGCCCCGGCGTCTCGCTCTGCTCGAAGAAGGCGATCCCCTGGATGGTCTTGAGGTTCGGGCTCACCGCCAGGTAGCCGCGAATCGCGTCCCAGAACCCCCGTCCGCCGATCTCGAACGCGTAGCCCGTAACCTGCCCGTCGGCCGTCACGCTTCGGAAGACGGGGCGCTTGCGCTCCTCGGGGTCGAGGAAGAGGCCGGTTTCCCGGATGCGCTCGTCATACAGGTTGTCGATCTCCTTCAAGCCGGCGCCAGGCGGGACCTCGACCGCCAGCACTTGCATTACCACGCGCCTCTCCTTGAGCTTCTTGTTCAGCGCGATCCGCTCGCGCGTGGCAAGGTGCACGCCTGAAACGCCCGTCGTGAACACCGCCGCGAGGGCGATCATGAAACCGACCGTGAACAGCTTATCCTTCATGCTGCCTTGCCTCCCTGCGCGGCAGGCCGACGCGCTGCCTCCTTGCGCCTTCGCCCGGCCTCGCGCACGAGGTGATCTATAAGCGGGTTGAAGATGTTCGTCAGCAGCAGGGCGAACATGAACCCTCCCGCGAAACTTGAAAACCCGCGAATAATCACGGTCAGAGCGCCCATGAGGAAGCCGTAGATGTAGCGCCCCGCGTTGGTCTGCGCGGCGCTGATGGGGTCGGTGGCCATGAACACGGCGCCGAACAGCAATCCCCCGCCCAGAACCGTAAAGAGCGGGCCCGGCACCGTCTCGGCGCCCAGGTAGTGGAACAGGGCGCTCACTGCGATGGCGCCCGCGATGCAACTGGCAATGATGCGCCAACTCGCCGTCTTCCTGACCAGCAGATACGCAGCCCCGAGCAGGATCAGCACCGCCGATGTCTCGCCCAGGCATCCCCCCACGTTCCCCACGATGAGCTTCCAGAAGGGTGCGGTAGCCTCCCCGGCCTTGTAAGCGGCCAGGGGCGTGGCGCCCGTCAGCGCGTCGCCCGTCCAGGCCGCCAGACCCGCCGGCGCGCCCTCCATTGCCGCAAGCCAGCCCTTGGTCATCTGCTGCGGGAAGCACACGTAGATGAAGCAGCGGCCCACCATGGCGGGGTTGAACACGTTCCGTCCGAAGCCGCCGAACACCTCCTTGCCGAACACGATGGCCACGACGATCCCGACCAAAGCGACGAGGTAAGGCACCCGCGGCGGCAGGATCAATGCGTAGAGGACGGCGGTAACCAACACCGCCGAGCTGACCTTCTCCCCCCGGGAGCGGCAGAACAGCCATTCCGTGAGCGACCCTGCCGCCACGCTGATGAGAACCACGGATAGCGCGCGCCATCCGAAGAAGTAGACTGCGCCAGCGACGGCAGGCAGCGTGGCCAGAACGACCTGGAACATCGGCTTCTGATAGACGTAGAAGCGCCTGATGCCCGCATTCCAAGCGGAAGGGCAATTGACATGACCGAGT
>CAZHPE010000281.1:0-2989 GCA_964534775.1 uncultured candidatus Brocadiaceae bacterium
GAACGTTATTGGAAGCAAAATCCTCTTACAGAGTCGAAGGGGAAAGATCGGTCAATGACGTCATCCCCGAGGCGCGCTGTTGCTAGCGTGCCGGGTTGCCGGTGCTGGGTGCGTATGCTGAAAGGACAAAGGGAATATGGCCCGCAAAAGGTGCTCACCTGATCGTGCATACAAGCAGACCGTAAGACCGCTCGCTATTCTTGCGGTCGCTATGGGATCACTGGGCCCGCTTGTGGTTCTGTTACCTCAATCTACTATCACGGGTCTGGAATTCTTGCCATCGCCCTTGTACCGGCGTCTTGTCTTCGGCGTGCTGTCAGCCATCTGTCTGCCGATCGGAGTCGGCCTCTGGAGGAGGTTGCGGCTTGCCTGGTATGGACTCTTCGTCTACATAGACATAGGCTCAGCGCTATTTCTCTTGAACGCGCTGCTTTCTGGAGTGCCCATGTTCTTCCCTATCTTTGGCCTCACGATGCCAGCGGCCATTGGCGTAGGTCTGTACATAGCCATGAAACCGGCGTTTGTGCTCCGGAAGAACGAGCCTTGAGTTAGCCGGATGGCCCTTGCAGGATAGTCAGATATTGCTGGCGCGGCGGGCATCGGCCGGGCGTTGAGATGGGTGGCCCGCCGCGGCCTCTGGGGATATTCTTACCGGTGGCGAGGAGGCGAATTGCCCTACGCATTTCCATTCTTCGTGCAAGAATTGCGCAGAGGGGACAGTGTGCTCTTTGCCGTGATTATGCCACGGGGAAGGCGGGAAATCAGGGGAGGAACTCGTCTTGGGCTGGGGGCGACGTGCGGGGGCAAGCCGCCGGACATCCCCCGCCAGTTCGGGGTCGAATCACGAGCCCCGGGTGATAGCGTCCCAACGGCCTATTGCGCACCGAATCGCATGACGATCTGGTAGACGGCTTCCTCGATGGTCTCGCGGATGGCCAAGTCCATGGCGTTGCTGATGGTCACGTTGCCGCTTACGCCCCAGGCTCCGGCCCGCATGCCGGTCTTTCGCACCTTACGGCGCACGTCGATGGCGTCGAGGACCACGCCCGTGCCGGAGTCGACGACCCGCATGTCGAGGCCCACCTGCGCCGTGCGCGTGTTCGCTCCGACGCCCACCCCCCATTTCCGCAGCCCGACGCCCCCGCCGCCGGTGTCATCGAGCTCCGTGACGGCGCCGGTAAAGATCAACTGGGCTCCGACCAGCTTGGTCTCCCCGGCCTCGCCAGTGGCCGCTCCCGAGGACTGAAGCTCCTTCTCCGTGGCCAGGTCGCCCAGCACGGCGCGCTCCACCACCCGGAAATGACGGGTCTTGACCAGGGCCGTGATGAGCTGGTCGGTCATGCCGTTGGTAATGGCCAGCCCGTGCAGGAAGCCCGTCTTGTTCTCGAAGCGGTAGACGGTGACCGTCCTGACCTTGGCCGGGTCGGGCGCGGGAATCGTGCGCAGCGTCTCAGTTACCCGGCTGCCCCGCGCGGTGGGCGAAGGGTTCATGAACTCGTTCACGCTCTCACAGCCCGTCCCGACTGCGCAGAGCGCAGCGGCCAGCATCAGCAGAATAGCCCGCATCTCGTGCTCCTTTTGTGGTGGTTTCCGAGGGCACCACCCCGCTAATGCCCACCGAGCCGGGGGCTTCGCGCGAGGTATCCGCCTGCCCGGGCAGGCGCGGCCCAATCGGCCGGTACAGATAGGGCGAGGCGCCTTACCGCTGGGCTTCGCCCGTCATCTTCTCACGCCAAGGGGCGGAGCGCCCGGCCGCCGTCAGAAGTCGTCCCAGTCGTCGAAGCCAAAGAAACCCTCGTCGTCTTCGACGGGGGGCTCTTCTTCCGGCGCGACCTCCGGACCCTCTTCTTCGCTCTCAAGTTCCTCTTCTCCCCCTACTTCCACTCCCACCTCGTCCTCTTCCGACTCTACTTCGGGCGGGACGTGCGCATCTACGGGCGTGACCTTATGGGGCGGGGGAGCATGGAACTTGTCCCAGACGGGCTCGGCGACGAACTGATCGCCGGTCATCATCGGGGCTTCCTTTGCGAGGATGGCCGCAATGCTGGTGAGCGGCAAGACCTTGTTGATGACAACGCGCCCCCTGATCGAGATCGTGCCGGCGGGGGAGACGCTGTAGACGACGTAATTCGTGTTGGGCTGCCGGGCCGCGTCCTCGCCGCCGGCGAGCGTGACGAGTTCATATCCGCGGTCCACCGCAAGCAACTCGCCGTCCGGCTTCAGGCCCTCTTCCTCCGCGTGACCCACCCAATCGAAATAGCGGGCCCGCCAATACGCCACCTGCTTGTCCAGCCCCGCGCGTTCCGCATCCCACGCTCTTCGCAGCTCGTCGAGATCTTCCTGCGCCTGAAGTTTTCCGGTCCTGTTCTCAGCGATTTCCTTGCGCAACTGATCGTGGCGTACGGCGGCCTCGGCCACCGCGTCCGCGGCGCGTCGGGTGGTGACGTTGAATTCGAAGGTGATCTTGTCCAGCTCGCGGGAGAAACCCTTCTCCTGCTCGATGAGATTGCTGGTGAGGTTGCGGTTCTCCGTGCTGAGAGCGGCCTCGAGTTCAATCAGGCGGGTGTATTCGATCTCGTATCTCCCCAGGAGTTCCCTGAGGGTGCTGCTCGGCGGCTTGACATCGGCCTGCAAGGGGGAAGCGTTCAGGGCGCTCTTTGCGTTCTCCGGAATCTCCCAGCCGGTTACAGGGGTCACCTCATCGTACGCCGCCGCATCCAGCAGCTTCCCCCTGACGGCCATGAAGGCAGCGCGGCCGAAGCGGACATTGGCTTCCTCTCCGGGGGTATCGGCCTTCTGCAGGTGCCCCCACTTCTGCTCTCGGAAGAACGCTTCCACGGTCTCCTCAAAATCGGCCTGGTTGGCCCTAAACGTGTTCTTGCTCCGGCTGAGTTGCTGTAACAGGAACACGGATGCGCCAATGGCCACGTAGTCTAAGATGTTTTGTTTGTCGTTTAGGTAAAGTGTGTAGTTTATGGGGTTTAGTTTT
>CAZHPE010000282.1:0-2986 GCA_964534775.1 uncultured candidatus Brocadiaceae bacterium
GTGGGCAAGTACACCAGCCGCCAGTCGGCCTACGAGTCCATCTACGAGGCCCTCCAGCACGGTGGCATCGCCATCCGGGCGCACGTGAGCGTGCGCCGCGTCGAGGCCCAACAGCTCGAAACCGTCGGCGCCGAAACCGCCCTGGCGGGCGTTGACGGCGTGCTGGTGCCCGGCGGGTTCGGTACGCGCGGAGTGGCCGGCAAAATCACCGCGGCCCGCTACGCGCGCGAGAACGCCATCCCCTATTTCGGCATTTGCCTGGGCATGCAGTGCGCGGTGATCGAGTTCGCCCGCAACGTTTGCGGCCTCGCCGAGGCGCAAACGACCGAGATCGAACGCAACACCCCACATCCGGTCATCAGCCTGCTGGAAGAGCAGCGCACGGTCACCGACAAGGGCGGCACGATGCGGCTGGGCGCGCAGGACTGCCGCATCATCGAGGGCTCGCGCGCGCACCAGGCCTACGGCGCCACACACATCGCCGAGCGGCACCGCCACCGCTACGAGTTCAACAATCTCTACCTCGACCGGCTCACCGAACGCGGCCTGCTCGCCAGCGGCATGAACCCGCAGCAGGGCTTGGTCGAGATCGTCGAACTCGAAGCTCACCCCTGGTTCGTCGGCGTGCAGTACCACCCGGAATTCAAGAGTAAACCCACCGCTCCGCACCCGCTTTTCGCCGGCTTTATCGCCGCCGCGCTGCGCCGCCGCAGGAGCGGACAGGGCTGATATAGGCCTATCCTTCCCTACACTGACCTACACCGGCCCAACACTGCCCCCGCACGAGCGCGACACCAACCCGACAGAAACCCCGCAAGAACGCGCGGCCACCCCCGACCGTTCCGGCGGCCCCAAACATACCACAGGGGCACAGAGAACATCGAGAAAGGCCGGAAGACCCGGCGCAGGGGTCTCAAGAGACATATTTTGCCCGCACACGGCGGCGCGCCACCATCCCCCCGGCCCCCTTCTGCCGTTGCTATCCGGCCGTCGCGGCATTCTTCCTCCGTGCTCTCTGTGCCTCTGCGGCGAACCGCCTCACGAATAGCGCCTCTTCTGGTCGTCCAGAAAACCCGTGACCACATCGCGCACCACCGCCAGCCGCTCCTGCGGCTGCCGAGCGATGCCGAACTCCACAAACTCATCGATCGCGTCCAGCGTCAGGGTGATGTCCTGTGATGTCCCGTGATGTCCTGCGATGTCTTGCGGAAGTCGCGGATGATCTTCGCAAGCTCGGCGAGGCGCGCGTGGTGCGCCTTGTACTCCTCGCCCTCGCCTAGCCCCGTCCTTCCGCCCCGCGCGGCGAGGAAGGCGAAACGGTCCTTGAGCATGTCCAAGACCTTCTCCTCGTTGGGATTGCGTGCGCGCTCGCGCAGGGCCTCCCAGTTCGCACCGCGCCGCCGGTCGTAGTGACACCAGCGCCGCACGGTGTCCGGCACCACGCCCAGCCGACGGGCCACCTCGGCCTTCGACAGGCCCCGGCTGTACATGTCCCGCGCCTCGTCGATCAGCTTGTTTCGCTTCGGCCCGACAAGGCACGCGTTCACTGTCCTTCTCGGCGCAGCCGCGCTCTTCGGACGTGTCAGTCTCCAAGGATGCCACTCCTTGCCATTGCCTCCCGAATGCGCCGCACGCGCGGCGCGTGCCCAGACGCCTCGGACCCCATGCTACTCGTCCTTACTGGGCGCACGTGGTGAGGTGACGAAAAGGAAGCCGACCGGGTCGCGGCACTCGCGCCCGGCCGGCTTCTGAGGGTTAGCTTCTCGCGCTGACCATCACACGCTGGACAGGATGGCCTTGAGGTCCTCCTGCGGGGTGGTGGTGAGGGCGATGTTGAACTTGTCCACCAGCACGCCCAGCACCGGCTCGGTGATGAATGCGGGCTGGCTCGGGCCGAGCCGGATGTTCTTGATGCCCAGGTGCAGGAGCGTCAGCAGGATCGCCACCGCCTTCTGCTCATACCACGAAAGGATCAGCGAGAGCGGCAGGCTGTTCACGTCGGTCTCGAAGGCGTCCGCGAGCGCCAGGGCGATCTGCACCGCCGAGCACGCGTCGTTGCACTGCCCAACGTCCAACAGGCGCGGGATGCCGCCGATGTCGCCGAACTCCAGCTTGTTGAACCGATACTTGCCGCACGCGAGAGTCAGGATCACACAGTCGTCCGGGACGCTCTCGGCAAGCTCGGTGTAGTAGTTGCGTCCGGGCTTCGCGCCGTCGCATCCGCCGATCAGGAAGAAGTGCTTCACGGCGCCCGCCTTCACCGCGTCAACCACCGCTCCGGCCACGCCCATCACGGCGTTGTGGCCGAAGCCGATGGTGATCGTCTGCTCCGGCTCGTCCTCGGCAAAGCCGTCGGCCGCCAGGGCCGCCCCGATGACGGGCGTGAAGTCGCCGTCGCTGATGTGCGTGACGCCCGGCCAGCCAGCGGGCCCGCACGTGAACAGGCGGCCGGAGTAGCTTGCCGCTGGCTTCATGAGGCAGTTGGTCGTCATGAGGATCGCGCCGGGGAATGCGCCGAATTCCTTCCGCTGGTTCTGCCAGGCGCTGCCATAGTTGCCGGCGAGATGGGCATACTTCTTCAGCGCCGGGTAGGCGAGGGCCGTGAGCATCTCGCCGTGCGTATACACGTTGATGCCCTTGCCCTCGGTCTGCTTGAGCAGGCCCTCGAGGTCCTTCAGATCGTGGCCGGAGATGAGTATCGCCTTGCCCTTGATGGGCGTGACGCGCACCTGCGTCGGCTCGGGATGGCCGTAGGTCTCCGTGTTGGCCGCGTCGAGCAGCGCCATGGCCTTGAAGTTCAGCTCGCCGGCCTTCAGCGCGTTCGCCAGGAGCGCACCGGTATCCGTGGGTTCCTGCGCGACGAAGTCGAGCAGCTCGTGGAAGAGCCCGTACACCTCGTCGTCCTCGCGGCCGAGAATGCGGGCGTGGTGGACATACGCGGAGGCGCCCTTCACGGCGTAGATGATGGCCTCCTGGAGACCCGCGA
>CAZHPE010000283.1:0-2934 GCA_964534775.1 uncultured candidatus Brocadiaceae bacterium
CACTGGCCAGGGCTCGTGACGAGGCCCGCAAGGCGGCCTGCAAAGGCAACCAGCACAGCTTGGGCTTGTCGTACGCCATGTATAGGAACGAGTATATGACCTACCCGCTGTTCTTGAACGGCGACTACCGGCAGAGGAGCGATGAGAACACGGCCGCGCTCTACCCGAATTACCTGGAGGCCATCGGCACTATGGACTGCCCGGGTGGCAATCCCGCAAGGGCCGAGTATGTAACAGGTGCTGGAGTGGATCCGATCGTCACGGGATCGGATTACACGCAGGATGACGCTATCTCGGGTTCGGCCACCGCCATGCGCGTTGTTCTGGCGGACAGGATGGATGATGGCTCCAACCACACTCACGGGGTCAATTGCCTCTTCAAGGACGCCCACGTGCAGTGGAGCTCCGGCATCGCGACCCTTACGGGCGTCCCGAATCCCGAGTACCCGGACTACGATGCGCGCATCTTCCATTATGATGGCGGTGACGACGTCGATGGGGACGGGTTCAACACGGCTTCAGCCGGGGTGGACGACGCTAGCCTTGAGGGCGATGTTGATGCGGACGATGGAGATGTGGCTGTCCACTAGACGTTAGAACAGCAGTAAGTAGAAGGCAGGGAAATCGCGTTGCAGCGGGTTTCCCTGCCTTCTTGTCTCTGCGGGACGCTGCGGCAAGGGGGGCGGCCGCGCTCGGCTCTCCAGACGGAAACGAACGATGCGGGGTTTGCCTCAGCCGCACCGCAGGAGGAAACCCCTAAAGGTGTGCCGAGGAATTTGCGCTTGACAATCGATGCATGTGAGCTATATTGGAGCCAGATGAAACGCCCGTCCATTCTAGCACAAAACCGGGAAGGGAGGTGAGTTGCAGATGAGAAAAGCATTTACGTTGATTGAATTGTTGGTTGTCATAGCCATTATCGCTATCTTGGCAGCCATGCTCATGCCGGCACTGGCGAGGGCGCGGGAGGAAGCGCGCAAGGCCGCGTGCCAGGGCAACGAGCACAACTTGGGTCTGTCTTTCGCCATGTATAGGAACGACGCTCTGACCTATCCGAACAACGTAGGCTCCGACTATCGGGAGAGCAGCGACGAGAACCTCGCGGCCCTGTATCCGGAGTATCTGGAAGCGATCGATACCTTCTCCTGTCCTGGGGGGGTTACCCAGTCGCCTGAGTATGTAACAGGTGCTGGAGTGAATCCGACCGTGACCAGCGCCGACTATACGTTTGAGGATGGCATTGCGTCCAATGTGGGCCCGGGGGCTGTTGTCCTCGCAGACAGGGGTGACGATGGCCCGAACCACAAGGGCGCCGCCAATTGCCTCTTCGTGGATGCCCACGTCAGGGTAACGAAGGGTGATGACTCGCTTGTGGGCTACCCGAATCCGGAGTACGGTGACGACGACCCGCGTATCTATCACCTTGATGGTGGTACCGACGCCGACGGTGACGGGTACTATACGGCGGCCGCGGGGAAGGATGACGCTAGCCTCGAGGGCGATGCCGATGCGGACGATGGAGATGTGGCTGTCCACTAAAAGTACCTGAAGCGCAGTGCAAGCAGGGGAAACCGTTACCGACGGTTTCCCCTGCTTTTTTTCGGGGGAGATGCTTCCAACCGGTTGACGCCTGATCCTCCGTGCGCGGGGCCCGTGGGCTATCGCCGCGGCGGTAAGTCCCGCCGCGGTCGTCAGGCGGGGAGCGCGGTCCTAACTATCGGTTGTTGAATGTCTTACGGTGCCGCAATGCCTTGGTGGTGTTCGGTTTTCATCGGGGTGAGGGCGATCCGCAAGTGCCGGGCTCCATGCTGCGGGGTTTCCGTTGCCTTGGGCCATCTGCCTGCCTGGCACGCGGGCATGAATCTAAGAGGCGAATCAGAAGGTCTTGTCGGCAGCCCTGTGTTTAGGGGGGGGGCGGAGGAGGCGGAAGAATCGCGTTGCTTTTCCGCGCCCCCGGCTGTATACTCTATCTCGAAAGGGGGCAGTGGTCATTTGGCGTTTTGATTCCTTGTGGCGCCAGGAGGACGGGTAAGATGAAGAAAGCTTTTACGCTTATCGAGTTGTTGGTCGTCATAGCAATCATAGCTATACTGGCCGGGATGCTGATGCCGGCGCTCAACAGGGCGCGGCAGGAGGCAAGAAAGGTCGCCTGCATGAACAGCGAGAAGCAGGTCGGGATCGCGTACGCCCAGTACCTGCTCGATTTCCACGAAGAGTGGCCGCCTGGCCTCACGGATCCGCTGGATGGGGGGCTGATCACCAGTGAAAAGGCGCTGGGGAGCCTTTATCCTGGCTATGCCGCGGCGCTCAAACTGTTTGACTGCCCGGCGTCGGCTACGACTGACCCGCTGCTCTCCGGGGGTTCCGTGGTGGGAGCCGACTACTGGCAGGATCTGGCCATCCCCCCGGCAGTGAACGCGATGTGCGGCGTCTACGGGGATAGCCTGCCCACGCCCCACTCGGGCGGGATAAACCTCCTGCGCGCCGATGGCGGCGTAGTGTGGTGTAAGCACGAGCCTCTTGCGGGCGGCTATCCGAACCCCGACATCGTGGGCGACGCGCTCGCGGTCGGGATTGGGGTTGATACGGATGTCTACAGCGCTCGTCTTGGCGACACTAACCCGGAAATGGACTGCTGGCTCCAGTCAAGCAGATAGCGGCCCGGAAGGGAATACCGACCCCATAGTCGCGGGGCAGTCGGCTAGTAGACGGGTTCGTTTGAGGTAGATCAAGGGCCTTGTTCCAGGTCATGCGGCCTGGAGCGGGGCCCTTTTCTTGTCTTGGCTCGCATGCCTCTTTGCGCAATTTGGCGCCGCAGGATGGCTTTGGGGATGATAGTGCGTGAGCCAGGCGGTGAAGGGGGGGCCTTTCTGCCCGTTTCGTCCGCACCGATCACCACCAGGATGCACTGCTTCGCCTCCTCCATCCGGGCGT
>CAZHPE010000284.1:0-2918 GCA_964534775.1 uncultured candidatus Brocadiaceae bacterium
TCGGGGCTCCGCCCCTCCCTCCATGCGGACCAGCCAGCGAGGAAACCCCATCCAACTCTCTCATAACAACTGGCACAAAAAGCGGGAAGGGGCAAGATCACGTAGCGTGAATGCCCACCACCTTCGCGCCGATTCTGACGAGCTTTTCCTGCAGCGCCGTCAGTGACCGGTGCCGGATGCCCCGGGGCGGCGAGGATTCTCCCGAAGATCGTGCGCCCATATCGGACACACGGACCGCGCAGGACGAGTATACTCAAGGCGCCCAAGCGTGCTTGCGCCCGGGAGCAGCTGGCCCGCCGCCGGGGCCGGGCCGAGGTTTTGCGGCAGCGCCTTGGGAGTTCAAGGCCGGTGGCGGACAAAGGAGGGCAGATGAGGTATCTTCGGGATACAAGGGCCGAACGGGGGAACGGGATTCAACCGACGGCAGGCGCAGAGGTTGCTTTTTTTTTGGGCGGCCGTGCGGGGGCGGTATCGCGTTCGTGCAGTGCTCGTGTAGGTCTCGTGTAGGGTTGGTGTAGGGACGACAGGACCCTGTTCGGCCAGGTTCGGGCGGCCGCGCAAGCTCCTGCAGCCGCGGCCACCATCGAAATGGGGCCGAGAAGAGCGCCCCGCAATGTCATGAGAAAGCCCGACCCGCGTGTGGTATACTGGCGAAGCTTCGCCCAGTTCGCGAGGCGTTTGCGTGCTGGGGAGATGGCCTCTTGCAACCGAGTTCGTGTCGGTAAGCTTTGTGTCCCGCAGCGTTTAGCCAACTATAGGAGTCCGGTCATGAGCGAGCCCGTCGGCATTCCCGTGAAGACCCGCCGCACCCTCAATGTCGTCAGCCCGAAGCTGGCGGCTAAGATGGCGGAGTTCAAGGCGCGCAGATGCACCATTTACGCCGGCCACTCCGTGACGGCTGAGTACGACGCCGCCCAGCCCGACTCGGCGGTCGATTGGGACCCGGCAGCCCCCGAGAGTTGGGGCTTCTTCCCGCGCCTGCCCATGATGCGGGGGCCGATCTGCCGCGGCGTCTCCGGCAAGTACGGCTACAACCATCACCATACCATCGCAAAGCTCGGCGACACGTACGTTGCGACCTGGGCGAGCGGCTTCCTGCACGAGGACTTCATCGGCCAGCGGGTGCGCTATTCCACGTCCGTCGACGGGATTGACTGGTCGGAGCCGAAGATGCTGGTCCACACGCCGGTCGCGTCCGAGGTGGTGAGAAACAACGCGGGCCTCTACTCCGACGGAGAGCGGCTCTACGCCTACGTGGGCGTGGCATGGAACCTGGACAGGGACCGCCCGCAAGCGCAGAAGAGGGTGCCTCGCATGCGGCTCGACGTGTACGAGACCACGGACCTCGAAAACTGGACCTGCCACGAGGGAATCTTCGATGACATTTACCTCTTCGAAGGGCCGCGGATGACCAGCGGCGGCAAGCTCATCTGCTCCGGCCTCGACGCTCGGGACCACCACGCGATGGTCATCATGTGGGACGACGCGACGCAGCTTGCCGATAAGCCACGCGTTGTGCACCTGGAATCGGGTGAGGGAATCCTCCCCGGCGAAGGAACGTGGTATCAGACCGACGACGGCCGCATCTGGCTCTACCAGCGCGACGAGAGCGGGTCGTGCCACCTGGCGCTTTCCTGCAGCGAGGACGAAGGGAAGACTTGGAGCGATATGCTTCTGACCGACTTCCCGAACTCGACCTCGCGCTCGATGGCCGGCCGCCTGAACGACGGGCGCTTCTTCATCATGGGCAACAACTACGACCTCTTCCTGAATCGCAAGCACATGCAGATCGCGCTCAGCGACGACGGCCTAGTCTTCGACCGCCAGTACACGCTGATTGAGGGGGAGACCACCCGCCGCGTCAACGGCTTCCACAAGGAGGACGGTTATCAGTATCCTCATTGCTGCCTCGACGGCGACAAGATCGTGGTGATCTACTCGATCAACAAGGAGGACATCGAGGTCGGCACCGTCGACATGAGCCAGGTCAGTTGAGTCGTTGGCAAGCTCGAATCACGCCGACGCATTATTGCGCTTTGCCTATATTTGCAGCGCGGTAGAACGAAGCCGGCGCAGACAGAATCTGTCGAGCGAAGCTGAACCCCAGATTCTTGCTCTATAGGTCCGCCGGGCCTACGGCGTCTGGAGCGTGCAGTTCTGAGGCGTTCGGCATCTTGGGGCAACAGGGGGCAAGAGAGTGGCGTTTTCTGCCAAGCGACGAGGACGGGCATGATGAAACGGGAGAGGCTCAATCAGAAAGCCAAGTCCCTGTATTAACGGGGCAAATACGACCGCGCCGTGGTAGTGGCGAAGAAGGCGCTCAAGGTTGCTGAACGCGAGTTCGGCTCCGACCATCCCGATGTGGCGACGGACCTCAACAACCTGGCGGATCTCTACAGGGCGCAAGGCCGGCACTCGGAGGCGGAGCCGTTGCACAAGCGCACGCTGGCGATCTGTGAGAAGGCCCTCGGTCCCGAGCATCCCGATGTGGCGACGGTGCGCGAGAACATCGCGGCGCTGCATTCGAAGATGGGCAAACCCGAAGACACCAAGAGGGGCGCCGAGTAGTCCTGCTCTTGCTCCCCGTTGTCTGGCTTCTGAGAGGCGCGGCCTTCAGGAATACAGCCAAGTGGGTCGCGGCAAGGACCTGACCGGAGTCGGCTGGAACGGATCGACCTTAGGGGGGGATTGACAGCGCAGAGTCGTACAGGCTCGAGGGATATCCATCTCCACTGGAGGATCATGGTATGACGCCATTCGAGCGGGGATTGATGGAGTTCCGGTCCGAGCAAGACTATCTGTCAAGGGAAGACCGTCAGGGATTCGCCTCCAAAAGACCTGCAAAGAAGTCCCAATAGTCCGTCCGGCTTCCGTCTTCTTTGACGAGCCAGTGGCCCTTGGCCGGAGGCCCTTCGTTG
>CAZHPE010000285.1:0-2861 GCA_964534775.1 uncultured candidatus Brocadiaceae bacterium
CAGCTTCACCACTACCTGCTCTGCACTACGTGCGCTCTTTCATCTGAGAATCCCTTCTGCCTCTACAGACCTCTGGATTCTCTCACAACTACTGGATCAATTCTCGGGGAAGGGGTCACCAGCACTCGACCCGACCTCCAGGACTGTCCCAACGATGCCACGGGTTACCGGACGACACCGACCGCCCCGATCCCCCCTCTCACGTGCCGCCTTCCGACTCACAGATCGTGCCAAAGAGGATTGCGGGGGACTGACTCCCTGCACGCCCCTAAATCGATGCGGCTCTCCACGGCAAGTTCCTTACCGCGAGGCAACTTACACCATTCTTGTCAATCAGTCAATGCTTTTCTTGCATCAGGCGAGGGTCTACGCGGCTCCTGAGCCTCCTACGGCCCGTTCCCGCGTGCAAGCAGGCGCGTCCCGCCGACAGCCCATGAACCGGTCGTTCCAATTGCGAAAACGAGTTCAATGAGGTAGTATGGCCCGCCTGGAACGTCCGTATCATGGAGCTCCGCGGACCCCGGGACTTCAGGCCGCGAGGTGCCGTAGGATCGAAGGAGACACAAGGATGCCTGATCAGTCACTGACCGAGGACCTCAAGAGTTACCTCCTGGAGATGGGGCACGGCGCGGCCCTGGTCGGGGTAGCTTCGATCGAGCGGTTTGAGGGCGCCCCGAAGGGGCATCATCCCTGCGACTTCGTCCCGAAGGCGCGCTCGGTGGTGGTCGTGGCCCTGCCCATCGTGTCGGGGCTGATGCGCTGGCACGAGTACATGGAAGGCTCTGAGTTCATCAAGGAGGTCGACACCTACGTCGACAAGGACGGCGCCGACCAAGCCTGGAGCCCGCGCACGGTCATCCGCAAGCACGTCGAGCGCCGCTGCAGCTACGAGGTCATCAACCAGGAGCTTCAGGCCTTCACCATGTACGGGGCCATGTTCCTGGAGAAGGCTGGCTACGTGTCGACATATATGCCGACCACCTACGGCATGACGCTCTCGTGGCCGGGCAACTACAAGTGGGATTTCCCCAAACCGCCGCAAGGCTTCGGGCCCTTCTCGCACAAGCATGCAGCCGTCGCCGCGGGCTTGGGCCGGTTCGGACTGAGCAACCTGCTCCTGACCCAGCAGTACGGTTCCAGGCAGCGGCTGTGCTCGATCATCACCCGCGCGCCGCTGGACGCTGACCCGCCCATCGCCGAGCCGATTTGCCTGGGTGAGAAGTGCTTACTCTGCCTCAAGAGTTGTCCGGCCGAGGCGTTCGGCGAGCCCCGCGAGTTCAAGCTGGCAGGGCGCGACGCGACGATGGCGAGGTTCGACAAGGAGGCCTGCCGAGGCTACTACAAGAGCGGCGCCTACGGCGAGCAGTGCGGGCGCGAGTGCCTGACATCATGTCCGGTCGGACGAAAAACCGACTGACAGGGGGGCTGGCGAACATGACATCTCGCGAGCGCGTTTTCGCGGCACTGGACGGTCGCCGTCCCGACCGGCCGCCGAGGGACATCTGGTTCCGGGATTTCGCCCAGCGCCACCGTGCGTCCGATTGGGCCATCGTGGCCGAGCGTTTCCCGCTCGACTTCGTCAGGATGCCCGGCGTTCTCGCACCCTCCGAGCGCGCGCGGGGCGAGAAGGGCGTGATCGGTGTCCGCGTGGATGATTGGGGGTCGGTCTGGCGCAGCCTCCAGACTGGGTTGACCGGCGAAGTCGTGCGGCCCGTCCTGGCGGACTGGGCGGACATGGACCGATATCGGCCGCCCAGTGAGATGCTCGAGCACGCGGCGTTGGACGCCGCGGCCGAGACCTGCAGGGCGGCGTGCAGCTTCAGGCTGGGCGAGGTGGGGTCCGGCCCGTTCGAGCTGATGCAGTTCCTGCGAGGGACGGAGAACCTGTACCTGGATCTGGGGCAGCAGCACGAGCGTCTTCGCAGGCTCCTTGACATGGTGCATGAGTTCCTATTGCGACATTGTGAACTCTGGTGTCGGACCGACGCAGACGGCGTTGCCATTGGGGACGACTGGGGCTCGCAGGGCGCAATGCTGGTCAACCCGGACATGTGGCGCCGCACGTTCAAGCCGCTTTACGCCGAGTATTTCGCGATGATACGCGGTGCGGGCAAGCGGGTTTTTTTCCACACCGACGGGATGACGCGGGAGATCATTCCCGACCTGATAGAGATTGGCGTAGACGCGCTGAACTGCGAGGTCTCCTGCATGGACATCGAAGAGTTGGGCCGCAGCTTCCGAGACAGGGTCACGTTCTGGGGCGAGCTTTGCCGTCAGCGCTTCCTGCCCTTCGGCAGGCCGGAGGAGGTGCGCGGAGAGGCCCGGAGAATGTGCCGTGCACTGGGAAGCGAACGCGGGGGTTTCATTGCCCAGTTGACCTGGGGGACCGATGTCCCGACAGAGAACATCCTGGCAGCCTTCGAGGAATGGTCAAGGGCATGGAGTCAATGAGTTCTGTCGAAAGGATCAAGGCGGCGATTCGCGGGAAACCAGTCGATCGCGTGCCGAACCTGCCGCTGATCAAGCAGTTCTGCACGCGCCAGTTGGGATGGAAATACCGGGGCTATAATCGGGACCACCGCGTGCTGGTCGAGGCGCAGCTCCGCATGCACGAGCGCTGGGGTTTTGACTGTTTCCAGACGACGGGCTATGCTTACCGCGAAGCTGGCGACTGCGGCATGCCGCTGTTGTGGCGGGAAGATGCCGTGCCGAAGGCCCAGGGCGTGCTGGTGGCGGAGCGCTCGGATATCCGGGCGATAAAGTGGCCGGAGCCCTGGGAAGGGCCGCTCATGAGCGACCGGCTGCGGGCGACCGAACTGTTCAAGCAGCGGCGGCCGGAGGTCGCGATGTTGGGCTGGGTC
>CAZHPE010000286.1:0-2842 GCA_964534775.1 uncultured candidatus Brocadiaceae bacterium
CCGCCCACTCCCCATAGAAGACACGCCCTCGGGCTGGTCATCGCCCCGAGACGCACAGACAAGAACATGGTGGTTTCCCAGAAGCACTTAGTGGCAGTTCGCCACCGCGAGCTGGTACGACGCGGCCAGGTGCGCCGGCCAGAAACGCGTGATCGCCCCTATGATAAACGCCAGAGGGGACGGCAACAAGTTACTACTCCGGCCGTTAAATAGTTAACCGTGTCCCGTCTTCATGCTATACTGGCCGCATGAATGGAAAAGATGCGCGCAGCCTGTCTGCCGAGGCCCAGGAAGCCCTTCGCATGCGGGCGGTGGATTACTATCTGGCCTGCGGCAACAAGAGCCAGACGGCCCGTGCGTTCGGCGTCAGCAGACAGGCTGTGACGGACTGGGCCCGACGTTCACAGCATAGCGCCAACATTGATAACTACGTCTACATGCGGGATTGGTTTCTTAGCAATTTCGGGTTTTTCTGGTTCAAATCTACCTTCCTGCATCGAGCGATTGCCAATTAATTTGAAACCCAGTGGAGTCATTTCGGGCTCTTCGTAGATTTGCCAGCTGCCCTAGCTCGCCCCAACCACGCTCGACACATCCAGTTCGTAGAGCTGGCGTGTGCCCGTGTGCGTTGAGTCGATGCAGATCAGTTTGCCGCTTGGATGCCAGCGTGGATGCAGATCGCAGCGCACGGCGTCCTCCAGGTGTGGAGGCGACCAGAAATGCCCGATCTCTACGACTTCGCCTGTCCCCACTCGATGCAGGAGCAGAGACGTCCGCCTACGGCGATCGGGATACGTGTCGGTTACCATCCAGCGCCCATCGGGCGAGAATGAGCAATGCCCGTCGGAATCCAGGCTGCTGGGACCAAATGGCTCCCGCGTCCCCTCGCCGTCACGGAAGAGGGCGAAACTGTCCTTGAAAAGCGCTCGCTTCAGCAGCCTCGGCTTGCCCAACAGGCGATAGGCAAATCTAAGTGCCGGACCGACGGGCAGATGCCGCGCGAGCCCATAGGTCGCAGAATCGAGAAGCGACCGGTCGCCGCACCATGCCACGAGCTCGTCATCGGTGAGCCAGTCGAAGTGAGATGCCAGGCCACCTATCAGGACGCGTAGGTCACTGCCGTCAATGCCGCATGTCAGGAGACGTGTGTACAATGTCCCGAAGGGGTTCACAAACCGGTGAAGGAAACAGAACCGAGTCCCGGTCGGATTGAACAGCACGTGGTTCACCCAGTGGAAAACGCCCGGCTGGTCGCCGCCTATGCCGCAGGCGGCGATCTCCGGAAGCGGCAGCAGAAGCTCCGCCTTCCCCGAGCGCATGTCCATGCGCCAGATCCCGTCTTCGTGCGGGCAGAGCTGATCCGCCCACGGGTCGACGACGGCAGCGTAAGCGTAGTCCGGGCGGACCTGGTTGAGGCGGCCGAAGTTGATGCTCAGCGCTGTCGAACAGTCTATCGAAATCGCGGCAACGGGCTTGCTGAGCGCGCGCCTTCTGCCCGACGCCAAGTGCAGGGCAATCCCGAAGGCCTGATCGTCCGCAACATCGTTGAAGACGACTGTGTCATCCTGCCTCGGCAACCATTGAAGCATCGCGCCCTGCTGATAGTTCCAGGCGCTGCTTTCCGCCAGAGGCACGAACCCGCCCTCCGCAAGACAACCTAGACTGATCTTCTCGCCTGGCGACGGCGGTTCGTCGTAGCGCTTTGTCTCGTGCGTAAGTACCCTAACTGTGCTAGCAGAGCCAGGCTCCCAGGGACACTTGTCGAAGTACCCGAAGAAGTGATGGGATGGACCAGTGCTGAGGGCCTGCATGGGAACGCTGCATTCACAAGGGTTACCGGGCACGACTGCCTCGCATTTCGTGTGCCTTCAGGACGATCAGATACTCGCAGAACGCAAGAAGGAGGCTGTAGTGAAAACCGGGCGCACCATCCAGAAATCCTCCCCGCACGAGATACGTGTAGAGGAACCTGAACAGCGGCCTACAGGGCAGCCGAAAGGATAGCGTTTTGAGTGCCAGTCGTCTCTCAGCCGCATCGCTGCAGGAGAGCTGCCTGAACTGGACAGGTTCGTTCTCCAGCGAACGTAGGCTCTCCTCGGCTTCATACGTCGAGTAGCGGTTATGCTTCCAGATCCATTCCGCCAAGCCCTTGGAAAAAGGGTAGTGCAGGAAGTCGTTGTCGAGCTCGCCGATGGGACCATCAACATGGGGGACGGGATTGGCCTTCCGGGACCAGCGTATCCTGGAAGGTCGGAAGAGACGGACGAACCAGACAGGATACTGACTGCTGTGCCTGATCCATCTGCCCATGAAGTGATCACGACGACGACCACGAAAGGCTGCTTCGGGCCGCCCGGAATCGGATGTAATGTAGACTATTTCGTCGGCCAGTTCTTGCGGTACCACTTCATCCGCATCGCTGTAGTACACCCACGGGTACTTGAACTCGATGTTCTGCATGGCCCAGTTCTGGTGTTCGGCGCGCCCACGATACTCGTGCTGTACCCATCGGGCCCCATGAGCCTTTGCAACCTCGCCCGTGCGATCGCTGCTGTACGAGTCGAGCACGACGATATCGTCCGACCAATGGAAGCACTCGAGGCACCGGGGCAGGTTTTTCTCCTCGTTGAGTGTCTGGATGAAAACCGAGCAGTTACCCGCCATGTTGGCGGCCTCCTGTCTGCGGATCGACCGTACGCATGCGTCTCTCCCGCACTGCTATGGCCGGCGTACCGTATAGCAGACACTCCAGCAAGGGAGGTCGCTAAACACGCTCCACCTGGCACCCACCACGCAGCCATCTCCTATGTGAACGCCTGGCGCAACAAATACATCCGCGCAG
>CAZHPE010000287.1:0-2817 GCA_964534775.1 uncultured candidatus Brocadiaceae bacterium
AAGGAGCGGCTGTATCAACAGATCAGTCAGCTCAAGGTGGAGCTGGACTTCTTGATGGGAAAAGAAGGTTGGCCGGGTTCATCCGAGCTTGCCGGCGGCCTGGAGCACTCCCGCCAGCCAGAAAAGCAGGCCTATGGGCGCCACAGTCATCCCCACGAGCACCATCCAGTGCTTGCTCTGGAACTCCGCCATCGCCTCGACCGGCGCGCACACGTGGCCGTAGAGCATCCAGCAGAGCGCCGTCCAGTAAAGCAGAACCCCCCCCGCGCCCGCCGCGAACGTGGCGAATATGAGGTGGAATTGGAGCAGCATGAGCGCCGTACAGAAGCATCCACCGCTCATCCCGAGCGTCAGAATGCTGCAGACGATGACGGTCGGGCTGATGACGCCGGGCACGAGTTCCAGCAGCCACAGGAGCATTCTCATTCCAGTCCCGAGCGATTCCTCCGCCGGGGCGCGCGGTGCGGGCGACCGAAGCGGGGGCTTCTTGTCCAGCGGCGCGCCGCACCGGCCGCAGAAACGGTCGCTCTCCTGCCACAACGTTCGGCAGTTCTGACACTTGCGGGACACGGTGGACTCCTTCCCTCGCGCGAGTACCGGGGTGAGGCCATGGTATGGTACTCGCGCGTCCCCTCGCAAGTTCCCCCCTGCTGGCCCTGGGCCGTCGTTGACAAGGCTGCGGCGCGCTGATATCGTACGGCGGGAATGCCGGACCATCCCCTCGGTGACGACCCTTATCACGGCAAGCGATGGCACGCGAAGAACTCTCTCCCATGATGCGCCAGTACATGGCGTTCAAGACGAAGCATCCGGACGCCCTGCTGCTCTTCCGCATGGGCGATTTCTACGAGATGTTCTTCGACGACGCCAAGCTCGCTGCGCGCGTGCTCGGGCTGGCGCCGACCACTCGCGATAAGGGGACGAACCCCGTGCCCATGGCAGGCTTCCCCCACCATGCTGCCGAGGGCTACATCAAGAGGCTCATCGACGTCGGCGTGCGCGTGGCCGTCTGCGACCAGGTGCAGGACGCGCGCGAGGCCAAGGGGCTGGTCGAGCGGGACGTGACGCGCATCATCACCGCCGGCACGCTGACCGAAGATGACATCCTGGACGAGAGGGCGAACAACTTCCTTGCCGCCGTGGCTGGCGGGGTTGGCGGACCGGGCGCCGGGGCGTTCGGCTTGGCGTGGGTTGACCTGTCCACCGGCAAGTTCGAGGCGGAGGATGTGCCGGCTGAGGCGCTCGGCGACTCGCTGCGCCGCGTGGCGCCCGTGGAGTGCCTACTGCCGGAGGCGGACGGCGCCGATGGCGCGGAAGAGCATCCGGCCGTGGGGTTCCTGCCGGAGGGCTGCGCCGTGAGCAGGCGGCCGGCGTGGGAGTTCGGGCGAGGGGACGCCCATCGCCGCCTGACCGGGCACTTCGGCACCGCGACCCTGGACGGCTTCGGTTGCGAGGGGCTGGGGCCGGCCATCGGGGCCGCGGGGGCCGTGCTGGCCTACCTCGAGGAGACCCAGAAGGGGCGGCTGGGCCATATCCGGCGGATCGAGCCATTCACCGCCGGCCGGTACCTTGCGCTGGACCGCACGACCCTCCGCTCGCTGGAGCTGGTCGAGACCATGCGCGGCGCGGAGAGGCGCGGGACGCTGCTGGGGGTCCTGGACCACACGCAGACCCCGCCCGGGGCGCGACTGCTGCGGCGCTGGATACTTACGCCGCTCAGGGAAGTGGGGGCCATCGAGGAGCGGTTGGACGCGGCCGAGGAACTCGTGGGCGGCCGCCACCTGCGCGAAGGGCTGGCCGAGAGGCTGCGCCGGATATACGACATCGAGCGCCTCACAACCAGGATAGCCTGCGCGCGCGCCAGCGCGAGGGACCTCGTGGCCCTGCGCACGTCCCTGGACCAGGTGCCGGAGCTCCAGGGCGAGTTGCGCGAGGTGCGTTGCGCGCTGCTTGCGGGACTCAAGGGCCGCCTGGACTCCGTGCCGGAGGCCGCAGGCTTGATCGCCAGCGCCATCCGTGCCGATCCGCCCGCAGTGCTCGCCGAGGGCGGGATCATCCGCGATGGCTTCCGGCCGGAGCTGGACGAGCTGCGCAAGACAGCGCGGGACGGCAAGAGCTGGATCGCGAGCTTCGAGGCCGAGGAGGTCCAGCGCGCTGGCATCCCGAGCCTCAAGGTGGGGTTCAACAGGGTCTTCGGCTACTACATCGAGGTCACCAACACGCACCGCGACAAGGTGCCCGAGCACTACATCCGCAAGCAGACGCTCAAGAACGCCGAGCGCTACATCACCCCCGAGCTCAAGGAATGGGAGTCGCGGGTGCTCTCGGCCGGCGAGAGGGCGAACGAGCTGGAGCTCGAGATCTTCCACGAGGTGCGCGAGCAGGTCGCGGGCCATGCCGCACGCCTCCAGGCCACTGCGCAGGCCGTGGCGGAACTGGACGTTCTCCTGAGTCTGGCCACGGTGGCGGCCGAGGGCGGGTACGTGCGCCCGCGCATCACCGAGGCCGCGCAGCTCATCATCGAGGACGGGCGCCACCCCGTGCTCGATGAAGTCATGGACGAGCCGTTCGTGCCCAACAGCGTCGCGATGGACGGGCGCGAGGTGAAGCTCTTGGTCGTGACGGGGCCGAACATGGCGGGCAAGAGCGTCTATATCCGCCAGACCGCGCTGCTTGTCCTGATGGCCCAGATGGGATCGTTCATCCCCGCGAAGGCGGCGACTGTCGGCATCGTCGACCGCATCTTCACCCGCGTGGGGTCGAGCGACGAGCAGGCGCGCGGGCAGAGCACGTTCATGGTCGAGATGGTCGAGGTGG
>CAZHPE010000288.1:0-2793 GCA_964534775.1 uncultured candidatus Brocadiaceae bacterium
CGGAGAATAGTAAGCATTGGCACGCAGTCCATACCCGCAGTCGCCACGAGAAGATGGTCGCCGGCCTTTTCGCGCAGCGGGGGGTGGAGCATTTCTTGCCCCTGCGGCGCGGCCTGAGCCGGTGGGCGGACCGCAAGAAGTGGGTCCAGAAGCCGATGTTCCCGGGGTATCTCTTCGTTCATGTCGGATGGGAAGAGATCCCCGTGGTGTGGGAGACGCGTGGCGCGGTCAGGTTGCTGGGACCGCAGCCCAATAAGCCGTCCATCGTGCCGGATGCCGAGGTGGAGAACATCCGCCGACTGGTAGAGGGCGAGGTGCGAGTCGAGCCCCGTCCGTACAGCGTCCGGCCCGGACAGCTCGTCCGCATCACGCACGGTCCGCTTCGTGGCGTCGAGGGCGAACTGCTTCGGGAGGGGCGGCGATACCTCATGGTGGTGTCGGTGAAGTTGCTTGGACAGTCGGTGGCGGCCGAAGTCCCCGCCGATGCCGTCCGGGCGTTGTAAGACAGCGCGCCAATAGGCGTAAGTGCCTTCTCAGAGGTAGGTTGCGGTGTGTGGGCCACTGTAACTGAGAGGGAATTGGTGCGTAACTGTCCCCCGAACAGGCATCGGGTTCTCTCAAGAGTCCAGTATCCATGACCACAGCCCTGGTAGCCTTCGCTGTTGCCTTCATTGCGGCCATCCTGTGCACCACGGGTGTTCGTGCTGCCGCGCACCGGCTGGGCGTCGTTGACAAGCCCGACAGCTTCCGCAAAGTCCACTGGCGCGAAGTGCCGCTGCTTGGAGGCGTTGCCATCTACGTCGCCTTCGCGACGCCCATCGTCACGCTGTGCTTCTTCTACCGGAACGCCGTTTCCGACCTTCTCTATGCCCAGCCCATAAAGCTTCTCACGCTGATGGGCGGAGGAGCGATCGCGCTTTGCCTGGGGATCTTTGACGATGTGAGGAACCTGCCCGTCCGCTGGAAGCTGCTCCTGCAAATCGTGGCCGCGTGCGTGGCCTTCGCGGGCGGCTACGCGATAAGAGCCATTAGTAACCCCTTCGGCGAGCCGCTGGTCCTGGGCCTCTGGAGCTTCCCGGTGACCCTTCTGTGGTTCCTGGGCTGCATGAACGCCGTCAATCTGCTGGACGGACTCGACGGTCTCGCAGCGGGCGCGTGTTTGTTCGCCACGGTCACCCTTTTGCTCGTCAGCATCTTCTTCGGCAACGTTATGTCCATGCTGATGATGGCCTGCCTGAGCGGGGCCATTCTGGGATTCCTGCTCTTCAACTTCCACCCCGCCACCATCTTCCTGGGTGATTCGGGCAGTATGCTGCTGGGCTATGTCGTTGCGGCGCTGGCGATCCTTGCGGCCCACAAGTCCGAAGCGACCGTTGCGCTGTTGATCCCCGTCATTGCCCTCGGCCTGCCGATCTTCGATACAGCTTTGAGCATCGTCCGCCGGTGGTTGAGGAGGCTCCCCATTTCCGCAGCCGACCGGCAGCACGTTCACCATATACTTCTTTCCATGGGACTGAGCCACCAGCGCGCGGTGCTCGTTCTCTACGGTGCTTGCGTGGTACTCGGTGGCGCCGCTGTTCTGGTCGCCGTAGGTAGGAACGAGACGACATTTATGGTGGTCGGCGCGCTCGGGATCATCGCCTTTGTGTGTGTGCGCGTGTTTGGCTGCCTGCGGTTCGGCGCGCTTTGGGGCAGGCTGTCCGAAGACCGGGATCGGAGCCACCGCTCGGCCGAGGCCAAGGTAGCCGTGGAGAACGCAGGGCGGCGCATGCAGGCTGCGGCGGATATCGAAGCCATGTGGGCGGCCTGCTCGGACGCTTTCAAATCTCTGGAGCTGGACCACGCGACGTTCCGGCTGAACGGCCACGAGGGCTCGGAACCCCTCGTGTGGACCTGGTCCAACGGGCTGGCCCAGCAGGCGCACGCGCAGACGGGCCCACCGCCGGGCGGCGATAATGACGAGACCGGCAGCCAGAGCGTTCAGCTCGACAGCCATGTCGTCCAGCTTGGCATTCGCAACAACGGCAACCTGTGGGGCGATCTGGAGCTGCGCAAGCATGTTGACAGCAGCCCTATGCTGCCCGTTGTGCCGGAACTCCTCGCTAACCTCCGAGACCAGATGGCCCAGAAAACAGACCTCCTCCTGATACCCTAACAGCCTTCGTCATAACCACGACCCGCTAAATGAGGACCGATATTCCGTGCCCGATCCGCAGGGCACAGCAGTCGTGAGTGCGCCGTCGGGCCATCACGTCTACCTTGACCGGCGAGCAAGAGTAGCAGGTGTTTGGATGATTCTACAGCGCGAAAGCCACGGAGTGTCATAGGATGAGGGTCCTCATCACGGGCGGGGCAGGCTTCATCGGCTCGAATTTTGCTCGTTTCATTCTCAGGAATGATCCGGACGCTCATGTGGTCAATCTCGATCTACTGACCTATGCTGGCTCACTGAAGAACCTTGAGAACATCCCAGACAAAGCTCGCCACACGTTTATCCAGGGCGACATAGCCGATTCCGGTCTCGTACAGCGGATTATGAGAGAGTCCGAGATCGACACCGTGGTTCATTTGGCTGCCGAGAGTCACGTAGATCGTTCCATCATGGGGCCAGCCCCATTCATTCGGACGAACATCGTCGGAACCTTTACGTTGCTTGAAGCGGCGCGGGATGTTTGGGCAGAACGCCTCGACAGTTGCCGATTTCTTCATGTGTCCACTGATGAAGTCTATGGTACGCTTGGTCCGGATGACCCCCCTTTCTCAGAAACAACGGCTTACGCCCCAAACTCGCCG
>CAZHPE010000289.1:0-2761 GCA_964534775.1 uncultured candidatus Brocadiaceae bacterium
TGCGTTCGCCGCGTCCTTGGTCGGTCCTCCGGTCGGGGCTCCGCCCCTCCCTCCATGCGGACCAGCCAGCGAGGAAACCCCATCCAATGCTCTCATAACAACCGGCACAAAAAGCGGGAAGGGGGCAGGTTCGGTGAAGAGCAATGCGTCTTCTCTTGACCGGCGCACTGCGCACCGGTTAGAGTGCCCCTCCACCCCCCCTCCGCTTGCGGAGCGCGACGTGCCCGATGCAAATGATACGCTGCCCCGGCCCGCTATCCTGGTCGCCTGTTGCCTCGGGATGCTTGGCATGGGGCTCGCTCTGAGCACGCCGCCCCTGTTCGCGCGTGCCATAGCCACGGCGTTCGGACTCGACAACACGGCGAGCGGCTTGTTCCTCGGCTGCATGTTCTGGGGAATGGTGGCGGGCATTTTCGTGAGCGGACCGGTTGCGGACCGCGTGGGGTTTCGCGTGCTGCTGGTCGGGGCGGTGATGCTGCAGGCGGCGGGAATGTGTGTCGTTGCGCGCAGTACGGGAATGTGGGACATCTACCTGGGGTCGGGTATAGCGGGGTTCGGCATGGGAATCGTCGACGCGCTTGCCACGCCGCTTGCGTGCGCGGCCTATCCCCGGGCACGCGCGCGCGTCGCCAACCTCCTGCACAGCTTCTTTCCCCTGGGGTTGCTCCTGGCCGGGGTACTAGTCATGCTGCTGAGGCACTGGGGCTGGCGCCGCATCTATCTGCTGATGGGGCTGGCCTGTCTGCCCGCCGGACTTCTGTTTCTATTCCTGCGCCTGCCGGCCGCGGCGCATGAGGGGCCGGATCGCCTGCCGACCCGGCGCTTGATAACGCTTCGGCCTTTCCTGCTCCTGCTGGCAGCCATCCTGCTGGCCGGCGGCACGGAGATCGGGTTCTCTTTCTGGCTGCCCACCTACATCGAGAAGGCGCAGGATGGCACGCCTCGAATGGGCACGGTGGCGTTCCTGGTGTTTGGAGTGGCCATGACGCTCGGACGGCTGGGCCACTCTGCCGTGGCGCACAGGTTCAGGCTTCGGGCGCTTTGGATCGCCGGGGCCGCCGCGACCGCCCTACTGCTGCTGCTTGCGTCTCTGAACTTCCCCCCGCTCTTCACCATCCTGTGCGCGGCCGTTCTGGGGGTGGCCGTGTCCGGGCTCTGGCCGACCACCCTCGCGCTCGCCGGGAACCGTTTCCCGCAGGCCGGCGCGTCCATGTACTCCACTCTTCACGTCGCCGGCAACACGGGGGCGCTTCTGGGCCCGCTAATGGTCGGCGTCATAGCCGACCGATGGGATCTGCACGTGGGAGTAGCCCTGCTTGCCGTGGCGCCCCTCGCCGCCCTGGTGGTGATCAGGCTCGGGCGGGAATGACGGGGCCCGAGAGAGCGCCGCGCTGGAGGCCGGCGCGCCCACATAAACAGCAAGGCTGATCTTCGAAGCGCAGTTTGGCAGAAAGGCCAGGAAGGGTCGAGGAGCGACGGTAACGCTATTCTTGCACTCGCCCAAACACAGGCAGCAACACATCGTGCGAGACTCCATCCACGATGCACGGGATGGCAATAAGATGTTTGGACTCACCTTTTCGCATTTCAACAGAACTGGCAACCACGCGAATAACATTGCTGCCGCGCTCTTCTGTGCTGATCGTGATACCTGGAGGTGACCCCTTCCCGCTTCTGGATCAATTCTCGGGGAAAGGGTCACAGCCGCGCCAGTTAGAACGCTCCGCGATCCGTTCTTCGGCGAGACGACACGCGGCATGATGGGATTCTACCGGAACCCGCCGCACAACGCCATAGCGCTGCGCAGGGACGAACAGACCGAGATCCAGGCCGGGGCCGCCCCGGTCAAATCTGGTAATCGGGCTTCAGGGGCCGGGTGTGTATGCCGCATTCGCCGCCGCACTTGCTGGTGCCTACCCACCGCCCGGCGCGCTCGTCCGCGCCGGCGCTGATACGCGTGCACGGCCCACAGCCCAATGAACGATACCCCTCGGCATAAAGAGGGTTCACTGGCACCTCGTTCAAGGCCAGGTACTGCCATATCTCCCGTTCATACCAGAGCAAGATCGGGTTGAGCTTGATGAGGTCCTTGTCCCGCTCCTCGATTTCGTCGAAATCGGTCCTCGTGCGCCCTTCCGTGCATCGAAGGCCGGTGACCCAGCAGGTCACGTTCATATCCCGAATGGCGCGACGGGTCGGCTCGACCTTGAGGACCTCACAGCATTGGTCGGGATCGGTCTCGTAGAGCCGGTCCGGCAGGGGTTCGTCGCTCTCGAAGACCTGGAGTTCCGGGTACTCGGCCACCATGCGCACCATGAACTGCTTGGTCGCCTTCGGCTTGAAGCGCGTCGTCACGATGAACCCGCGGATGCCGGGATTCACGCGTTTCGCCAGGTCCCAGACGGCGCAGGAATCCTTCCCCAGGCTGTTGGCCACCACCAGCCCATCGCCATGCACGGCGTAGGCCTGGTTGATGAGGGCAAGCGAACGCTCCACCTTCTCGGCGTAGTTCAAGTTCGCCACCAGATCCTTGATGTGTTCAGTGGCTGCACCGACCGACATTGGTCATCCTCCCTCAGTTGGGTTCACCGGCAAATCAGAACGGGTCCAACAACCCGCCCCTGCGCCTCACAGTATCTCGACCGATTCACTCGACATGCGTTCCAAAAGAAAAAGCGCCCTTCCCCGGTCAGATGACGTAGGACGGCACGTACTCGCTCTGCACGCGTTTCTCCTCGTCCACCAGGCCCTGAAACGTCGT
>CAZHPE010000290.1:0-2758 GCA_964534775.1 uncultured candidatus Brocadiaceae bacterium
CGTTGCGCGGCGTAGATCGTGCCGTCTGGTCCCTGCGCCAGACTCTGGCATTGGACGTGTCCCTCCGGGTCTACCGGAAGCCATGTCTTCTCGACTTGGACCTTCTGAAGCTCGCCACCGCGGGCGTGCAGTATGTAATCCCCGACCTGCATCTCCCGGAGCTGCTCCTCCGTCACCTTTACGCCGCCCAAGTTTTGCGTCGATAGCATGCGCCTTACTCCTTTCACGATCCCCTGGCTTCCTGGGCCCCACAGACCCCGCGAACCCTGCCTTCGACCCGCTCCATCGGCTACCATTCGGCGCTCGGCTTGCCAAATGCCGAGCAATGCCGGAGAATGTAGCCTCTTGGCGAGCGGGGGTCAACAGAATATCCCGCTTCAGAAGCAGGATATGTGAAGCCCCGGCCGAATGAGGATTGGTGCCACGCGTGGCGGCGCGCCCGCCACAACTTGCCGCAATGCGCAGACAGTTCTGGCAACGGAAGGCAAGCAAATGGGCCTGACGCGGATTGGCGAAGAGGAATGGGATCTTGTGGACCGGGAAGGGCGCGAAACGCGCCTGCCGTCAGAGGCGAAGGCGGCCGTCGAGTTCCCGACCCGCTGGCGAGTTTTCGGGCCCGTCGGGGCGGACAGGACGACGATCGACTGGGCGTGCAAGGAGAACTACAAGTGGTACAAGGAGGCGATCCCGCAGGTTGGTGCGGCGGTGGATGAGCTCTCAGCGGTCCCTGAGACCCTGAAGGTGGGCGAGGAGACGTTCGAGGGCCGGGATGCGGTCCTCGACGGCGACACGCTCGACCTTGACGCGTTCTTCGGCGGGCATGAGGCGGGGCAGCAGGCCTACGCGGCGGCCGAAATCGAGATCGAGAGCGAGACCGGAGTCATCTTCGGCGCGGGCTGCGACTGGTGGATGCAATGGTGGATCGATGGCGAGGTGGTGTGCGACACGCTCCCGACGGGCAATCGCGAGGGGTTCCCGTGGCCTGCGACATCCCGTAACAGCGTCATCGAGCGCACCAACCATTGCTTCAGCCGGCGGCTCTCGGCCGGCCGGCACTTCATAGTCGTACGGGTGATCAGCGGCGAGACGGCATGGGTGCTGCGGGCCGGTCTGGCCTCGCCGCGGGATGAGTTCTTCTGCTCCCTTCCGCAGTCGAACCGCTGGGAGTTTCTGCCCGATCTGGACGAGATTCGTCCTCCGGCGCTGGACTACTGGACGCACACGATGGCGCTCCGCACGGATATGTGCTTGGCCGATGAAACGCTGGAGTGTGAATTCCTGCAACCCGAAGCAGTCGGCGCCAACGTCGGCCTGATCTTCGGCGCTCAGGACAGCGGGCATTACTACTGGGCCCAGATTCCGACGTGGGGCCAGCTCTGGCGCGCGCGTGCGTTCTGGGCCGCCCTCTCGATGGCCGACGGGAGCGGCCATTTCCGCACCCTAAAGATGCAGCTCATGCCGAACGTGCCGCTCCACCAGAACGTGTGGCGCTCGCTCAAAGTGGAGCGGCGCGGAAACCGGATTCAGATGTGGGTGAACGGCGTGAAGGGACCGTGCGCGGTCGATGATACCTACGGGGCAGGGCGGGTCGGGATCGCGGGATTCTCGCGCTACCATATCAGGAACCTGAAGATCGACGGAAAGCACGTCGAGGCAGTGGCCTGGGCGCAGGAGGACCGGCGGGGCCGTCCGTGGGCAGAGCCGGAGCCCGGAGTGGAACACGGGGACCATCACTGGGCCTGGCCGCTCCTGAAAGTGTCCGACGGGGAAGTTCTGCTTCCGATCACGATCCTCCGTGACGGATACAGCGTTGATCGAACGACGGCCGAGAACTCGTCGGTGTACCTCTACCATTCACTGGATGCAGGGCAAAGCTGGTCAGAATATGCGGGACCGTTTCAGGCGGATGAGTTCCCCCGCCACGGTCACTTGTTTGTTCCTCAGGAAGGTGTTGTACGGGGGGTGCTGATCGACCCGCAACAGCGGACGGTCTCGGTCCATGATTCGCATGACCGGTGCGTCACCTGGACGCCGGCCGGGTCGGGCAAGCTCCTCGGGGACTGGGACCGGGACATCTTCCAGGAGGGAACGCAGAACGAGTTCTTCCTCGGCTTCACGAAGCTCAGGGACAGCACGCTGGTTATGATGCTCATGCACGCTCATCCAAAGCTTCGCCACCCTGCACCTAACATGGGCATGGGCACATGGGGCACCGGTTTGCTGCAGCCGTATTGCACGAGGTCGACCGATCAGGGCCTGACGTGGTCCGAGCCCGTGCCGATGGACCATGCGGCGGACTATATCGGCGATGCGCCGGAGAGCCCGGTCGGCGACTTCACGGAAACGCCCCTGGCAGAGCTGCCGGACGGCCGGATCGTCGCGCTCTCGCGGCCACTCCGCTCTCCTTTCATGTGGCAGACGTACTCGGACGATGGAGGCAAGAACTGGAGCGCGGCGTGTTACGCGCCATTCTCGGGGGCCGGCGGACCGTCGATGCTCGTCACCAGTTCCGGTTATCTGGTCATCGTCAAGCGCGGCCCGGGCCTTGGCCTGAACATCAGCTTGGATGGCGGGTTGAACTGGGACGAGGGGACGATGATCGACTTCTCGACGAGCTACAACGGCTCCATGGTCGAGGTTGAACCCGACGTCGTGCTCGTGTCCTATCCAAACTCGTTCGATGAGATTCGCCCGGCGTTGGTTCGCACCCAGCGCATCCGCATTACGCCCGACGGCCCGGTGCCGCTGGGCACCGATT
>CAZHPE010000291.1:0-2735 GCA_964534775.1 uncultured candidatus Brocadiaceae bacterium
CTCCTGTTCGCCAATCCGCGTCAGACCCATCTGCTTTCCTTCCGTTGTGAGAAGCTCTTGTGCATCGAAGCAATTGGTGGCGGAAGCGCCGCCACACACGGCCTAAATCCTCTTTCAGCCGGGGTCTCACATATGCCGCTCCTGGGGCGGGACATCTTGTTGACCCCCACTCACCGAGGCGCTACATTCTCCGGTATTGCTCGGCATTTGGCAAGCCGAGCGCAGAATGCGGCCAATATGCTGGGTCGGGAGTTCCGGTTCCCTGGGCTTGCGGCGTCTTGGAGGCCGGGGGCTTGTGAGAGGAGTGCGCATGTTGTCGACACAGGCGTTGGGCGGCGTGGAGGTGACGCAGGAACAGCTAAGTGAGATGCAGGCGGGGGATTACGTGCTGCACGCGCGGGGCGGCAAGCTTCGGAAGGTCGCGGTTGTGAAGACCCGGCTTCCGGTCGACCCACTGTCGCACGCCCACTGCCTGGGCCTGGTGCAGGCGCCGAACGGGACGATCTACGCCGGGCAGCGTACGATCCTGTCCAAGTCCACCGATGGCGGCAGGACCTGGGAGCACTTCCATAACAGGGATCCGAAGAAGCCCGTCTTCTGGTTTGACGCCGAGGGCAGAATGCAGAGTTACGGATGGCCCGAAGGCGAAAAGTTCCCGGCGATATGGACTTCCGAGGACGAGGGCGAGACGTGGGAGCGCGTCGGCCGGCTCGACATGCCGACAAAGGGAGAGTTCGGGCTCACCGGCAGAATCATCCCTCTCCGAGACGGGACGCTCGTGGCCCCCGTCGAGGACCGCACGGAAGAGGCCTCCAAGGACTGGGGGACGCTCATCTCCGGAACCATCGCCGCTTACGTCTGCCGTTCCACCGATGGCGGGCGCGCGTGGCCCGAGCACTGCTTCATGTGCGAATGGGGCGTCGAGACGTGCCTCACGGAGCTGCCGAGTGGGCGCCTCGTGGCCGTGATGCGCTACCAGCGCCCGCCCCTGCCCGAGGACCCGCCCGACCTCTTGGAGCGCACCGGGGCGACTGTGATCGGGGCCAAGTGCCCCTACAAGCACGTCTTCCTCGCCGACTCCGAAGACGGCGGCAGAACCTGGACGCCGCCCCGCCAGTTGACCACGGTCTTCGGGCAGTGCCGCGGCTCCGGCGTGGGGCTGTCGGGCGACCGCTTCGTGGTCGTGCACGACCACCGCTACCCCAGGAGCTTGGGCAGCGGGCGGGCCATGGTCAGCCTCGACGGCAGCCGGACATGGGAGGATGAGGTTTACTACCTGGGCCACGGCATGACGGCCGGCTATGCCGAGAGCATCTGCCTGGACGGCGAGGAGATGCTTACGCTCACCGGCTCGTGCTACGGGGACGTCGACCATTTCGTGCACAGCCTTGGCCGCTCGCAGTTCGTCCTGATCCGGTGGAAGCTTGTCCGGTGAAATGTATGTGACCTCACCCCTGCAATTCCAGAAGGGAGACTGAACCATGCCGTTTGCACTCGCTAGCGCCTCGTCCATGCAGAGGGTGTTCAGGGACCGGCCGTTCGACGGCCCGGTCGGCAAGCCGCTTGAGCTTTCCGCCGCCATGAACGGTTGGACCAGCGGGCAGGGAGATCGACATTGAGCTTCGGGTCTTCAAGTTCAGCCTGCCCCGCCAGCGGATCCTGCGCATCTGGACCCTGGTAGGAGGGGGTGGCTGGACGGAGTTCTACAACTGGCTCAGTCCCGCCGAGGTCCACGAGCATACGCAGAGGGCCACGTTGCTACTCGCGAGCTACGGCATCACGGCGAGCATGCCCTCGCCCCCGAGGGCCGAAGGCGACCCTCCCGACCTGGACTTCTGGGAGCGCCACTACAAGAAAGTCCTTGATCTGGGTGTGTCGCACCTTCAAATCAACGAAGAGACCTGGCCTGTCATCGTGAAGAACGGCTGGGAGGACATCGCATACCAGTACGTCGCGGGGGAGTGGCCGCGCGAGACGCTCCTCGAGCGCGCAAAGGACATTCGCAAGACCATCGCCACTATTCCCCTGGTCAAGGGACAGGCCGCCGGAATCTATCCATCTCCATACCTCGAGGACCTGGTCAAGGTATGGGTCTACCCGTCGGACGAGAGTTCGGACTCCCTCAAGGAGAGGTTGGCCCAGGGCGACGAGGTCCATTGGTATTCCTGCTGCCGGCCGGAAGCGCCCTATGCGAACTGCCAGCTCGATTCCGGTCAGATCGAGCCCCGCATCCTCGGCTGGCAGCTCTTCCAGTACAACATCTCGGGATACCTCTATTGGAACGCCATGCACGTGGCGCCGCACGGGCCGAACCAGTCGAACACAATGGGGAACACGCCCGAGGAGAAGTGGCCGAACAGGCCCTGGTGCCCGAACACCGTCCTGCCGTATTCGCACAATGACGGGCTGATCGTCTACCCCGGGCCGGGCGGCGAGCCATGGAGCAGCATCCGGTTGGAGAACCTGCGCGACGGGGCCGACGATTACGACTACCTCTGCATCCTGCGCGATTACGTGGCGAAGCTCAATAAGGCGGACTTCGCACCGGAGCTCGTGGATCGCGCGGAGCAGGCGCTGAAAGTCAACCCCGACGTGTCCGCCTGCAAGACGGAGTACACCAAAGACCCGGCAGTGGTCGAGCGCGAGCGGCGGCGCATCGGGTCCTACATCGAGGAGGCAAGGGCCACGCTCGGGGAGATTGGGCCGATCTTCCCCGCCGGGTTCTCCTCGGATGA
>CAZHPE010000292.1:0-2731 GCA_964534775.1 uncultured candidatus Brocadiaceae bacterium
AGGACTCAGCGTCGAGCACGACTTCAAAAACTCCAATGCTCTCTGGGATCCGCCCGTAACGCTGGCCGCCGCCATCCTACTCAGTGTCGTCTGGTTGCACCGTGAAGCCCTGCGGAGCCGTGTCTCTCTGGCCGGTCTGGGTGCGCTGTGGTTCGTAGCGGCTCTCGGCGTCCCCTTGCTGGTGCCGCTCAACGTGCTCGTCAACGAGCATCGCCTGTACCTGCCCGTGGCCGGCTTCGCCGTGGCGGCGGCGGTGCCGATGATGTCGAGGGTCGTACCAAGGTCTCTCCCGGTGTTGCTCTGTGTCGTGTTCGCGGCTACGAGTGTTGCACAAAATCGATTGTGGCAGAATGACTTAAGCCTCTGGACCGCAGCCGTGAAGAGAGCTCCCAATTCCTCTCGCGCATGGAGCAATCTGGCTCTGGCGCTGCACGCGGAGGGGGAGCTGGACTCCGCCAATGTCGCCTATCACCGCGCCCTGACGCTGAACCCAGGACAAGCTCGCGCCTGGAACAACCTGGGGTTATTGCTCGAGGAGTCAGGACGCCTGGAGGGGGCCCGTTCGGCGTATTCGCAGGCCGCGGGACACTCGACGAGTTTTTCCGGCCCGTTGGCAAACCTCGGACGCCTGGCGCTGGCGACAAGGGACAGGGATGGAGCCGACACGGCACTTGCCGCGGCGCTGCTGCGCAACGGGCGGGACGTCGATGCCATCCTCCACCAGGGCCGGTTGCTGCAGATGCGTGGCCACAGTGACTCGGCCCGTGCCAACTTCGTGCGCGTTCTCGATCTGGACCCGATGTCCGCGGCGGCGGCTAACAATCTTGGGATGCTCGCCGCGGAAAGGGGAGACCGGGCCACCGCGCAACGTTGGCTGCGGCGGGCACTGGTGTTGGATCCGGACAACGAGGAGGCAGGGGCGAATCTGATGCTGCTCGAATTCGAGGCGGAAGGGATTGAGCGCCGGGACGCTTACCACCAGGTTTTGGCTCGCTTCCCGGGCCGGGCGGAACTGTCCCTTGCCTTGGGGAACCTGCACGCCAAGGCGGGCGCCTGGGAGGCGGCGGTCGAGGTTCTTCGAACCGCCGTGGAAAGGGGAGCCTTCGTTCCCGGACTGCAAGCGGCACTCGGTGCGGCCAGTCAAAAAGCAGGGCTGCTTGATCAGGCCCTCATCTCCTGCCGTCTCGCCGCTCGCGAGACCCCGGAGAACGCCCTTGCGTGGAACGCCCTCGCCGCCGCCGCCGCCGCCGCGGGGCGTGCCCACGAGGCTCGGCAGGCGACGCTGCAGGCACTGAAACTCGATCCGGGAAATGCCCACGCCAGGGCAAATTTCAAGCGTCTCGACGGGCACCAGCCGAGCCCCGTCTCCGACTCGCGAAAAGCTGGTAAGTGACAGTTTGACAAGAAGATGGGGCACCCGTAGCTTCAAATTCGATCATCTGATATCCATCTATGTTCCATCCCCGATCAGCGCCCCGAACACCTGTCCGCGCGCCGCCTTCTTACCCCCTATCCGCGGCGCATGAGCCCAATGGACCAATCCCGCATCCGCAACTTCTGCATCATCGCCCACATCGACCACGGCAAGTCGACGCTGGCTGATCGTATGCTGGAGATGACCCACACCCTGACGGCAAAGCAGATGCAGGCCCAGGTGCTCGACAGCATGGACCTGGAGCGCGAACGGGGGATCACCATCAAGGCCCATGCCGTGCGCATGCACTATCAGTCCAGCGACGGCTCGGATTTCCAGTTCAATCTGATCGACACGCCTGGGCACGTGGACTTCACCTACGAGGTGTCACGCAGCCTGGCCGCCTGTGAAGGTGCCGTCCTCGTGGTCGATGCCACACAGGGCGTCGAGGCGCAGACTGTGAGCAACCTGCTGCTGGCCATGGGACACGACCTGGCCATCATCCCCTGCGTCAACAAGATCGACGTCGACGGCGCCGAAGTGGAAGCGGTAGAGCAGCAGATCCTCGATCTCATCGGTGGGGATCGCAGCGAGATTCTCCGTATCAGCGCCAAGGCAGGCACCGGCGTCGCCGAAGTGCTCGAGGCTGTCGTCTCCCGCATCCCACCGCCCACGGGGGAGACCTCAGCGCCGCTTCGGGCCCTGATCTTCGACTCCCTCTACGACCAGTATCGCGGCATCATCTGCTACCTTCGCGTCATGGATGGGACCATCCACACAGGCGAGCGCGTTCGTTTCCACTCGACCGGGCGGGAGTACGAGGTTGAGGAAGTCGGCGTGCTGCGCCTTGGACGAATAAGAACGGCCGAGCTGGGCACCGGTCAGGTCGGCTACCTGACGGCGAATATCAAGGTTCTTGACGAGGCCCGGGTGGGTGAAACCATCATGGACGCCGCCCGCTACGAGGACGTGGAGCCCCTGCCCGGTTTCCAGCCCCTCAAACCGATGGTATTCTCCGGTCTGTTCCCGGTAAACTCAGACCGACATGCAGAGTTGCGCGATGCGCTGGAGCGGCTACGCCTCAACGACGCGGCGTTGAGCTTCGAGCCGGAGAACTCGCCCGCCCTTGGGTTCGGGTTCCGCTGTGGATTCCTCGGTCTGCTGCACATGGAGATCGTGCAGGAGCGCATCGATCGCGAGTATCAGATCGACATCATCACCACCCTGCCGAATGTCCGCTACCAGGCGGTGAAGACGAATGGGGACATCATCGAGGTCGACAACCCTGCGCACCTGCCGTCGCCAGGGGAGCTCTCC
>CAZHPE010000293.1:0-2723 GCA_964534775.1 uncultured candidatus Brocadiaceae bacterium
CAACACATAGCCTCCCGTCCACCCCATCAGATAGATCGCGCCGGTGTAGCCCATGAAGGAGATCAGGCCTGCCATCGAGATGAACGATGCGGCGCTCATCCAGTCGGCGCCGGTGGCCATGCCGTTGACGACCGGGGAGACGCCCTGACCGGCTATGTAGAAACCTTTGGTGGTCCGCACGCGCGAGAAAATCGCGATGCCCATGTAAAGGGCGAACGTCGCCGCAACGATAATGTACGTCCAAACCAGTATGCTCACGCTTGATCTCCCTCTTCTTCGTCCGCGTCGTACTTCCTGTCAAGCCGGACCATCAGACGGGCATAGACATAGATCAGTACGATAAACACGTAGATCGAACCCTGCTGTGCAAACCAGAATCCCAGCGGGAACCCCGCAATGTGTACCTTGTTGAGAGTCTCCACAAAGAAGATGCTCAGTATATATCCGACCAAGAACCATACGCTCAACAGCAGCACAAGAATGCGGATATTGGCTCGCCAGTAATTCTGACCGGCCGGGTCCTTCGACTCCCTCATGATCGGACTCCTGAAAGGGCCATGTCGCCACGCCGCAGGTGCTTCCGTCACCAACTGTTAGCCTGCCGCTACCAAGCGCAGGGCGAGCGCCTGACGCCGCCATCTTACTCCTTTCAGGGCCGCGACGAAAGAGAGAAGGGCACACGCCGCGCAGACCCCGACCGCTCACAGAAACTCCCAGACGCCTTCCCACGAGCGTCTTCCCGACGCAGAAGCGACGAAACCGGCTGCATAGGGTAAGGGGTGGGTAGCAGCCTCACGCGGCTCTCAGGGCTGGAAAACGCGCGTGGGGAGGCTGCATGGGGGCGACGTGAGCCACGCGAACCACGCGCCCACCTATACCAACGTCTCAACGGAGGGCCGCTGGATGGGTTCCCCGGGACTTTCGGCCCCGCCGGTTCCATCTCTGTGGCGAAATGCCGAATTGCGTTGCGCCGAGAACTCACTGCGTGGCGGTTTCCCTGGGTTAGCTCGTTACCTCGCCCTCTCCGTCCAGAACTTCCCTGGCATACTGTGTCCACTCGACTTCTTCCAACATGGCGCTGCCGACGGCAGCGAAGTCGGCATGTCCCTCGGCGACGGCTCGCTCAGCATCCCGCGGGTTACCCAGTCGGCCTGCCACGATGATGGGCAGGCATGTCGAGGCCCTTGCCCATTGCCCGAGGGTCTTGTCTGAGCCGAAGTACCCATCGAGCGCCGCGCCTTCCATCACCGACAGATGAAGCAGGTCAGTCCCAGCCCCCTCGATACCCTGAACCAGGCTTTCCAGGTCGCCTGGGGCGAATCCCTCCGCCAGGTGGTTGAAAACGCTGATGCGGCAACCCAACAGAGCGTCCTCCGCGATGCGAGCTCTGACCAAGCTGCAGGTCTCCACAAGCAGGCGCATCCTACCACCTATCGCTCCGCCGTAATCATCGGAACGGGCGTTCCGCTCAGTTGACAAGAACGAATCAAGCAAGAATCCGTGTGCACCGTGCAGCTCCACGCCGTCAAATCCGGCAGCGATGCAACGGCGCGCGGCGTCCGCAAATTGCCCTTCGATGGCCAGTATGTCCGCCACTGAGAGCGAGTTCGGACCCACGGGTGCGCGCCCAGTGAGTTCCGGCGACGAAGCCGGCCCGCCATGGAGAAGTTGAATGCAGGCAACCGAGCCCTCCGCTTGAATGCGTTTCGCAAGGCGCCCGAGCCCGGGGACATACTCGTCCGAGTGGGCACACAGCCCGCCCTTCCAACACCGGCCTCCCGCGTCCACGGCCGTGGCCTCGACGATGATCATTCCCGTGCCAGCCCGTGCCCGCCTTGCGTAGTGATCGAGGATCGCCTCGCCGACGTGACCCTCAGGGTCAACAAGGTTTCTCATATCCGGCATACCAGCACAGACCATCGGCGGCATCACGACGCGATTACTGAAGCGAACGCCCCTTACAGTCGCCGGACTGAATAGTGCACTCATTCTTTTCCCCTATGGCGGGAAGGGTGCTTCCGTCGGCAACCGTTACAGCGCGAGCGACGAGCGCTGAATGAGCCCGTGACGCCGCCATCTTACTCCGATCAGGGCCGCGACGAAAGGGATAAGTACGCCCCCCGCAAGCCGAAGTTAGGTATTGCGAAATCCTGCGGTAAATTGTAGCATGGCGTTGGCTTACAGGCAAGGCAGTAACAGTCAGCGACGGAAGCACCGGCGAGTTCCGGCAGGTGGCAAGCGAGGGCACCGTGGAGGAGAAGCGCAGCTTCCTCCGGGCCTTCACAGGCAAGGTGGAGCTTGACCCGGAGACGGGCAAGGGACGGGCGGAACTCTTGTATCTGCCAAAAGAAACGGCGCTCACGGGTGATTCCGAGAACGCCGCGTCTTCTTTTAAAGTGGTAGCGGGGACCCGATACGCAGTAGAAAAGAAGACGCCCGCGCGCATCATCGACTTCGATTTCGAGCGCGAGCAGGTCCGCATTGCTGCCGAAACCCCCGCCGCACTTCCAATAACCTGCCTTGCCACACGGACTTCCGCCACCTCCCGTTGCCAGCCTAAGCCTCTCCCCGCATTCGCGTCCATCCATCCCATTTGCCGTCGCGCCCCCTTCCGGGACGCTCCCCAACTGCCATTTCGGGCACCAGGTCGCGGATTGGTAGCGGGGGTCGTTGCGCGGCGTAGATCGTGCCGTCTGGTCCCTGCGCCAGACTCTGGCATTGGA
>CAZHPE010000294.1:0-2708 GCA_964534775.1 uncultured candidatus Brocadiaceae bacterium
GGCGCATGGGCCTTTACTTGCAACAGTACTGCGGGTGCATGTTCAGTGAGTTTGAACGATTCCGAAACACCAAGCTCCACCTCTACCGCGGCGTGTCACGGTGAGCATTCCGGCCGGTGCTGCGTGGGATGGTGGGCGATGTCGGTCCTGCGGCGGGTGCGGGGCTTGAGGCTGGCGATCGGCCAGCGGCTCGTCCTGACAGGCGGGCTGGTTCTGCTGGCCTGCGGCTCGTTCTCGCTCATGATAACCTCATGCCCCAGGCACGCGCCGGCGCCTCAGCGCCCCCCAGGGCCAGCGCCTCAGCGCCCCCCAGGGCCGGCCAGCAACGTGCGCGTACGGCTGGCCGACGGGGCTGAGGCGCTGGACGTATATTCATTTTCCCGCGGCGAATGGTTTGCCCTGAGCACCGTGGCAGGCGAACCGGCGTCGCCGGGCCTGATCGCGGGGCGTGGGCCCTGGGCTGTCGGGGCGACCGATGGCAAGGTCTCCATCGACGGGAGCAGGCTTCCCGCCTCGGCCGTCGTGATGAGGCCGGAAGGCAGCCTGTTCCGGCTGGACGGGCGGCTGTATCGCGGCAGCCTGATCGTGACGGTGGACCCCGAGGGCGCGCTGACGGCCATCGAAGTGCTGTCGCTGGATGACTATCTCCGGGGAGTGGTGACCCGTGAGATGTCCCCCCGCTGGCCCCTGGAGGCGCTGAAGGCGCAGGTCGTCGCGGCGCGCACGTTCGCCGCTTACCGCGTGAGCCCTTCCGGTCACGCACGCCCCTTCCTCACGGAGTTCGACCTGGCCTACGGGGGCTACAGCGCGGAGACATGGATCGGGGATCGCGCGGTGAAGGAGACCGAAGGGCAGGCGATGGAGTACGAGGGCAGGCTCTTCGCGGCATACTTCAGCTCCACGTGCGGCGGCGCCACGAGCTCTGCCGCGCATGTCTGGGGCGAAGGCCCCTTCCGTCCGCTCGACGGCGCGCAGTGCGACTGGTGCCGCGACAGCCCACACTACACGTGGACGCTGAGCCTCAAAGCCGCGGACCTGGCCGCCGTGCTCTCGGAGTTCGGCGTGAACGAGGTGACCACCCTCCGGGCGGCCGGCGTGGACCCTGCCGGCTACGCGAAGGAGGTGGTCGTGAACGGGAATGTGACGATCCCCGTCTACGGCTTCCGTCGGGTCGTCGGCTCGCACTCGTTCAAGAGCATCGCCTTCCAGGTGCGGAAGACGGCCGATGGGTTCGAGTTCACCGGCCGGGGTTGGGGTCACGGCGTGGGTCTGTGTCAGTGGGGGGCGCGCGGCCTGGCCGATGAAGGAAAGGGCTGGCGCGAGATACTCCAGCAATACTACCCCGGCGCGGAGATAGCGACCCTCGGGGGCCGGTAGGGAATGTCGAAGGGTCGAAGAGTCGAAGATGTATTCCCCGGACGCTCTTTTCCTCTCTTCTACTCTTGGGCACTTCGACTTTCTTGTTTGTGAGGAGCAGGGCAGCCGTGGAGTTCATCCTTACGGGCCATGACGCGCACTGTTCGGCGCGCTGCGGCGAGTTGCGCCTGGCGCACGGAACCGTGCGCACGCCGGCCTTTGCGCCAGTGGCCACGCGGGGTTCGGTCAAGGGGATCCTGCCGGAGCAGTTGCGCGCGTGCGGCACCCAGGTGCTGCTGGCGAACGCCTACCACCTGGAGCTTAGCCCCGGAGCCGAGGCCGTGGCGGCGCTGGGAGGCCTGCACCGCCTGATGGCCTGGGACCGGCCCATAGTGACAGACAGCGGGGGATACCAGGTCTTCTCGCTTTCGGGCCTGAGGCGCATCACGGCCGAGGGCGTGGAGTTCCGCAGCCCGATGGACGGCTCGGTGATGATGCTCGGCCCGCGCGAGGCGATCCGCATACAGAACCTGCTCGGCGCCGACGTCGCCATGGCCTTCGACGAGTGCCCGCCCTGCCCGTGCAGCCGCGCGGTGGCCCAGGCGACCGTGGAGCGCACGCTCCGGTGGGCGGCCACCTGCAAAGAGGCGCACGCGGGCGGAGGGCAAGGCCTGTTCGGCATCGTGCAGGGCGGCACGTTCGAGGACCTGCGGGGCCGCTGCGCGGAAGAGCTCGTGCGGCTGGATTTCGACGGCTACGCGATCGGAGGCGTGAGCGTGGGCGAGGGCGACGAGCTGCGCCAGGCCGCCGTGCGGTTCACGGCGCCGCTTCTGCCCGCCGGGTGCCCCAGGTACCTTATGGGTGTTGGTTTTCCGCCGGACGTGCTCAAGGCCATCTCGCATGGCATCGACCTGTTCGACTGCGTCGCACCCACGCGCATGGGGCGCAACGGCACGGCCTTCACGGCGGGCGGGCGGCTGCGCCTTCGCAACAGCGCCTGCCGCACCGACCCCCGTCCGATCGAGGAAACTTGCGATTGTCCGGCGTGCAGGCTATACTCTCGGGCCTACCTGAGCCATCTGCTGCGTTGCCGCGAGATGCTCGGGCCCATCCTGCTGGCCCTGCACAACGTGCGGTTCTACCACCGCATGATGCAGGGGGCCAGAGAGGCCATTGCGGCGGGACGCTATGCGGCATTCAGGGACATGTTCGTTTCGCGATACCTTCAACCCGACGAGGATGCAGAGCCATGACATTCGGTATGGTGTGCAGTGTCTTTCTGGCGCAGAACGGTGGGGCGCCGCCAAGTCGCGGCCCCGGGGGCCTCGGGGGCTTGGGCATGCTTGCTCCCG
>CAZHPE010000295.1:0-2694 GCA_964534775.1 uncultured candidatus Brocadiaceae bacterium
GCGCCCGTGCCCACGCCCGCCGTCGAGCCGTCCTCCAAGAGCCGCGCGGCCACGCAGATCATCAGCTCCATCGCGTTGTATTCGGCCATGGGTCATCCCCCTTTCGGAATCATCAGTTCCTGCGCGCGAAGCTCCCTCATCTTTCTCAGCCCCCCGCAAAGCTCCAGGTAGCTCTCGAAGTCGGGCACGTCGTAGATGTATTTCTTCAGGAAGACCCTGAACCCGGCCTCGTCCTTCTCGATCTCCAGCCATTGCCGCAGATGGCCCTCGTCCGAGAAATACTCGCCCGGCATGTTGCCCGGATACGAGCCGTACGGGACCTCACAGACGGCGTCGACGCAGAACGAGGGGATGTCCGTGGCGTGAGGTGCACTGCGGATCTCCTCGTTAGTCACGAGGCGCTCGGTGGTGATGATGACCCTCTTGGAAGCGCGCGCAAGCTCGAGGTCGGCGACCGAAATGCCCTTGATGCGGCAGCTCCCGTAGCAATCGCTCTCATGCACGTGGATGACCGAAACATCGGGATACAGGGCGGGCAGGGCCACCAGTTTGGTTCCCGTGAAGGGGCACCGGATTTCCTTTGCGGCGCTGCACGCAAAGGTGTCGGTACCGAGCATGTTTCGCGCGACCATGAACGGAACGCCCGCGGCGGCGGCGCGCAGCCGGCACGCGAGGGCGAAGTTGGTCCACTCGCACACCTCCACCTCGCCGCTCTGCATCACGCGCCGGGCATGCGGCGAGAGGCCACGCGCCTCGAGCCCGACGATGTAGGCGACATCCACACGCGCCAGAAGGGTCCCTGGCCTCTGGCCATCGCCCTTCATGTTGCCCGCCGCCAGGATCTGGAAATCGTGCGTGGTGGTGTGACCCGCAAAGCCGAGGTCGCGCCTTCCCTGCCTCACGATCTCGTGCAGCGCGGCGGTCGCGATGCGGTTCGCCCCGAACCCGCCCGAGCCGAGGTAGTCACCGTCATGGACGAAGCGTGATACTGCCTCGGTGACCGACATGACCTTGTTCGTCAGGGCCCTGGGTTTCGAGCGGAAGAAAGCGCGCGCGGCCTCGGGCGAGGGGTCAGCGAACAGTGGTCCCGTGCCGCAAGCAAGTTCGCTCATACGCTTACCTGCTTTCTGTATTCGAGGATTCTCGGGCGATACGCCGAAGCGGCCCTGATTATATTCGTATGCCCCGGCCGTAACAATCGACTTGCGCCTTCTCTGCGCGGGACCGCTCGGCTGGGCGGGCGCGCCTCTTGACCCGCGGACGTTCGTCCACGCATCTCAGGCAGAACCGGGCACGGGATTGACAGCCAAGGACTGGGTCGCTATCCTCTGACTGGAACCGGCAGGCTTCCGCACCCCGCGCACGCGCCGCCACGGCCAGGTAATCGGGCGCTTCATCGCGCTGGCGAGAAAGGACTCGAGGATGAGACAGGCCGTCCTGAAGAAGCCCGGCGTGATCGAACTCGCCGATGTCGACCCGCCCACGTGCGGACCGGGACAGGTGCTGCTCCGGATCAAGCGCATCGGCGTGTGCGGCTCGGACGTGCACGCATATCACGGGCGGCATCCATTCGCCCACTACCCGTTGATCCCCGGACACGAGTTCTCGGGCGTGGTCGAGGCCGTGGGCGAAGGGGTCACGGGCATCGAGCCGGGCATAAAGGCCACCGCAACCCCGCAGAAGGTCTGCGGGCGGTGCGGCCCGTGCCGCCGGGGCGACTACAACATCTGCGACGTGCTGAAGGTCTTCGGCTTTCAGACTGCAGGGGCGGCCTGCGAGCTGTTCGCCGTTGACGCGCGCAAGGTCGTACCCCTTCCCGATTCGTTCACGTTCGAGCAGGGCGCGCTGGTGGAGCCGGCTTCGGTCGGGGCGCATTCCACCTCCCGCGGTGGCGAGCTGACCGGCAGGAACGTCGTCGTGCTCGGCGCGGGACCGATCGGCAACCTGGTCGCCCAGGCATGTCGATGCCGCGGGGCCGCGAAGGTGCTCATCACCGACCTGAGCGACTTCCGACTCGACGTCGCCGCTCGGTGCGGCACCGGGCTGACCTTGCGGGCCAACCGCGAATCGCTCGCCGACGCGTCCCGGCGCGTTTTCGGCGAAGAGGGGTTCGACATCGCCTTCGAGTGCGTCGGCATCGAGGCCACCATGGAGCAGGCCATCGCGGCCATACAGAAGGGCGGCACGATCGTTGTGCTGGGCGTGTTCGGCGAAAGGCCGCGCATCGACATGGCCGTCATGGGCGACCACGAGTTGAGCCTCATCGGCTCGCTCATGTACAAACGCGAGGACTACCTTCAGGCGGTCCGATGGATTGATGAGGGCAGCATCATCACCGAGCCGCTGGAATCCCGACACTTCCCGTTCGAGCAGTATCTGGACGCCTACAAGTTCATCGACGCCCAGGGCGACCGGACCATGAAGGTCTTCATCGACCTGTAGGCACTTGCCGCGCGCCGGCAGGATTGGCCGTACTTGCCACAGAGGACACCGATCAAGGGAAGAGGATAGTGGTCAGGATTCGGCACTGAATCCCGGCGTGCCTTGCATCAGGCATTCTTTTCGTGCACAATCACAGGGGCAGAGCCTACCGCTGAGGCGGGGTTATCAGCCCGTGGTGAAAGTCACGTTTTGTCCTGTGCATTTTGCGGCCCTGTCCGGCGGGACGGATATGGTCCACCTCCTGCTGGCAGG
>CAZHPE010000296.1:0-2688 GCA_964534775.1 uncultured candidatus Brocadiaceae bacterium
TCGGAGTCGGTGAACGCATCGATCCGGTAGGCGAGGAAGTGGTGCGAGACGTCCGCGGGCTGGCGCCGGAAGCCGGGCGCGTCACCGCCTAGCAGGCCGGACAGAATGTCGACGACGACGGCCAGCCCATAGCCCTTGTGGGACCCTATCTCGCGCGTGCCACCGAGCGGCAGCATCATGAACTCGTGCGGCACGGGACACTTTTCCATGCTCGGAGAGCCGTCGGGGCGCGCGATCCAGCCCGGCGCGACCGTGCCGCCGAGGCGCTGCAAGATTCGGATCTTGTTGAAGGCCACCGAGCTCATCGAGGCGTCGAAGACGAATGGGGCCTCCGCACGGGTGGGGACTGCTACGGCGATCGGATTCATCCCGATCATGGGGCGCGCGCCGAAGGTCGGCGCGACCTGGAGCCCGCCGATCGTCATCGCGACCCCGATCATGTCGCGCTCCAGCGCCATCGCAGCGTGGTAAGCGGCCGCGCCGAAGTGACGCCCGTTCGTGACCGTGACCGAGCCGATGCCGCAGGCCTCGGCCTTTTGGAGCGCGAGCTCCATCACCTGCGGCCCTACGGTGAGCCCGAGGCCGCAATCGCTGTCCACCGTCGCGGTCGCGGGCGCGTCCCGGATGACCTTCCACTGCGGGGCCGGGTTGATCCCGCCTTGGCGCAGGCCGTCGACGTACTCGGGCATCATGTTGCTGACCCCGTGCGAGTCGATGCCGCGCAGGTCCGCGTAGATCAGCACGTCGGCACAGCGGCGGGCGTCGTCCTCGGGCACCGCGAGCGCGCAGAAGATCAGCTCGACGATGGCGCGCATGTCGTCCGCCGCGACGCGAACCGCGATCTCATCTGGCACTACGAAGCGCTGGTCCATCGCTTTCTCCTCAGAAGGCTGAGCACGCCCGCACCTTGGGAAAGGCGTGGTTGGGTCCTGCCCCGCCATCTTACTGCGACCAGGGGCGCGACGAAAGAGAGAAAGGCGGCCACGGCCCCCCGAAACCGAAGTCAGGTATTGCAGTATCCTGGCGCAAGTAGTAGCATGGCAGGCGCTTATGGGCAAGAGCGTGACAGTTGATGACGGAAGCACCTGCAACCCTCGTGGCCTTAGGTACTGCCAAAGAGAGGCGCGAGTCGTATCTCTGAACGGCGGCCGGCGGTCTTTTCATCCGGCTCCCGATTGCGCCCAGACCATCGGCGTCGCGCTCTGAAATCCCCTCTCATTCTTCACAACGCCGGAAGCCACAACGTTGGGATCGTGTTCGTAGAACAGAGTCCACTCTTCCGCTGAGGCGGCCCCGAGGAGGGCCTGTTTCTCCCGTACCGTCACGAGTGGCTCAAGATCGTAGCTCATGATCCAGGGAATGGGCACGTGGGCCGCGGTCGGGATAAGATCGGCGCAGTACAGCAGGGTCTCACCTTTCGCCGATATCTTCACGAGCTGCTGCCCCGGCGTGTGTCCGTGGACCGGCAGCACGCTGACCCCCGCAGCAATCTCTGTCTCGCCATCGAGAACTCTGAGACGCCCCTGCTTCTTTAGGGGAACAAAGTTTTCCGGGAGATAGCTCGCGCGGTCGTGGTCATCGGGGTCAAGGGCCCATTCGTACTGCTTCCGCTGCACGTAATAGGTCGCGCTCGGGGACGTCGGGGCCATCTGCCCTGAGGCGTCGGCCTTGGTCGCCCCGCCCGCATGGTCGAAGTGAAGGTGGGTTAACACAACGTGGGTGATGTCGCCGAAGTCCAGGCCCACCTCTTCCAGCGATTGCGCAAGCGAGGAGCTCTGTTGATCCACCGCGTAGATATCGCGCAGTTTCCGGGGGAAATCCTCGCCGACGCCCGTATCGACGAGGATGATGTCCGGTCCCGTCCGTATCAACATCGAGCGCAATGCTATGGCGATGCGATTCTTCTCATCCGCCGGCGCGTGCTTCTCCCACAGCACCTTGGGGACGACGCCGAACATCGCGCCCCCGTCCAGCCGGAAGCGTCCGCACTCAATGGCAAGGACTTCTATACCGCCGACGTTCATATCACGCCATCCCTCGGGTGCGCCCTGCAATCACAACAGTCATTCTACCTCATATGCGCACTCATCGCAGGTCCTGCCGGGTGGTGCGGAATTCTGCACCACCGGTTGAAGGCGTCTCCTGAGCAGGAGTCCACGGCGGGGCACGGCGCCGAGCTGTCCGGCACCGCAGCGTGCTCGTCGGTGGTTGGGTCTCGATGCCGGCGGGATACGGGGTGGTGGCCTCGCCAAGCGGAGACTCAGCCTGTAGCATGGCAGCCAGTCAAGCTGCCGGGAGGCGGCAGTCGTTGCGCACCAAACCATGCGGGGGAGTGATCTCGTGGCCGGCCGGACCGTGACGAAGAAGGAACTGTGCGAGAGGATCACGGCGAAGGTCGGCTGCTCGCAGGTGCTTGCGCAGGCTGTTGTTCAGCAGTTTATGGATGAAGTCGAGAAAGAACTTGCCAGAGGCAACCGCATTGAGCTCCGAGACTTCGGTGTCTTTGACGCGAGGGTGCGGGCAGCGCACGGGGCGAAGCATCCGAAGACTGATGAGACCGTGCTTGTTCCGGCGAGAGCAGTAGTCCATTTCAAGGTGGGCAAGCGGATGGCGGAAGATGTGCAGCAGTTGCTACTGACCCCTTCCCCGAGAATTGATCCAGTAGTTGTGAGAGAATCCGGAGGTCTG
>CAZHPE010000297.1:0-2648 GCA_964534775.1 uncultured candidatus Brocadiaceae bacterium
GAGCTGGAGCGCCTCGCTGCCGAGCTCGGCAGCGACGTGCCGTTTTTCATCCGCGGGGGAACCTCGCTGTGCGAGGGCCGCGGCGAGCGCGTCTGCGGCTTGAACGTGAGCGCAAGATTAGAGTACCTGTTGGTGACGCCAGGTTTCCCGGTCTCGACCGCCGAGGTATACGGAAGCCTGCATGGGGCCTTGACAAAGCGGTCGGATGTGAGTACGATTGATACTTTGAGGGGTGCACTGGAACGTGGCGATGTGGAGCTTCTGAGTGCGAACCTCTACAATGATCTGCAAGGTCCGGCCTTTCTTCTTGCTCCCGAGTTGCATCGGATGTGGCGGAGGCTTCAATCCGTCGGCCAGCGGCTGGGGTGTCCGACGTTCGTACTGTCGGGCAGTGGTGGGACAATCCTTGGGCCAATCGGGGCTTCGGACCATGCGTGGCGAAGGGCTGTGGATCTGACCGAGGAGTTGGGAGTTCAAGTCTCGGTTGTCCACAGCCTGCCACCTATGCCGTTGGGACGATGAGGGGTCACAAGAGGCGTGGAGGAGAGGCCGTGAACATCACTGAAGTGCGCGTGAAGCTGCTGGGCGGCCGGTCAGACCGCCTTCGGGCGTTCTGTAGTATTACGCTGGATGGCGAGTTCGTCGTGCACGATCTGCGGGTGATCGACGGGCGTAAGAGCCTGTTCGTTGCCATGCCCAGCCGAAAGCTGAGCGACAGCTGCGTGCGTTGCGGCGGCAAGAACCACCTGAGGGCCAAGTTCTGCACCGATTGCGGCGCAAGACTGGACGAGAGCCGGGCCCAGAAGGGCCAGCGGTCCCGGGAGAAGTTCCACGTTGACGTGGCGCATCCGATCAATCCGGGCTGCCGGGATGCGATTCAGACCGCCGTTCTGGTGGCATACGAGGAGGAGGGAGGCCGGGCGGAGGCGGGACTTGCGCCGGAGCATCCATATGAGCCGGACGATGTCACGCATTATGACGAGGCCGACGAGCCAGGGGATGAAGGTCCGCGCAAGGCATATGGGGCCGGGGGGCCCAGCCCGGTCGATGAGCCCGGTCCGGTCGAGGAACCCGAGCTGGAGGATGAGCTGACGGGCGTTCGCGAAACAGAGGAACCCTACGAAGCCCCTCCGCAAGAAGCTGCCGGGGAAGAGCCCGGGGAGCAGAAGCAGGAGAATGTCGAAGAGGAACCCGGCGGATTCGGCAGCGGCATCCTGTGAGTTGCCGGCCCTGAGCGGGTCGGCGGCGGGCGTCTGACGGGTAAAGGCATTTCTTGTCGTGGAAGCGCCCCGGAGGGCGCTTCTCTTTTCTCCCAAGAGGAGAACTTGCGGCGCACGGGCGCCGTGGACCTCCGCAACATGAGGCGCACCACGGTCTGAGCATGGGTACCACTGGAGCACAGATACTGGTTGAGTCGTTGCAGGAAGAGGGCGTCGAGGTCCTGTTTGGGATCCCGGGCGGGGTTCTCATTCCCTTCTTCGACAGGCTCTACGAGGCTCCGTTCAAGGTAATGCTGACCCGCCACGAGCAGGGGGCGGGCCACATGGCGGACGGCTACGCCCGGGCGAGCGGGGAGGTGGGAGTTTGTATAGCCACCAGCGGCCCGGGCGCCACGAACTTTGTCACGGCGCTGGCCACCGCCTACATGGACAATGTCCCCATGGTAGCGCTCACCGGCCAGGTGAAAACCAATCTGATCGGCAGTGACGCCTTCCAGGAAGCAGATATCACGGGTATCACGCGGCCGGTCACGAAACACAACTACCTGGTGAAGGACGTGTCCGAGCTGGCCCGCACCGTTCGCGAGGCCTTCCATATCGCCTCGACCGGGAGCCCGGGCCCGGTGTTGATCGATCTGCCCGTCGACGTCACGACGGCAGAGGTCAACGGTCAGGTCGACAGGGAAATGAGGCTTCCGGGCTATAAACCCTCGCTCAAGGGGCACCCGGGCCAAGTCAGGCGGGCCGCCGACGCGATCAACAACTCCGAGCGGCCTGTCATCTACGCCGGCGGAGGAGTCATCATAAGCGGGGCGGCCGACGAGCTGGCGCAGTTGGCCCGGAAGGCCAACGCCCCCGTGACCACGACCCTCCTGGGCCTGGGCTGCTTCCCCGAGGACGACCCCCTGTCCCTTCACATGCTGGGCATGCACGGGACGGTGTACGCGAACTATGCCGTCACCCACAGCGACCTTCTTATCGCCGTTGGCGCGCGGTTCGACGACCGCGTCACGGGCAAACTGGACGCCTTTGCGCCTCAGGCCTCCATCGTGCACGTGGACGTCGCCCCCGCCTCCATCGGCAAGAACGTCCCGGCGGACGTCCCCGTGGTTGGAGATGCCAAGCACGTGCTGGTGGAGATGCTCAAGTTCGTCGAACACCGGCCCCGGGAGGCCTGGATTAAGCAGATCGCGGAGTGGAAGGAACGACACCCGCTTGAATACGATCGCGAGGCCGCCAGCGTCAAGCCGCAATTCGTCGTCGAAGAAATCCACCGGGTGACGGACGGCAAGGCCATCATAGTCACCGGCGTGGGACAGCACCAGATGTGGGCCGCGCAGTACTACACCTATACCCAGCCGCGTTCGTTGCTGAGTTCGGGCGGCCTCGGCACAATGGGATACGGCCTGCCGGCCGGCATCGGCGCCC
>CAZHPE010000298.1:0-2645 GCA_964534775.1 uncultured candidatus Brocadiaceae bacterium
CACGGAAGGAATCACATAGAGGGAAGGAGTTAGTTCAAAGGAGGCATGGGCGGCGCGGAGTGGGCGTAGCGCAGCGAAGTTGCCCTTCGGTGCAACGTAGAGTTCGTCTTCGGGCAGCAAGTAGTCTGAGAGAGGTGCGCGAGAGCGGCTCCAAAGCTCATTCTATGATAGCGGACCGCCCGCATCGGCATTCTTCAGACAGCGCCTAGTAGCAGGCCACGGACCGTTCAATGGAAGTCAGCCGAGAGACTGGATCAAGCGAAAACCGAACCACCTGGTCCCCGGAGCACCTACTTCTTCGGAATGTTGCTCCCCTTTGTGAAGTTGAATACCTCGCCGCCCGGCGCCTCCACGACCAGGTTCGCGGACTCGGTCCAGCCGCCGGCGCCCGGCACGAGGGCAACCACGGTGGACCGGGACGGGATGTCTACTGTCGTCGAGCCCAGCACCTTGTTGACGTCCTTCAGGTCCTTCAGGGTCACCTTGATGCCCTTGGCGTCCTTGTAGCCCAGGTTCATCAAATGGACCCTGGCGCGGCGAGGTTGGTGCAGTGAGCCCCAGGGTCCGCCGTCGTAGCCCGAATGGAAGTAGCACATCATGAACTTGTTGGAGCAGAAGATGGCCGGGCCGTCATAGCGCTTGGTGAAGAGCTTGCCAAGCTCTTGAAGCTCCGGCTTCAAGGTGCTCCCGTCGGTCGGGATCTGGTTGAAGCCGCCGACGATCTGGTCGAACTGCGCCCCGGTGATCTGGGCCGCCCGCTCGCCGGGCTTGCCGTTGTAGGAGCCGAAGAACGCGATGCCCGGGGACTCGGGGGCGACGAAGCGGATCAGCGCCAGCTGCTGCTTGAGCTCCTCCGGCGTGCGGGTCCAGTTGTAGCCGCCGAGGTGCGGCGCTTCCTTGCCCAGGCCCAGGCCGATGACCGTCTTGTCCACGATGCCGTTGCACCGCGAGGTTTGGAGCTGGAAGGGAATGATCCACGCGTCGTTCAGGTCGTAGTAGGTCTCCAACATGACCAAGTCGACCATGTCCTTGTAGACGGCCGCAAGCTGCGGCGCGACCGGGCCGCGCATCTGCCAGACTGCGAACTTCATGTCGGGCCGCTGCGTGTGCACGGCCTCCAGGATGTCGATCGTGTGCTGGTCGATCCCGCCGTCGTAGTCCCAGCCGAACTCATCGATCGTGAGGATGTGGTCCGGGTTGTCGCCGAAGTCTCTCCCCGCCAGTACCTTGCTGGCGTCCTCGACGCTCTTCTGCAGGAAATGCTGGTGTGTGATCCCTCCGGACGCCACGCCGCCGCGCGCCTTCCAGTACTGCCAGTCGCCGCTCATCGCGAAGTTCACGCACTTGAGCTCCTTGCGCGCGCCGTAGAAGGCCACGACCTGGTCCAGTCCGAAGGGCTTCGCCTTGGCGCCCACCTCCGGAGCCTCGGCCCCCGCCAGGGGCAGGGCCAGCATGGCCGCAGCCGCGACGCCCAACAGCATCCTCGTCCAGTTTTTCGATCGCCTCAACACGGTACTTCTCCTTCAACCGAAAGAAGTGCGCTTCGCGGCGTCAGCGCGCGCCTACCGGCCCGGCGCTACTTTTGCGGCGGCACCAACCGTCGGTGACGGAAGCACCAACCGATCCGTCACGGCTCCTCAACAACGACCGTGCGGCCGGCTGAGACGTTGGACCGAGATACTGTCTTGCCGGAGACAGGAAAGAAGACTCTAACCGAATAGGTCCCCCTGCCGGGAAGGCCGAAATGCTGGTCCAGGGTCGGACAGGTATACAGGGCCCCGCCGCCGCCGATGATTTCGCGATATCCTCGCAGGCGGCCCTTCTTGCCCCTTTTCTCCTCGTAGACCCAGATCTTCGCGCCCATTGCGGAGGTATTCGGCTTTCTGCCCTTCACTCTCACGATGAGGTAGGAGCGGTCGTTCTGATTGTTTCGATGTAGCTTGAATTCTCCGGCATCATCCCAGGTGGTCGTGTACAGATCCAGGTCGCCGTCTCCGTCGAGGTCGCCGAAGCAGTATCCGTGCACGTTGAAGCCGACAATACCGCCTGTGCCGGTGACGTCGCTGAAGGTCAGGTTTCCGTTGTTGCGGAACAGGAGCGATTCGCCGCCCCAACCCTGCGCCTGAAACAGGTCGAGGTAGCCGTCATTGTTCACGTCAACAAAGATCGGTCCGTAGGCGCGGCCGGGCGCCTCAGGAGCCTTAAACCCCGCTGCTTCGGTGATGTCCGTGAAACGCATATTCCCGTCATTGAGCAGGAGATAGCGGCCGGTGCCCTTGTGCACGAAGAAGCCGCCTGGGCCGCGGTCAACATTATAAGGGGCGCGTTTGGCGACGTACATGTCCAGGTCGCCGTCGTTGTCTATGTCGCCGAGAGCAACGCCCAGACACCCGCCGGCACCAGTGCCCAAGCCGGCAATATCGCGCAAGCCGGTTTTCGCCGTCACGTCTTCGAATCTCCGTCCACCCATGTTGCGATATATACGAAACTGAGTCTTGTCAAAAAACATCAAGTCCTGATATCCGTCCCCGTCCAGGTCGCCAAAGGAGCCGGACACATCGTTAAATTCTCCGCCCCCGTCCCTCTTGTCGCCCAGACCGCTTAGACCAAAGGCTGACGTCGCGTCCTCAAATGTTCCGTCCCCC
>CAZHPE010000299.1:0-2623 GCA_964534775.1 uncultured candidatus Brocadiaceae bacterium
ACATATCAGGCAAGTACCAATCAGGACAAAACGTGACTTTCACCACGGGCTGGTAGGGCAGATGTTGCACACAAGCACGGAGTACGGTTCCGGTGACATTGACGCAAATGAAAGGGGAGATTCCGAAATGGTGGACATCTTCAAGGATGCGCCGTTTGAAATAGACGATTTGTTCTTGCTGGAAGAGTTTCAGATCGCTTGCCTTCCCGGCTACATTGCTGAACGTGAGTGCGCAGTGGTTCTTCATGCGTATCCAGCGGTCGGCACGTTTCTGCGCAAGAAGCACCCTCCCATAGCGAGACTCATTGACCGGATAATATCTGAACACGGTGCTGCACGCGACTAAGATGACCTCGATAAGTGCTGTGAGGGTGCCGTCCGGTCAATCGACGACCTTCTGGGTTATAACCGATGTCCTGAGACCTATGACGCCGCAGATTTTCACAAATGGGACTTTGCCGAGGTCACGAACATCACTCCCCTCACTGGCCAAGTGGTTGTCGACGGCGGCGCAGGTACAGGGGGGGCGCTCTTGAAGCGGCTGAGACGGCCAAATGGGTGTTTGCTGTTGAGCCCGTAACGCGACTCAGGCGCTTCATTGCGGAAAAGGCGAAGGAGCGCCGCCTGGGAAACCTGTTCGTCATGGCCGGTTTCCTTCACGCTGTTCCTCTACCTGATGGCTTCGCCGACGTCATGATCACGTCGCATGCCCTGGGATGGCATCTGGAGGAAGAGTTCGCCGAATTCGAGCGGGTCGTGAAAGAGGGAGGATATATCATCCACTGTCCTGGCCCTGCCGACAAGGCGTCCGAGTTGACTTCCCCACCCTGGAATTACTGTTCCGCGAAGTACTATGAAGCCGATGGACCGAAGCGGAAGTAATGGAAGAAGGTGGAATGACTGAACTGCTGTTCCTTTGTGCATTCAATCCTGCGCCAGCGTATCATCTTCGTCTGCCGATCGCCGGCTCCCGCCTCGGCGCACTGCGTCATCGCCGTAACGGCCTTTGATATAGTCTATGGCCTCGGCCAGACGCAGGCGCTTTTCGTCGTCGCCAGCCTCGCCGGGCGCCGGCCAGTCGAAAAGGGACGTCTGGCGCTCGCCGCTCTCCTCGAAACCGGACACGCTCACCCCGACGAGCCGCACCTTGCGCCCCTCTATGCCCGCCCGCCGGAGGTTGCGCACGGCTACGGCGTAGATCTGCGTCTCCTCGTCCAGCATCTCATCGGCCGTCTTCGCCCGCGTGAGCGTCGTGAAATCCTCGAAGCGCACCTTCGTGGTCACCGTCCGCCCCCGCAGCCCCGCCGCCCGAAGGCGCCCAGCCACCTTCTCGCATAGGCGCATGAGCGTCCCCTCGATCTGTTGAAGGTCGTCAGTATCGGTCTCGAAAGTATGCTCGTTCCCGACGCTCTTGGGCTCGCCGGGCGGCTCGACGGGGCGCTGGTCGAGCCCGCGGGCCAGGTTCCAGAGGTGCTCGCCGTGCTTGCCGAGCCGGCGGACGAGTTCGGCCTGATCGAAATCGGCCAGGTCGCCCACCGCGCGAATGCCGAGACGATCGAGTATCTCACGCGTCTTCTCGCCCACGCCCCACAGCTTGCCCGTCGCGAGCGGGCGCAGGAACGATTGCGCCTCGTCGGGTTCCACGATCACTATGCCGCGCGGCTTGTCCATGTCCGAGGCGATCTTCGCAATCATCTTATTCGGCGCTACGCCCAGCGAGGCGGTGAGCCGCGTCACTTCCTCGATCCGGCGCGCGATCGACTCGGCCAGGGTCCGCTTGCCCCGCGAGAGGCCGGGCGTCCCCGTCACGTCCAGGAAGGCCTCGTCGATGCTCACGGGTTCGATCTGGGGTGTGAACTCTTCCAGCACCGTGCGCACCTCGCCGGAGACCTGCGCGTAGACGTCCATGCGCGGGCGCACGTAGGCGGCCTCGGGGCAGCGGCGCCACGCCTGGCCGATCGGCATGGCGCTGTGGATGCCGTAGGCGCGGGCCTCGTAGGAGCACGTGGCGACCACCCCGCGGCCCTTCCCTTCCTTCGGGTCGGCCCCGACGACCACGGGCCGCCCGCGCAGCTCGGGGTTATCCCGCTGCTCGATGGCCGCGAAGAATGCGTCCATGTCCACGTGCATGATGACCCGCTCGCGCGCCACGCCTCGCCCTCTCGCTGAGGAAACCTCCGCCTTCACTCTAATGCCCTGCGGCCGGCGGGGCAAGGCGCCCGGCGGCCGGTTGCGGACGGCGCCCCTGGGAGCATATAATGATGTCAGGATGGGTCCCCGGAACCGTTGGCGCCCTCGTCGCGGCAGGGGGCGCCGAACAGCTCGAGGTCACTTACCGATGCCAACCTACGAATACGTCTGCAACAAGTGCGACCACGCGTTTGAGCGGCGGCAGAGCTTCAGCGATGAACCCCTCAAGCGATGTCCCGAATGCCGCGGCAAGGTGCAGCGCGTGATAAACGGCGGCCTTGGGACGTTCCTCACGGGATCGCGCTCCCGGCAGGAGGCCGGCGGGCCCGAAGGTTGCGACTCCGGCGCCTGCCCCATGAGGGCCCAGTGCGCCGAGCGGGCCTGCGAGCAGCACTGACGCCCGGCGCGGTTCCCTGCCCCCACGCCCCTGGCC
>CAZHPE010000300.1:0-2621 GCA_964534775.1 uncultured candidatus Brocadiaceae bacterium
ACTGGGGGGCAGTGACTTCGTTGATGGGTAGTTGCCCGATGGCGGGAAAGATGTGTAGCTCCAGCCGGCGCAGCTGGCGCTGGGCATGGGAGGGGACGACGTGGTGACGGTGGACTTGCTCCCACCACTCGCGGGCCAACGCCTCAAAACTGCTGGTTTGGGCCGCGGCATCGGCGACTTTCTGGGCTCGTCGGTGGGCGCTCGGGTCGATCTCCTGGGCCAGCAGCCTGCGGGCCTCGTCGCGTTTCTCGCGGGCGTCCCGCAACCCCACTTCAGGATACACCCCCAGGGCAAACAGCTTCTCCTTCCCCCCGAAGCGGTACTTGAACCGCCAATACCTGCCGGCTTTCTTGACGTGCAGAAACAGCCCGCCGCCGTCGAACTTTTTGAAAGGACTTCCCTGAAAAGTGGCCGCTTTCACGGCGACAGAGGTCAACCGGTCCTTGCTGCCTCGGGGCATCGGGGTTCCTCCTGGGGTATGCCGTTTACTTAGCGACTGCCCTTTGGGGTATCTCGTTCATCGAATTACCGGATACCCCGCAAAGATACCCCCTGGATACCCCGGATGTCAATGGACCTCTCTGGATGTTAACGGGACAGTAAACCACAAGAAAAGCCCGTAAGTCATTGGACTTACGGGCTTTCTTGGATCTCTATGGATTAGTTTGTGGTGGAGCAGATCGGGATCGAACCGACGACCTCAGGCTTGCAAAGCCCGCGCTCTCCCAACTGAGCTACTGCCCCACGGCGATATTGGCCCTGGATCGTCAGACTATCGCTAACTGGCCTCGGCCGGCGCGGAGGCGGCCGCGTCGGCCGCCCCTTCCTCTAGCCGAAGAAGGACGGTAGACGCGATGAAGAGGGAGAAGAAGGTGAAGCCCGATATCTCCACGACCTTTAAATGGGCGGCCTTCTGTATCTCTTCGAAGAGGTCTCTTACGGGGGGAATGGCGTAGCCACCAAGACAGATGAGGTACAGGACGATACTGCTGAGCTGCAGTTTCTCCAGGAACGCCTTGCTCTTCGCCCATGCCATGAACTACAAACCTCGGTGACCGGAAAGTACCAGGGAAAGTTTCAGCTGTTCAACTTCTGCCTCGTAGATCGGGCTAAGATAGCGATATCCAAAGATCTCGTCAACGAAGCCTGCCCGTTCCCAGCCTTGCCAACGGCTCGCGCAATCCGTTCCTGTCGGGTGCCCGCCAGTGCGAGCTACCGTCTGACACGGATTGCGCGAGGCACGTTCACGCCGCTGCCAGCTCGAGTTCCTCCTTACTCTCCTCCTCTTCGTCGGATTCGGCTGCGGCCATGTCCCCCGCTTTTTCCAGCACCTGAAGACTGCGCACCTGGACTTCGACGATGGTGTGGGGGTTATTCTCCGCATCCTTCCAGCTGTGACTGCGAAGCCTTCCCGAGACGATCACCGGTGTCCCTTTGTGAATGCGGTCAGCGCAGTACTCAGCCAGCTTCTGCCAGATGACGATGTTGAAGAAAGAGGAGATCTCCTGCCACTCGCCCTCCTGATCTCGATACGACCGATTGACGGCGATGCGGCCGTTCAACCGGGCGGCGCCGTTCTCTGCAATACGGAATTCCGGATCCTGGACCAGGCGCCCGGCAAGGGATACCTGGTTGATGGCCGGCATTCTCAATTCAGACATGCTGTCCTCCCTTCTACAGGATTAAGTGGATGTGCCGCGGGCGGGAAACGAGGCCGGCATTCTCGGAACGATTCGCCCCGGTTGGCCAGACGAACACTCCCCCCATCTCCTCGTTCCCTACCAGTTTCTATGCACGATTGATGCCACTCTCATCGAAAGATCTCAAGAGGCTGTGTGTCAGTGAGTTATTGCACCTGTTCTTCCACGGCTGGACAGGTGTAGGTGTGAGCCAGGGGAATCAGGCGTGAGTACCGGGGCACACAGACCGCAGCAAACCGAAGGATCCCATCTGGCCCAATTCTTCACGCCTCTGGCGGTGGCTGACTTCATGTGGCAGCTGGCGCGGGAACTGGGCTGGGGACGCGATTCACGGAGTCCGAGGGTCATCGACCCATCAGCGGGGGACGGCATCTTTCTGCGCTCGGGCATAGAGGGTGGGTTGGTCAAACCAGACAGGGTTTTCGGCATAGAAATCGATCCAGAGCTGCAGCAGCGGGCGCCAGCGGCCCGGATCTTCTGCGGCGACGGTCTCCGGGGGGAGTTCCCGGGTGTGGAACCCGACAGCTTCGACATGGTCATCGGAAATCCTCCGTTCGGCCGGGCGTCGTCGGTCCTGCCGCCGCAAGAGCTGGCCAAGCTGGAGGCGTCACAGCTCCCAGGAGGGGGGTTCGGCATTGCGCAGGCAAAACCGGTCCGGGTCAGAAACCGAGATGGCAGACCTGCCGCGGGTGGGACAGATCTGGTCGGGGACCATGGCCGCGGGCGTTCGATCGCACAGCGACACTCCGGTTTGGAGTCGGCGGCGATGGAGCAGCTGTTTTTGGAAAGGGCGCTTCAGTTGGCCAGACCGGGGGGGCTGGTGCTGTTCGTTATGCCGGACGGATTTCTGGCCAACTCGCGGGCGCAGGCGGCCAGGGACTGGGTCATGGAGTTGGCAGACGTCATCGCCGTCGTCGCCCT
>CAZHPE010000301.1:0-339 GCA_964534775.1 uncultured candidatus Brocadiaceae bacterium
GCTGGCCGTCTTCATCTCCGTCCGGCTCTCGTCCTCCGTCGTCGGCGGGGGCGGCAGGTTGCGCTTCGGGCAGCGGAACAGCCGGCCTTCCTTCATGCCGTCGGCCACCTCCGATATGCCGCCCAGGACGGTGCCTTCGGAGTCAACCACCAGCGAGCGCCGCACCGCCCGAGCGCCGGGAATCGGGCCCAGGTCGGTGACGCCGTCGATCTGTCCCTCGCCGGTGTAGCAGAAAAGGTGCGCCCGGGCGCCCGAGGTCGCCCCGTGGACCTTGCCGTCCGGGGCGGTCGCCAGCGAGGTGATCGCGCACTCGCCGGGCGGGAGGGGCTCGGAAATGTC
>CAZHPE010000301.1:349-2617 GCA_964534775.1 uncultured candidatus Brocadiaceae bacterium
AATCGAGTCCATCCGCATAATAAATATCTGAAAGAAGTTGAACGAGAACTTCGCGTCGGTCGGCATCGCGGGCCACTTGCGGCCCCGGAGTTCCTTTCTCAGGTCCATTTCTAACCCCACTGTTTTATGTCTTTCCAGGAGAACACCTGCTTGTCGTAATCGACCCAGTCCGGGCGGTAGACGGTCATGCCGGTGGGCATGTGCGCGGCCTCGGCAAAGTAGAGGTTGCCGTAGAAGTCCGCCGTGGCGCTGGCGTGGACGTAGGGCTCGTAGTCGTCGAACTCCAGTATGGCGACCACCTCGCGTTCCAGCGTCTCCACGTCCAGGCGCGCCAGTTGGATGGGCGTCCTGTCCTTGTACGGGGCGCGCATGGTGAAGTAGAGCTTCCCGTCGGCGCCGAAGACCAGACCGCGCACGTTGAAATACTCCATGCGGAGGTCCTGCCTCAGGCCAGGCGGCCCGAGAGCCTGCCCCAAGTCATCGACGCGCCCGTCGGGGCCGTCGTAGGGATCGAAGCGCCATAGGCCGGACTCATAGCCCCAGTCGCACCCGTAGACGCAGCTCCAGTCCGGCGACGGCACAACGTCATAGGGCAGGTTGTGCCAGCCGCGGTGATGCCACCGGTGGGGGCACTGGGTCTTGAGGGTCACGATCTCGTCGGTCTCGCCGTCGATTCGCAGGAACCGGCCGTAGTCGTCGGTCGTGTAGGCGTTGCCGTCGCGGTCGAGCCAGATGGCCTGCGGGTTGAGATCGCCGAGCCGCCCCAGGTCCACGTAGCGGCGCTCTTCGAGGTAGTAGATGTAGGCGTGGTTGCGGGGCCAGGTGATGCCGTAGAGCTTGCGCCGCTTCTCGTCCAGGGCCAGGCACCGGCTGCCCTCGCGCAGGGGCCCGATGCCGAAATCGTTGACCGCGCCCGTGGCCGGATCGCACGTGAAGATGTGCGCGCCGGGGAACCGCACTTTGGGGTCGGCCCAAGTCGCCCACGGCGACCAGGCCGGGTGGCCGCACGGAGGGCCGGATGCGTGCGTGGAGCAGTATAGCAGCCCGTCCGAGCCGGGCAGGATGCAGTAGTGGATCTTCGACTGCGTGGCATGCCCGTCGTCGCCCGGCTCGCCCAAGGCCGGTCCGGTCTCGACGAGGTAATCGGTGTGCCGCTTAACCGGGTCGTAGCGTAGGATGAACGCGGTCAGCCCCCCGACCCCCTCGCCGCAGGCCACGGGGTAGATCATCCCGTCGGCGCCCGTGCACAGTCCCCAGGCGGAGTCGTGCATGGGCAGGCCGTCGAAGTCCACGTGCTCCACCGTTCCGTCGATGGCCCGGATGGGTGCAGCGTTTCGCTTGCCGGTCTTGCGCTTCGTGGTTTTGCGCTTCGTTGCCAAGGCCGTGTCTCCAGAAATCGGATTAGTTTCCGCCTCACGGACGGGGGATCATAGAAGGTGTGAAGCCATCCGTCAAGTAAAGCCGCCCGCAAGAAAGAATCACGAAATCCTGGGCCGGAATGGCGAATACACGGATGCTCCCGGCGCGGCCTGTTTGGGCCTTCCGCCAGCCACACCGGCCTGATTCGTCATCATTTCGCTACGATGGTGACGATGCGGTTGGGCACGACGATGACCTTTGTGACGCTCTTGCCCTCGGTGTGGCGTCGGACGGCGTCGAGGGCGAGGGCCTGCTCGCGCACGGTCTCCTCGTCGGCATCCCGCTCCACCACCACGCGCCCGCGTACCTTCCCGTTCACCTGCACCGGCAGCTTAACCTCGTTGGCACGGGCCGCTTCCTCGTCCCACTGCGGCCAGCCCTGCTCCAGGATGCTCGGCCGGTTCCCCATGCGGACCCATAGCTCTTCGCAGATGTGCGGCACGAAGGGCGAGAGCAGGAGTACCATCGATTCCGAAGCAAAGCGGAAGACCTCGAACGCCCGCAGTTCATCCCCTCCCTCGTTGCTGGCGTAACTGTCGGCCAACTCCAGCTCTGCGAGCGCGTTCAGCAGCTCCATGATCGCAGCGACGGCCGTGTTGAAGTGCCAGCGCTCCTCGATGTCCCCGGTGACCTTCTTGATCGTGGCGTGCGTGAGCCGGAAGATGCGGCCGGCGCCGCCGCTGAGCTCCTCGAAAAAGCGTTGGAGCTCAAGAGTGAGGATCGCGACTTGATGTTGCAGCTCTGCGATGAGTACACCGCGTCGAGTCGTGGTCGCGATGCGGTTGCGGTGCTCAATCAGGTAGTCGAGTCCTATGGTGGTCGTCGCAGCAAAGATCTGGCGGACATCCA
>CAZHPE010000302.1:0-2612 GCA_964534775.1 uncultured candidatus Brocadiaceae bacterium
GCCGGACCCCTCCCGAAAGCAAGGCCATAGCCAGCCCCTCCTGCCGCACCTATTGCAGCGGGAGGAAGGGCGGGGGGGGGAGCATATCGAACAAGCGGCGGTCAACGGCTCAAGCTCACCGGCTGGAAATACGTGGTGCGGCGGCCTGTTCTATGAAGGCTTCCCACTATGCTGACTCCGGCGGTTGGCCATGGGCTTGCATGGCGGGCTCCAGATGCGATCGGAGCCCAAATTCAGTTGCTCGGCAACCTCCCAAGCAGTCCGTATGGCGCGGAGCCGTCCAATGTCATGGGCGTCCGAGCCCAGCGCAAAACAGGCTCCCTCCTCCGCAATGGAGGACAGGAAGGCAACATACTCCTCGACGAACTGGCCGCTGTACGCCGGGCTATCCAGAATGGCACATGCATTCATCTCGATGGCTGTGCCGGTCTCTCTTGCAGTCTGTCCCAGTTCGCGGGCATAGCTCTCGGGCACGGCCTGCATGGAGTCGAACCAGGGCCATCCGTTCGCCTCAAACGTGCTCTTTCCGAACCAGTAGGGGTGCACCAACACGTCGACCAGTGGGTCGCGGCAAGTCTTGAGGTGATGGCGGTGCTGAATGTCGACAAGCTTCTTCAGATCATAGCCCTCCAGGTACGCGTCGTGTATGCCGCCGATCGCGAACTGGAATCCATATCGCTCTCTGATCTCCGCGCTGTAGGGGAAGCTCTCGTCAGCTCCGGGGAAGTTCAGTTCCACGCCGAAGTAGACATCCACCCCAGTCTCCAGGACCCCGATGTCCGTCTTTATGGGCAGATGGCGGTCGAGATCGTCGAGCGAATTCACGTGGTCTGTGATCCCAAGAACTGCTACGCCGAGCCGTTCACATTCCAGCACAATGGCTGGGATTTCCATGCTCTCGTTCGCACATCCCAGGTACTTGGTATGGATATGGAGATCACACCGGTCTCTGTCTGTCAAAGTGTGCTGCATCTTCCTGAGTCCCCCATACGGGAAGATTAGCCGTCTATCTGGTGCTTCCGGCACTGCCCGTCACGCCCTTGCCCATAAGCTTCTCCCATGCTACACCTTGCCGCAGGGTTCCGCAATGCCTGGTCTCATCCTCCACGCAGCGTGCCCACGCGCGTGTTCCATCCCTGAGAGCCGCGCAAGGCTGCTACCCACCCCTTGCCCTATGCGAAGCCGGTTTCGTCGCTCCTGCGCCGGGAAGACGCTCGAGGGAAGGGGCGTGGAAGTACCTGTGAGCCGTCGAGGTTTGCGCGGTGGGCGCTCTCCTCTCTTTCGTCGCGGCCCTGATCGCAGTAAGATGGCGGCGTCAGGCGCGCGCCTTGGGCTTGGCGGCGGCACGCTAACAGTTACTGACGGAAGCACTATTTGCGCAGTGGTCAGCAATCGTCCGCCAGTTGCCATCCGCACTGCTGTGCCAAGACAGGTCTACGAATCCTCAAGCGCTGTGTCGAAGAAGCCCCTCGCCAACAGCGCTGTCTGGAGGGGGTTGCGGGGGCGGATTTCGAAGACCGCTATTCCCGAGAAGTCGGTCTCCCTCAATGTCTGCGCAATGAGTTTCCAGTCCTCGGACGGAATGCCCCCCGTGCCTGGAATGTAGTGGTCGCCACCCGTACCGGGGAGGCCCTGCTCAGGCGGGGACAGAACGTCCTGAAGGTGCAGGTGACAGAGCCGGCCTTTGAGGGTCTCGAGGTAAGCGCTCATGGGTTCGGGAGTGGCATCGACGTGACCCACGTCTAGGCAGATGCCCAGGCCCTCCACCTGCTCAATAGCCTCGGCCAGGAAGGGAAGATCACCGTTCTCCAGAGCAAGCACGACGTTTCGCTCGGCTCCGTAAGCCACCGCTTCGCGGCAGAGCGCCGCATCAAGCTCTATCCGCCCTTCTTTGCACAGGTTCCCAGGATGCAGGACGACCACCTCTCCGCCAACGTCGGCGGCCGCGTCAATCTGCTTCTTGTGCTCCCCGAAGGTGCGCGCTCCAGCCGTGTGCAGGCTCACGGTCATGCCCTCCAGGGCGGCTTTGAGCCTGCGCCGGCCCACCTCGTCGAAAAGGTCCGCTTCGTCCGCGCCCCATTTCGCGATCCCGCTCTCTTGCCATCCGGCCCACAGCTCGATGCCGTAGCCCTGCTCACGCAGCAACTCGATCACGCGCTCCAGACTGGGAACATTCGAGTAGTGACGGTAGTTCCACTGGCTCACTGCGTATCTCAGTTGCACTCTTTCGACCTTTCTTGCACGCACTGCGGACTAATGGAACCCAGTGATATCGACCCAGGCATGGTATTCGACCTGAAGCCATTGAGCGTTCGGGCTTGACAGGAATCCCCCATTGGGTAGTGCCCTCCAGACGTCTCTGCCGATGTCGCGCACTCTACGGGACCATGCGCGCTCTGTCAAGGCTTGGGCACAATGAGAAGGAACGAATGGGCGACTTAGCTGCCCTCCCCCCACGCAGCGTGCCCACGCGCATTTTCCGGCCCTGTGAGCCGCACAAGGCTGCTCCCTATCCCTAACCGGCCTAGTGATCGAGGACGAGGCCCTCCGGGGTGATCTTGAGCCGCGTGATGCGGCTGTCGGCCTGCCCCGGCTGCATGCAATGTCCCATG
>CAZHPE010000303.1:0-2577 GCA_964534775.1 uncultured candidatus Brocadiaceae bacterium
CCGCGTCCACGTCGGTGCTGTAGAGCGCCAGGCCGAATGCCGCCCTGACCTGGTCTCCAGATAGCACGCCACGAGCGCAACGCCCGCACTCGGGGTCCCACTTATCGTAGGTCTCGCCCTTCGAACTGTCAACGGCCTTCCTTCCCGCTTTGGCCGCGCTGGAATTCGCCCCGGTGTCGCGGTAGCATGGGGCCAACGTAAGCCGCCGGGCGCAGCAGGCGAGCACGCTGAGAAGGAACATGAGAACCCAAGGAGGCCAGCGACGGTGTCGAATGAAGCTCCAGGCCGGGATCAGCCAGAGGTGAAGTCGTTCGAGGTGGCCGAGGGCGACACGTTCGGCGACCTGCTCTCGTCCGACCGCGTCGAGGCGGGGAAGCCGCTCAAGATCGGGCTCCTGTGGACGGGGTTCTTCGAGTTCTGGGGCATGTACCCATCGCTCAAGGGTCAGGTCGAGCAGGACGCCGCCGTGGTCCGCGAGCGGCTCTCGCGGGAGCACGAGATCGTCGACTCGGGGCTGGTGGACACGATGGATGCGGCCGACGCCGCTGGCTGGCGGTTCCGCGACGAGCAGATCGATGTCCTCATCCTGGCCTACCGGACCTACGTGCCGGACATGTACATCCACCAGTTGCTATCGCATCTGCCCGGCGTGCCGATGCTGGTGTTCGGGTCGCAGTGCCGCGATAAGTTCGACTACGCCGACGACTACGGCGGCGTGCTTCGCAACAGCGGGCTTATGGCTCTGGTGCAACTGGTGTGCGGCTTCAAGAAGATGACGGGCGGCCCGCGGCAGATCGACGCGGTTGCGGGCAGCATCCACGACGAGGAAGCCTACCGCAAGATCAACCGCTGGATCGACGTGGTCACCCTCTACACGCGGCTCAAGACCATGACGTTCGGTGTGGTGGGGCACGTGTTCCGCGGCATGTTCGACTTCGAATACGACAAGACGAAGGTCAAGGGCGCGCTCGGGCCGGAGGTGCTCAACGTTCAGATCGAACACCTGATGGCCACCTGGGAGGGGGCGGGCCCCGACGATCCCGACGTGCGGGCGATGATCGCGCACGCGCGCCGGGCCTACGTGATCGAGGGCGTCGGCGAAAGCGACCTGCTCGGCGCCGCCCGCGCCGCCGTGGCCCTCAGGCGTCTGGTGGAGCGGTTCCGGCTCGATGGCGTGGCGCTGCTGTGCCAGCACTTCATCGAGAGACGGCTCCGCACGACCCCGTATCTCGGACTGGCGGAGCTTCACCGCGCTGGCTTTCCCGCGGTCGCGGAGGGGGACGTGATCGGCCTGATCATGATGAAGATCCTTCGCCATCTCTCCGGCGACATGCCTTTCTTCCTGGAGTGGAGCGAGTTCGACGTGGAGCGCAACGCGTGGCTGCTGCTGGGGCACGGGTTCGGCGACCCCAGCCAGGCGCGCGGCGACGCGGCCAAGCTCACCCCGACCGCCGAGCAATGGGGCCTGGAGGGCACCGGGTGCAGCACGCTCTTCGTCCCGCGGCCCGGTCCCTGCACGATGGCCCATTTTGCAGAGCACGCCGACGGATGGAGGATGTTCGTAAGCGCGGGCGAATTCCTCGACCTCGACCCGCTCCCCATCAACGACGCCCACGCGCTGGTGAGGGTCGATGCGCCGATCAGGGAGTTCACGGAGCGTTTGATAATGGCTGGCGAGCCGCACCACGCCATCACGGTGCGCGGCGACGTGCGGCGCGAGCTTGCGCAGCTTGCCGGGTTTCTGGACATGCCCGTTGTGACCGTGTAGCGGATGGTGTGGGGCGTGCGGCCTACCGACGGCGTGGGTAGCGCGGGCGTCCCACCCGCGAGCGTCGGCCCTTCTTTCGAGTCCGGTGCAAGTGATGCCCGAGCAAGCCAAATGTGGGGCGGGTGCCACGGACTAAGCCGCGAGGCTTGTCCGTGCCTCACTGGAAGCTACCCGGCCGCTGTCGGAGCACGGGCAAGGCTTCGCCTTGGCCCGTGGCACCCAGGAAGTCAGTTGCTCTGGCCTGAATAGTCGGCAGGCTGCTCCCTGCCGGGAGGGCGCAATTTCTCTCCTGCTTTGCTCCCTTTTCCGTGCTATAATCACGGCAAAGGGCACAGGGGTGGTAAGACTTTGACGGATGCGGCAGAACCTGCTTTGGAGGAGGCCGCAAGGATGATGACGGATCTTGAAAGGGCGCCAAAAGAGGATATTCTGGATAAGGCGCTTCGAGATATCGCGAGATAGCGGCGGTAGGCCGGCTCGTGTGACATGGGAGATTCAGCGCTGCAAATGTCTCATCCAAACCTGACCGGGGCCGTGGTCCTCCTTGCCTTTCTGGCTGTGTATGTCATTGGGATTCGTTGGGTTATCTTGGGGCTTCGCCGCCTTTTCGGCCTGTCTCAGGAACGGCAAGAGTTAGCAGATCGTTATCCGATCGCGCATAATAGACGGGTATTTCGGTGTTCAGGGTACCGCGCGTCGGGGCACCAGAGAAGATGTTTCGTTATAGCGCTTGGTGCAAAGTGATGGTTAGTGAAGATGGTGTTTCGATGAGAGAGTATGCGCCCCTTCCACTTTTCGCAAAACTATGC
>CAZHPE010000304.1:0-2576 GCA_964534775.1 uncultured candidatus Brocadiaceae bacterium
GCATCGTGACGGCATTTCAGGTGTGGATAGCGCAATGCCCTGTCCATCGTGTCCGAACCGTGGACAATGGGTAGTCCGGATGGGCCGAGTTCCAATACGGTTTGAGGCGATTCTCTATTTGTGATTTTGATCACTTCGCTGATGTAATCCCATCTGTCCCTGTAATAGGTGCCCACGTAGAAGGGGTATTGCTCTGGCAGCTTTGTGAGTTCAGCAAGTGTTATTGTTTGGTTCGCTTCTTCCGGCCTTTCCGGTCGGTATTCAGCCAGGAACCTGCGCTTGTCCATCCGGCGCAGACGCTTTTCAAGCTTCTTTACGACATGTCTTCTCGCAGCGTAAATACTATGTAGTGTGAGCTGGTGAAATGCATATAGGACCGTCCAGGGCAATCCCCTGTTCTTGGCATGTGAGACAAATGCTCTTAGCTTGTTCATTGCTCTCCTGAGTTCCGTTTCGCCGCGCCGGCCGCTGCCTTGCGGCTTATGAATCTCCCCTCTTGCGCTCGCTCGGATCGCCGGGAGATATATCACTCATACTTCCGCCACCTTTAGGAGTTCCTCGGCCTGCGCGGGCGAGTCGGTTCTTGTGAGTATGAGGAACTGCTTGAAACCCTCGCCGAACTCCGCCTTCAGCTTCTTGAGGGCTTCGGTGCCGCGGCCGCACCCGATAAACGCTTTCTTGCCCGCCTCGATGGTTTTGTGGTAGTAGGGCCACCAGCATTCGTGCCAGGTCGGTTCGCTGCCAGCGCCGGGGGTCCACTGAAGCATGTCGAGCTTCGAAATGCTCAGCAGGTGGTCGTGGTGGGGCAGGGCGCCGGGGCCGTCCCAGTGATACATGCTATGCGCGAACCGCTCGCACATCTCCTCCAGCACCGGCACCATGAACTCGCCGAACATCTCCGGGGAAATCATCGCCGAGAAGTCGCACTGGAGCTTCGCCATCCTTCCCGGCGCCCAGCTCCAGTAGTGCGACCCGCCAACCTCGTCCCGGAACATGTCGTAGAGGATGTCGTAGTAGTGGAAGTATAGCCCGGTGATCTTCCGAAGCGACTCGCGGATCCATTCGGGACGCTCGATCAGGTCCAGAAGCAGCCGTTCGCTGCCGCGCATCGCGGCCAGCGTGTCCAGACCCTCGATCAAGTCGGGGAACTGGACCATATACTTCCCCTTGCCGAGCCGGAGCTGTTCGAGACCCATGCGCCGGGAGAAGTCCCAGTAGAAGTTGTCCCGGTCGAACTCGAACACGGCTTCTTCCGGGCTCTTGATGCACGGCTCGCACCAGACCGTGCCCGGGCTCTCGACCCCCTGGCAGCCCAGGAAAAGGGCGAGGCAGTTAGGCGCCAGGTCGGGCGCAATGACCGGCACGGCCTCGCCCAGGTAGTAAGTATCGGCGCAGGCGCGGGCGGCCAAGTTCACGCGGTAGTCGAAGTTCCAGGTGGCGTAGTCGGTCACCCAGCCTTCGGGCTTGGGCATCGCTTCTATGGTCGGCAGTGGTTCGGGCCGCGGCGCGGTGATGTGCATGGCCGGCCGGCCGATGTCCCCCCCGTCCCACCACGTTGTGAGGCGTGCGCGCACCTCGTCCATGTCCTCACGGTAAAGCAGTCCGCTCAAGTGTTTTCTCCCATGCTCGGGGTCGAGCTCTTTCGTACTACGGTCTTGCCAGCACCACGCCGTTCGTCGCGATGACGTCTTTGTACCAATGAGCCGAGTCTTTCAGCGTGCGCTTCTGGGAGGGGTAGTCGACGTGGACGAGGCCAAAGCGCTGCTTGAAGCCCTCGGCCCACTCGAAGTTGTCCAGGATGGACCAGTAGAAGTAGCCCCGCACGTCCACACCGTCCTGAATGGCCCTTTCGAGCTGGAGCAGGTAGCGGTGGAGGAAGTCGATGCGCTGCATGTCGTGCACCTTACCGTCCAGTGATACCCAGTCCGTGCAGGCCATCCCGTTCTCGGTCAGCAGCAGCGGCAGCCCGTAGCGTTCGTGGTAGAACTTTGGGCCCCAGTATAGGGACTCGGGCATCACGGGCCAGTGGAATGTGGTCATGGGCCAGCCGAGGCGGTAGGGCATCTCCTGCGGCTCCCCGTCATCGCCCGCGCGGACGTACTCGCCTCTGTAGGTGTTGACGCCCAGGAAGTCCAGCGGCTGGCAGATAATCTCCATGTCGCCGTCGCGGACCGCAGGGGCATCGGCTCCGTAGAGTCTGAGGCCTTCCTCCGGGTATGTGCCCTCCAGCGGCGGGTCCATCCACCAAGTGTTGTTCCAGTAGGAGAGCGGCCCCCGGTCCGGCATGCCGAACATGGCGCGGCGGGCCGCTTCCACATCCGCCGGGTCATCGGTAGCGGGCATCTTGACGAAACCCGCAGGCACCAATCCTACGCAGGATTCGGTGCGCGCGTGTGCGCGGATCGTCTGCACGCCCCGCCCGTGCGCCAGCAGGGCGTTGTGCACCGCCCGGAGAAACGGCGCCAGGGCGAACTTGTCGCCCGGCGCGTGCTCGCCGGCGAAGTGCCCCAGCCCCATGAAGCACTGCATCTCGTTGAACGTCATCCAGTCCTGCACGCGGTCGCTGAGCCTATCGA
>CAZHPE010000305.1:0-801 GCA_964534775.1 uncultured candidatus Brocadiaceae bacterium
GGTTCATAACCCAGCAGGTGCGCCGCCTGCGCCAGCGGCCCACGAGCCTCAGCCCCAAATCGCTGGCTAACATGAAGACCGAGCTATTGTTCCTGGTGCGCACGGCTTATGGCCGCGGTCGGCGGTCGGCGATGGTTCCGCTGTCCGGTTCGTGGCGTGAGCTGCGAGAGACCCTGGGTGATCGCCCCGTCTGGTGGAAGCTGTCGCGCATGGCCGCCTTTTGCTCGGGACAGCAGATAACGCCAACCCAGGTGGACGACACGGTGATCACGCTCTTCCGCACGGCTCTCGTGCAGTCGGAGGAGCTAGACCGGCCAGAAACTCACCTGCGGGCGGCGGCCCAGGCCTGGAACCGCGTCGCCCAGCGAATGCACAACCAAGGCCTGATGCCAGTGACCCTGCCGGCCCAGCGGTACCGACGCTGGACACTGAAGCCGGCGGCCTTCGTGCCCTCGTTCACGGCTGACGTGGAACGCTGGTTGTCTCGCCTGGGAACGTTCGACCCCTTGGCCGAAGCGGGGCCGCGCCGGGCGCTCCGTCCAGAGACCCTGCGCTTGCGTCGGCACCAGATCTTCAAGGCCGCCTCTGCCCTGGTGTTCGCAGGCCAGCCGATCGAGGCCGTCCATTCGCTCGCCGACCTGGTGACCGACGAAGCATTCGTCGCGATCATGGGCGTGTTGCTGAAGCGCCAGGATGACAAGACCACCGAAGCATTGCATGGGCTCGGCGGTGCCCTGCTGGCGATCGCCCGCCACCATGTGAAGCTGCCGAAGGGGCAGACCGACCGTCTCGCCCGGCGCG
>CAZHPE010000305.1:811-2535 GCA_964534775.1 uncultured candidatus Brocadiaceae bacterium
GGAAGAAATCCTAGGTTTTCGGGACAAAACTCGCACGCGACTTGCTCCACTCGAGGACGACCGTCTGCTTAGCGCGCTGTTGCACTTGCCCGAGCGCTTGTTGTGCGAGGCCAAGGCCGCAAGCAACCCGCGGCAGGCGGCGCTCAGAGCGCAGATGGCTGTCGGGATCGAGATCGAGCTCAACATGCCGCTCCGCCTAAGCAACCTGGTGAGGTTCAATCTCCTTCAGCATGTGAGGCGAATCGTCATCGATCGTCGCGAGCGCTGGGTCGTCGAGATTCCCTGGGAGGAGACCAAGAACCGCCAGCCGCTTTGTTTCGAGCTTCAACCCGCAAGCGTCGATCTGATCGAGCGGGCCTTGAAGTTTTACGAGGCAAAGGCGGGCGCGTTGTTCCCCGGACGCTTCAACCTCCACAAGACGCCGACCACTCTCGGCACCCAGCTCAGGCAAACCATCGAGCGCCGGCTGGGCATTCCATTTCATCTGCATCTGTTTCGCGCGCTCGCCGGCCTTTTGTATCTGCGCGCGAACCCCGCGGGCTTCGAAACGGTGCGGGCGCTCCTGGGCGATCGGGACGACCAAGTGGTGCGCACGCATTACAGCTTCGTCGCCGACCGGCACCTTATCGCGGAGGCCCAAGCCTCGATCGCGGGGCACAGGGCGCGTCTCAAAGCGGCCCCCACCGGGGCCGCGGCCAAGCGGTCGAAGAGAGCGTGACAGTGATGTCCCGCATCTATGATCCCAACCGGCGCTGCCTCAAAGTCGCCGAGTGGCCGGAGGCGGATAGGCTCAGTTGGGTGGCCGCCCTGGCATCAGGTCATCCGCTGGCCGAATTCCCCAGCACCGCAGCGGCCTGGCGCCCAGCGACCGCACTCAAGAACCGACGCGGCTACGGCCGCTGGTTGGGCCACCTCACACACATCGGCGCCGACCTTGCAGAGCCGCTTGCCGACCGGGTTACGCGCGACCGGGTGCGCGCCTACGTGGACCGGCTGAGAGAGCAGGGCTGCCGCCCCTACACGGTTCGCAATCGCATCAGTGAGCTGCTTGCCGTCATGCTGGCCCTAGCGCCCGAGTCCGACTGGTACTGGCTCAAACTCTGGCTGGCCCGCCTCGACGAGGCAGCCGAAGCGGCAATGGAGCGACCGCTGCCGCCGGTCTTGGCCGGCGAGGTGCTGGCTACCGCCCGGCGCACCCTCGACCGTCTCCGCACCTCGACCTGTCAGCAGTCGATGGGAGACGCAATCCGCTATCGGGATTGGCTCGCGGTTGCATTGTTGACCATGATCCCCTTGCGCCGTCGCAACTTCGCAGGCCTCGAACTCGGTCGGCACCTGACCCAGCAGCGTGGAAGCTGGCTCATCGAGATCCCCGGCCCTGAGACCAAAACCGGGCGTCCCTATCATGCCTCGATCCCGGCCGGCCTATACCTCAATCTGGAGCACTACCTCGCGCACGTGCGCCCGATTCTACTCGGTGGCAGATGCCAGGTTGCACTGTGGATCACGCGCGGCGGCAAGCCCATGAGCGACCACACGATCAACTTGCGGATCACCGCGCTTACGGAGCAAGCCTTCGGGAGCCCGCTCAGCCTGCACGCCTTCCGCAGCCTGACGGCCTCGACCCTGAGCCTGGTCGCACCGGATATGATGGACTGCGGCCGGGCGCAGCTCGGCCATGAGACCCGGCGCACGACCCAGCGCCACTATGTGAGGGCGAACGC
>CAZHPE010000306.1:0-2518 GCA_964534775.1 uncultured candidatus Brocadiaceae bacterium
GGGCTTCTGTTTTTCTTATGGTGTCCTCTTCGCGGTGAAGAGCCCCGTCTCCTAGCCGACCGGCTCTGGGACCGCCGCTGCAGCCAGCGCCTCCTGTGCGGCCTGCAGGCTGTTGGCGTACAGCAGGCATGAGATATCGTGGTTAGGCTCTTCGCTAGCAAGCTGCGGCGGAGTCTGCTCGCAGATATCCCCAACCTTCATTGGGCAGCGAGGGTTGAACGTGCAGCCGGACGGCGGATCGATCGGTGATGGAACTTCACCCGGCAAGATGATCTCTTCTCGAATAATGTCCGGATGGGATGGCAGCGCAGCCGAGATCAAAGCCTTCGTGTACGGGTGCAGCGCATTGTCAAACAGAGGATCGGTATCCCCCGTCTCGACTATACGGCCAAGGTACATGACGCCAACCCGGTGGCACATGTAACGCACCGTCGCAAGGTTGTGCGCAATCAGAAGGTACGAAAGGTTGTGCTCTTTTTGAAGGTCCACCAGAAGGTTCATGATCTGAGCACGTATCGAAACGTCAAGCGCCGATACCGGCTCGTCAAGAATGATCAGATTCGGGTTCAGTGCAAGCGCCCGGGCGATGCCGATGCGCTGGCGCTGGCCGCCGCTGAACTCGTGCGGGTAGAGGTTCGCCTGGTAAGGGTTGAGGCCAACTTCCGAAAGCAGATCCCCAACCCGGTCTGTGATCTGGATTTTCGTCATCGTGGTCGCTATCTCAAGCGGCTCACCAACGATCGACCTGACCTTCATACGGGGATTCAGTGAGGACCACGGGTCCTGGAATACCGCCTGCACATTCGAGCGGAAGTCCTTCTTCTCAGCACGCGTCATGCCCGCTATGTCGCGGCCACGGTACGAGACGGTTCCCGATGTGATGGCCTCAAGACCAAGCACGGTCTTCGCTGTGGTCGTCTTCCCGCAACCCGACTCTCCAACAAGGCCGACTGTCTCGCCCTCGCGGATGGTGAAGCTCACTCCGTCTACGGCTTTAAGGGACTGGCCCTTCGAAAAAAATGACCAGCCGCTCGATATCGGGTAGTGCTTCTTGAGGTCCGATATCTCTAATATGATTTCGCCTGACGGGGCGTTGAGGTGATCTACTCCCGTGATAATATCCTGTTCCTGAGTAACCATCAGACTCCTCTAGCTAACCGCCGCTGGCGCAGCGACTTCCTCAAGCCGTTTCCCGCCTTCGAGCACCCAGCACGCAGCCAGTTGGCCGTCGGCCTGGGTGAATATCGGCGGGTACTCCTGCCGGCACGTGTCCATCACATACGGACAGCGCGGAGCAAACGAGCAGCCCTCCGGAAGGTTGTACAACGCTGGCGGCTGACCCTCGATCGAGTACAGACGCTCTGTCTTTTCTTCAAGCTTCGGCACCGATGAGATCAAAGCCTCCGTGTAGGGATGTTGCGCTGCGTTGAAGATCTGGCGCACATCGCCGGTCTCAACGATGCGGCCCGCATACATCACCGCCACACGGTCGCACATCTTCGCTACAATCCCAAAGTCGTGCGTGATGAAGATGATCCCGAGGCCCGCTTCCGCCTGGATCTCTCTCAACAACCGCAGATACGCAGCCTGGATAGTGACGTCCAGCGACGTCGTCGGCTCGTCGGCTATCAGCACCGATGGCGCCGACGAGATCCCGATTGCCCCGACAACCCGCTGGCGCATACCGCCCGATAGCTGGTGAGGGTAGTCCTTCATCCGAGCTTCAGGAGCCGGGATGCGGACCTGGCGAAGCGCATTCACGATACGGTCGACAAGGCTCTGACCCTTCAACCCCTGGTGAATCTTGATCGCCTCCCCAACCTGGTCCTTGATGTCGAATACCGGGTTCAAAGCTGTCATCGGGTCCTGCAAGATCATCGAGATCTCGCCGCCGCGAACCCTCGACATCTCGCCTTCGGGAAGTTGAAGCACGTCCCGGCCGTTCAGCATCACCCGGCCGCTAACTATGTGGCCCGGAGGTGACGGAACAAGGCGCATCAGCGATGACGACGTGACTGACTTGCCGCAGCCTGACTCGCCTACGATGCCCAGTGTCTCACCCTTCCTGAGAAAGAAACTCACTCCATCGACGGCCTTCACAGTACCCCAGCGGGTAGTGAAGTACGTGCGGAGGTCTTCCACCTCAAGCACTATCTCTTCGGTGGCAGCCGACTCTCCAAAATGAGAGGTCGAACGACCAACGTCTTCTAATGCATCCACATGCGTGGTCGGGGAATCTTGCTGCACTTCCTCAGCCATTACCGCTCCTAATTTCCCAGAAACATAGTTCGGTCACAAAAACAGCCGGCGTCAACACCGACCGGTACCAAGTCATCGCCCCAACTTCGTCCCCCGCCAGGCAGGCGCCCTCGCGCCGAAAGCCCGTATCAATCAAGGAGAACAGTGAGCCGGAACCGGAAATCCACCCGGATTTCACCCAGAAACATGCGCACGCATGCGCGCCCTGCATTATCGACTCAATAACCGGCAGATCGAACGAGGCGCGAGTATATCAGAG
>CAZHPE010000307.1:0-2508 GCA_964534775.1 uncultured candidatus Brocadiaceae bacterium
CCAGTCCCCGCCCGCAAACTGCCAGTCCTGACCGTCCCCGATCCTCAACGCCGTCTGTTCAACTTCTCCCATGCCGTCCTCCCTTTGGACGCCGCGGCTACCGCAGAGCCGGGTCACGGCCAGCGGGGCCCATGAAAAGCTATCGCTCGCAATGTCAGTCCACCTGCGTCATGTCGACGCTGAGGACTTCGATGTCCTCTTTGTTCACCGAATAGATCACGAACAGCGTGTCGCCATCGGTGTAGCAGTTCGGGTAGTGGAAACCGTCCTCTTTGTGGCGCCCGTTGATGCGCCGGGTGGTGTCGCCCTCAATGAGCGTGTACTGGCGGTCGAAGCCCTGCCCGTCGTCGCTCAGCGCCATCAAGAGATGCCGCCGGTCGAGGAACAGGTCGTAGTTGTTGCCGATAATGTAGAATCGCCCGTCGCTGAGCCGGCCAGCGAACGCGCGGGAGTAGGTGTTCTGGAAGTCCGTGCGGAGCAGACTGCTCCAGGTCTCCCCCTCGTCCTCGCTCCAGGTGAGGGCCAGGCGGCAGGAGACTGTGGAGTCCCGCTGGTACATCCAGATGCATCCGTCGTCGGTCTGATACCAGGTGCCCTGCTCAGGGAGTACGCCCTCCGGCGAAGGCAAAAGGTCAACGACCCGCGGCGGCTCGGCAGCCTGAGATGGATTGTCCCAGATCAGGATCATGCCGTGATGATCCCGCAGGTCGAACCCGCAGCACATGAGCTTGCCGCCCCTGGTCTCTCTCGGCCCCTCGAACAGATAGACGTTGGGACAGGTGTTCTCGTGAAGGGTCCAGTTCTCCAGGTCCTCGGTTTCGTAGGTGTCCAGGCGGATGTGCTGTTTCTTCAGAACGCTCATTCCCGGCGCGGACACGTCCCGCCCGTAGTCCTTCGCGACGCACACATAGCAGTAGAGCCGTCCGTCCCGAGCGTACAGGCCCGCATTGTTCCTCACCAGGCGCGATTCCTCGGTTGTGTGGGCAACAACCTGTGGATCGGACCACTTGATTCCGTCCGTGGACCAGGCGCAATGGACTTCCTGCCCCACGTAGTCCTCATGCGAGAATCCGTTCGACCACGAGGCCACGTACCGGTCGCCGAACTTCGTGATGGCTTGGTGATGGCTGTAGGCCCAGGTATCGGTATTGCCGCTGTAGATCACGGCCCTCTGGACCGGTGCCTGGGGGAACTGTGCCCAACCCTCGGGAATGACCGGGTGCCAGTCAGTCAGGACTGTAAACCCGGCCGTCCTGGCCCCCAGCCGCGTCCGATAATCTCCCAGTTGCGCCGCGAGCTTCGGATCGAGAACGTTGATGACATGATTCGTCGTGATGCGGATATCTTCTTTCTTGCCCATCTATTTCCTCTTGCCTGTCGCTAATGGATTCCGGCTACTGTAAGGACAGGCCCGGCGCTACGTCGAGTGGCTGGTTGCTGCCGCCGGGCCCCTTCAACAGACATCGTGATCGAGGACGAGGCCCTCGCTGGTGACGCGGAGCCGCGCGATGCGGCTGTCGGCCTTCCCCGGCTCCGTGCATTGTCCCATGTAAGTCACCACTACAACGTTCGGCTCGGCCTCTGCCGCCACCTGATTGGCCCACTGCGAATAGTCGACGATTACCGGCGGATCCCATGTGCGCCCGCCGTCGCGGCTCAAGTGCGCGGCGAAATGCGGGAAGCGCGTCGTCGCCACCACGGCCCCGTTCGCCGTTGCCGTCAGCGACGGACAGTAGCCGGGGAACGGACCGATGGCGGAGGGCTCCCAGGTGCGGCCGCCGTCGTTGCTCTGCCGCTTCCACATGTACGGATCTTTCCCAGGGCGGCAGATGCCGATCACTACGTCCTCACGGACCTCTGCAAAGCGTGTTTCGCCGCCGGTGCCCGCCAAGGCCGCCTCGAAGGTGCCCGTCGGGATCGGCTCGCCGGGCTGCTTGTTGCTGGAGTCGCACCGCACGGGCGCCGACCAGGTCCGTCCGTCGTCTTCGCTGCGCACCATGAAAGTCGTCCCGACGGAGAGGAACTCCGACCCCACGCCGGGCGGCTTCTGCCAAGAGCTATCCAGTGCCATCAGAAGAGCCCCGTCGTGCATTCGCACGATCGTCGTGGGCCCGGCCGGGCCCCACCCCTGCGGCAGCTCGCCACCGAGCTTCAGCTCGTAGGGCCCCTTCCAGATCTTTCCCTCGTCGTCTGACTCGTAGGTGTAATAGGCCCATGACCCGCCACCAGGATTGACCCGTCCGCACGGGTGCGGCGCGGCATTCATGTACACGCAGACCCAGGTCCCGTCCCGACGCACGAAGTTGCTGCCCAGGCCCTGCTGAAGCGTAGCGGGTTCCGGCGGGGCCCAGGTCTTTCCCGCATCGCTCGAACGGCAAAACAATGTCCGTTTGCACTCCCCGTAGTTGGGGTTGCCCATGATCAGGAACACGACGAGCGCTCCCCCTTCGCCCTTGAGGAGGTTTGCATAGCCCTGGCAAGTCTCCGGGTCGGTCACGGAGCAGGGGG
>CAZHPE010000308.1:0-2491 GCA_964534775.1 uncultured candidatus Brocadiaceae bacterium
GGTTACGATATCCCCACCTGGATCGACGAGGGACTGGTCGACATCCTTATTCCGGCCGCCAATGCGGGCACCGATCCGTCCATCGACGTGGCCGCGTTCCTCGATCTTTGCCGAGGGACCGACGTTGCGGTCTATCCCGGCTTCGACGGCGGGCTGCCGGGAGAGCCGGTGGGACCCGAGGACTATCCGACCAAGGACAGGATGCGCACGCGCGCCATTGCCAGTCGCTACCACCGCGCGGGCGCGGACGGCGTCTACGTCTTCAACTGGCACGCCAACCGCACCTCGCGCCGCGGACTGCTCTCGCAGATCGGCTCCCCGGAGACGCTCCGGCGCACCGACAAGGTCTACGCGGCCACCCATCGGGTCATCCTGAAGGAGGGGAACTGGAGCGGCGCCTACCGAGGCGACAGGTTGCTGGGCGAGGTTCCCGTGGCCCTGAAGCGCACGATCACCGGGGACGGGCCGACGGTCGTCCTGAACGTGGCGGACAACGTGGCCGATGACGTGCCCGCCGGCGTGGAGTTGCGCGTGCGTCTCGACCAGTGGGTGAGGGGCGACGTGGTGGGCGCCTCGTGGGACGGGAGGCAGCTTCCCGGACCCGAGGTGCGCTACTGCACCATCAATGATCCTCACCGCATTGGCGACGTGAGCGCCGCCGCGTGGCTATGCTTCGCCATGAACCCGGCAGAGGTTGGGCAGGGGACTCACGAGGTCAAGGTAGCCCTGGTGGAGCGTCACCCGCAGCTCGCCTGCGACCTCATTCTGACTAACGTGGAACTGGTGCTAAGATACAGATAGAGGGAGCGGCGATGGACTACGGACTTCACAAAGTGGCCCTCGTCACCGACCCGTCGGGCATTGGGTCGACGAGAAGGAGCGAACGGGCGACTTTGCTGCCCACGCGCGTTTAGGAACGCAATCCGGCGTGAACGGCGCTTCCTCTCTATGTAGGCCGGCACGCATCATCGGTCCTGATCCGCACGCGGGTGCATTGGGCCACCATGCGGCCTGGCCTGCCGAGCCGGCACCGGTGCTACTCGCCCTACGTCACCCGCGCTCCCAGCCGCGCGAATAACTCCTCCCTCGATATCTCCGGAGCCTCGAGGTCATGGTCGGTTATCGTGAGGTAACGGCCCACTTCGGGTCTGCTCCGCATCCAGCCCTCGGCGTAGCCGGTGCGGGCGAACCATCCGGCATTGCCGGTGCCGATGTCGATTCGCTTCCGGGCGGCATCGGGCGTAAGCGCCTGCGTGGTGAGCAGAATCTCAGCCTTCACCCGGTTCTGGGCCTGATCGGTGATGTCCACAAAGAGATCGACGTCACCGATCTGGAAATCGGCTCCCGTGTAATAGGTGGCAGCCACCTGGTGGGGGGCACGCTTCGTCTCCGCATCGGGCGTGGCCGCCCTTTCCATTGCCCTGCGCATCGCCACCGCCACCCCGCCGTGCTCCCCAGGGTCGATGTTCATAAGCCCGTGACGTTGGCCGCCGTACGGCCCGTGGGTCAACACCAGGTGAGGGCGCACTTCGTAAATGATTTCGGCCAGCGTCTCGATCACCTCTGCCGTGACCTCGAACGGGAGGTCCGGAAAGGGAAGGACCCGCACGTCTTCGACACCGAACAGCCCACAAAGCTCGGCCATCTCGCTGGCCTTCTGCTCACCGTAGTCCGCATCGGATTGCAGGACGATGTCCATGTCACGCTCTGCCGCCGGTTTGCGTAACTCGTCGAAGAGCTTCTCGCGATGGGCCCTCACGCCCCCGGTCGCAGAGACTGCGGTCACGGAATCACCACGTTCGACGTGATGGGCTAGCGTGCCGCACATGTGCGTGATGTCGTGCGGGTGCGCCACCACTGCTAAGAGACGCAACTTCTCGTCAGGCTCGGTCTGTGGCATCTGATCGGCCTCCTTCTTCTTGAGCACGTTAAACCGAGACCAAATGGGTCCCCGTCGGCGGGATTCGTCCCGCCGGACTGTGAGTCTACACGCAAGGCAGGGGCTTGTAAACACTTCCTCGCCAACTGATGATCCCTGCCGGACTTATAGTACGCCGCACTGCCCCGCAAATGCCGCCGTCGCTACCGTCATATCCCACAGACCGTTGGCACCGCGGCAAGGAGCGCGTGGTCCAAGTGGCCGCGCTCCCCATGCAGCAGTCCCATGCGCGTTTTCCAGCCCTGAGAGCCGCACGATGCTGCTACCCACCCCTTTTCTACACTATGCAAAGTCCGTTTCGTCGCTCCTGCGTCGGAAAAACGCTCGAGGGAAGGGGTTTGGGAGTTTCTGTGAGACGTCGGGGTCAGCGTGGCGGGTGCTCTTCTCTCTTCCATGGCGGCCCTGGTCGGAGTAGGATGGCGGCGTCAGGGGCTTGCCCAGGGCATGGCAGCGGCACGCTAACAGTTCTCGAAGGAAGCACCGCAAGGAGCACAAGGTAGGTCCAAGGGTTGCATGTTATCTACCATATCTCAGTGCGAACTCCTTGGGAAA
>CAZHPE010000309.1:0-2478 GCA_964534775.1 uncultured candidatus Brocadiaceae bacterium
TGGGGGCACATCCCCCAGACCCTCTGGCAGAGGGGGACACCCCCTCTGCACTCCCTCGTTAGGGTTTTGAGACGAATGTTAGCCAGGAAGTAGCGAGGAGCCGATGGACGAGAAAGTAAGCATGGTACTCAACGCCATGAAGATCGCGACCAGCGATAACGAGGGTGTCGTCATCGAACCCCTGGAACTAGACGACGGCATCCTGACGATCCGGTACAGCATGGGGACCAACGAGGAGTGCCCCGAGTGCGTAATGCAGCCCACCGCCTTCAGGGAAATGGTGATACGCATGTGCAAGACGCAGGCCCCATACGTCATCGACGTCGAGGTCGTGCCAGCGAGCTAGAGCCCGGTTGCTAGGCTCGATTTATCAGGGGACGCGATCTGGCCGCAGGATCCACCTCCCCTCCAGATTGCTTCGTCGTCCCGACAAGTCGTCCTTCCGCGGAAGGACTCGCAATGACAATCTGTAAGCGTATAGGGTAGGGGCGGGTTTGAAACCCGCCCCTACGAGGCCGTATTCAAGTGCGCCGGGATTAGCGGTTACCGGGCCATCATCTTGCGTGCATGCGATCAAAAGACGGGCCAAATCGACACATACCAAAGTAGTGGTAGTAAGGAATAGAAAATGTACCGACTGGATGTCATGAATCCGGTGGCTCCCGTTCTGGGCGAGGTCGAAGCCACACCAATGGCGCCACGCCCCGCAAGTCTAAAGGGCAAGACCATAGGGCTGGTGTGGAACGGCAAGGCCAACGGCGACGTTGCCCTCAGACGGGCCGGTGAACTGGTCCAACAGCGGGTACCCGGAGTTAAGGTGAAGTTTTACAGTGGGGCACTTCCAACGCCGACGGCCCTCATGGACCAGGCGATAAGGGAGGTGGACGCGGCCATCGGCTGTACGGCCGACTGAGGGTCGTGCACGTCGTGGATGATCCACGACATGGTCGCCTTGGAGAAGGCGGGAATCCCGACGGCGACGATACTGTCCAACGGGTTCCAGGACGACGCCATAGCCAGCGCCAAGGCCTTCGGGATGGCGGAGGTCCGGTTCACCGTGGTCCCCAAGGTTTACAACAACATCACCGTCGATGAAGCCGTCGCGCAGACCGACCCGGCGATCGACGAGGTCATCCGGCTCTTGACCACACCCGGAGATGGGCACGCGATCGAGGCGGCCAGTGTCGCGGGAAGACGAGACAGTCTAGAGTCCTTCGAGGGGCCGGACCAGTTCGACGCACTGGAACAGTTCAACCGGGCGTTCCTGGACAGTGACTGGGGCGACGGTTTTCCCCTGTACCCTCCGACCGAGGAGCGGGTGGAGGCCCTCCTCCAGGGGACCGCTCTCGACCCCGACGAGGTCGTGTGCATGCTGCCACCCGGCAGCGGGTACGCCTCAGTAAGGAAGATCGCCGTTAACGCCACCATGGCGGGCTGCAAGCCGGAGCATCTGTCCGTGGTGATCGCCGGCGCAAAGGCGCTGGCCAAGCTGGACCCCCAGGATGCACGAGGCGGCCTGATGTCCACCAGCGCCAACGGCCCGATCTGGATTGTCAACGGTCCCATAGCCAGGGCGCTGGGCATCAACAGCGGGCGGGCGACCCTGGGCCCCGGCAAACAGTCGATTGTAAACATCACCATCGGGCGGGCGCTGCTCCTCACCCTCAAGAACGTCGGCCACTGGTATCCAGGCCACCTGGACATGGACACAATCGGGACGGCCCGAAAGTTCCCCATGCTGCTCGCCGAGAACGAAGAGGACTCCCCCTGGGCGCCATACCACGTGGAGCACGGATTCGACAAAGGCGCGAGCACGATCACTGTGTTTATCACCGGCTCGGAGCGAGACGTGGGCGACCAGGGCAACAACACAGGTGACGGTCTCCTGAGGACTATCGCCTACTGCTGCGACACCGCGGGCGGCAGCTACATACACGGGTTGGCGGGAGAACTCGACGCACGTCCTCGCGGCGGGACGCTCATCCTGATGGCCCCGGCCCACGCCCGGCCGATAGCGGGCGATGGCTACACGAAGGCGGCAGCCAGGAGTTTCATACACGCCCACGCCAAGAGGCCGGTGCGGGAGCTGATCAACAGCTTCAATGTCCCCGATAAGGTCCGGGTGGCGTGGAGGTGGCTGTACGACCTGTCTCCCATGGAGCAGGAGGAGATGCTCCTGCCCATGCAGGAGTCGCCCGACCGATATCATATACTCTGCGTGGGCGCCAACGACCGCGCCAAGGACCTTGTTTTCGGCGTATCACCGCCAGCCACCGTGGCCATCTAGCGATCGGTTTCGAAAAAGGGCGTTACAGTGCTCCGCTCGTGGTGAGCCCTTCGGTAAACTCAGGACAGGCCCTGCCGAACCATTCGAGCGGAAGGCCAAGGCCCGCTCATCCTGAGCAACGTCGAAGGACATGAGCGGGCCTACTTCGATCCTTGCGAACACGGACTTATAGAACCAGGTACTGGAAGATG
>CAZHPE010000310.1:0-2350 GCA_964534775.1 uncultured candidatus Brocadiaceae bacterium
GAGACAGTTCACCCTCCGAGATTCGAGCGACAAAGGGGTCACGTGGTCCGAGGAGAAGGCTTCGAAGCTCCTGGGAGACTGGAACCGGGATATGTTCCGCGAGAAGACGCGCAACGACCTGACCGGTTTCACGCGCCAGGCGGACGGCACGCTTGTGGCCGTCATCGGGCACAGCCACGAGGGCATTATGCAGATGGTGCCGAACAGCGGGCAGAGCTCGTGGCCGTTGAGCGGAATGGGCCAGCCCCATTGCACCCGCTCGGAGGACCTGGGGCTGACCTGGTCCGAGCCCGTCCCGATGGACTATGCCTCCCTCTACTACGGTGACGGGCCGGAGGCCGCGTGCGGCGACTTCACCGAGTCGCCCGTGGCCGCACTCACGAGCGGGCGGATCGTGGCGCTCTCGCGCCCGTTCCGCTCTCCATTCATGTGGCAGACGCACTCGGACGACGGCGGAAGGAGTTGGCGCACGGCCTGCTACGCCCCGTTCTCAGGCGCCGGCGGACCGCAGTTGATAGCGACCCGCTCGGGCTACCTGGCGGTGGTCAAGCGCTGGCCGGGCCTGGGCCTGAACATCAGCGTCGACGGCGGCGTGAACTGGGACGAGGGCACGATGATCGACTACTCAACGTCCTTCAACGGGCGCGCGCTGGAGTCCGAGCCCGACGTGCTCCTGGTGGCCTACGGGCCGGGTATGGGCGAAACACGCGCGTTCCGGATGCGGATGCAGCGCATCCGCATAACGCCCCAGGGCCCCGTGCCGCTGGGCACGGCTTGAGCGGTGAAGTTAGAGTTTCTATCGGAAGACGGGGTGCTTCCGTCACTAACTGTTAGCATGCCGATGCCAAGCGCAGGGCGAGCCCCTGACGCCGCCATCCTACTCCGATCAGGGCCGCGACGAAAGAGAGAAGAGCACCCGCCGCGCTGACCCCAGCGCCTCACAGAGACGCCCAGAACGCTTCCCTCGAGCGTTTTGCCGACGCAGGAGCGACGAAAGGGGCCTTGCACAGGGTAAGGGTGGGTAGCAGCCTTGCGCGGCTCTCAGGGCTGGAGAACGGGCGTGGGCACGCTGCATGGGGGAGAGCGCAGTTCAGATGACACTGATCGCTGCGTTGCTGCTTCTTGCATCAGGCTGTGCGTCTACAGGCAACTACCTGGGGAACCGCGCCTTTGATCCACTGTTCGGCTGTGCCGCGCTGGTTGTAGAATCCCACTACGTTCTTCGACCACCAGGTGAGGGTCGTCACAATGAAGCCTACGCGAGGGAACAGTTCCCCCAGGTGCCACTCGACCTTGGCCACCACCCGCCGCGCCCTCTGCCAACTGACGGCTCTGTAGCGGAAGCTGTGATAGAGGACCTTGGGGCGACGCCCCGGTCTACGACAGCGGAGTCCAGCCCATCTACGGCGACGCATACGGCGGCCCGCCGCCGTACTGGACGCGCGTGAGCGGGGGCGGAACTATCGCACCGGCCGGACGGACTTCGTGATCGGTCGTTGGCGCTTGAGTTAGTGAAGAGAAGGAGACAACAAGAGATGAGGGCTAAGCCGATGTTGACCAGCTTCTCCCTGAGCGTCGTCAGCGACCAGTGCCGGATGCTCCTGGGCAGGGCAAGCCGCCTCAGCCCGTGAAGGGCCTTTCGTTCGCCACTTGGCGGCGGCGTGTCGTCATGCGCCAGGCCGCCACTTGAGCAAGCAGCCCCCCTTGCTCAGGTAGTGCCCGTAGCAGGTCAGTATGTGTCCGTCGTCGAGCAGCGCGGAGAACGTATGCCCACAGGCGAGGGGCAGTTTCGTGCCGTCGGTGAACTGGAAACTGTCCAGCAGGTACTCGTGCTCCATGTCCCAGGTCTGGCCATTGTCGGTCAATCTGGCCTTACTGCGATCAGGGCCGCAACGAAAGAGAGGAAAGCCCCCGACGCGCTGACCCACATCTCCCAGGAACTCCCCGACCCTTTCCCTCGAAAGTTTTCCCGACGCAGGAGCGACGAAACGGGCATCGCGTAGGGTAAGGGGCTGATATTGCAGCCTTGCGCAACTCTCAGGGCTGAAAAACGCGCGTGGGCACGCTGCATGGGGATAGCGCAGGCATGTGGACCACGCGCTCCTTGCCGCGGTGCCCATGGCTGACCACAAGGCCGAAGTCAGGTATTGCGGAATCTTGACGCAAGGGGTAGCATTGGAATGGGCTGGGGAGATGGTAGCGCTTTCTGGAGGAGGCAGAAGCGATATACTGCTGCTGCCCCATCGCTTGACACGGCATCGTACAGGCCGGGCACTCGCAGAAAAGAGTGGCGGGACGCCAATTCATGAGTAAGATCAGCTACAGCACAGCAGGCTTCGTGGACCGCGAT
>CAZHPE010000311.1:0-2336 GCA_964534775.1 uncultured candidatus Brocadiaceae bacterium
GATGTGAGTACCTTTCAGAGGCCCATGAACATACTGCGGCGACTGTTCCACATGGGGGGCAAGCCAGTGTCTACCAAGGGCGACCCGCAGGGCGCTGAAGAGGAACTGTACGAGGCGGCAAAGGTGCTGGGTGCCGACATTGTGCTGTATGGGACCCTGTTGGATCTCAATATGGAGCGGTTCTCGGTAGGCGACCCGCTTCTCGGCGGGTATAAATCCTATCGGGGAATTACCGAAGTGGAACTGAAGGCAGTCAGGGTTGCGGATCAAAGCACTGTCGGAAATCTGTATTCGAGAAGGGAGACTACCGACCGCGGGTTGGGCCTGGATCTGCTGGGAAAGCCCAGGGATAAGGACCAACAGTTCGCCAATCTGCGCGACATGGCTTTTGGGTCTGAGGAGTTCAGGGCAACGGGGATCGGCCAGGCCACGCTGGCGGCAATGGCCGAGTTGATTGGGAAGCTCGCGGGAATCCTGAAGCCGCGGGGGATCACTATGCCCGAAGGGGGGCACGCAGAGGTTCTATCCGTGAATGGGGGGGAAATCTTTGTCAACATCGGCAGCGAAAACGGCGTCTACGTTGGGCAGCGATTCTCGATCATGCCCGCTCCTGAGCGCGCGCTGACCCAGAACCTGGCTGTCGATACGCCAGTGTCTGTCGCGCAGGTACAGGATGTCATTGGCGGCCGGGTGTCGCGGGCGCGGGCGCTGTACGGCGCGGCCCTCGTCGTCACAGGGGATCACCTGCAACCGATCGAGGCAAACCTACCGTGAAAGGAGTGGTGAAATTCGAGCGGGGAAGTGGCTTTGTCGAGCTGCGGGATGTGGTGGATCGTGCCCCTGAATGCAACCAGGTGAAAGTGGAGGTGAAAGCCACCGGCATTTGCGGATCCGATCTGCATGTCTATCACGACACCATCAACTACAGGATTCGCACGCCGGTCGTCATGGGACACGAGTTCAGCGGCGTCGTCGTCGACAGGGGATCGGAGGTGACGGGTGTAGAGGTCGGGGACCGGGTTACCGGAGAGCCCAGCGTCTATATCTGCGGCCGCTGTCCGTATTGTCTGAGCGAGCACTACAACCTGTGTCCCGACAGACGCGTGCTGGGTTACTGGCACGACGGAAGCTTTGCGCCGTATTGCAACGCCACCTTCGTACATCGACTTCCCGACAGCGTCGGCTTCGAGGCTGGCGCTCTGACCGAACTGCTGGCCTGCTGTGTGCATACCGTCATCGAGCAGGCGGGGGTGTCGGCCGCTGACTTCGTGGCCGTCACGGGCCCCGGGCCAGTGGGGCTGTTGTCCGCTATGGTGGCGATGGCGGAGGGGGGAACCGTGCTGCTGTGCGGTACATCTCGAGACGGGGAGCGACTGAAGCTCGCCAGCGAGCTGGGAGTAGAGCACGTCGTCAACGTGGAGGCAGATGACCCCCTGAAGCGCGTGCAGGAACTCACGCAGGGTTACGGCGCGGACGTGGTCGTCGAGTGCTCGGGGGCTGCGCCCGGTATCGATCTGGCACTTGATTTGGTCCGCAAGCGCGGCAAGGTCGCGCAGATGGGGCTGCCCGGAAAGCCGGTGGAGGTGGACTTCGAAAAGGTCGCCTACAAGGAGCTGCAGGTGAGCGGCGGTGTCGGCCAGCGCCGCCCTGCGTGGGAGCGCTCCCTCAAGCTTATGGAGTTGGGGGTGATCGAAGCCGAGAGTTTGGTCTCCCACGACCTGCCCTTGGCCGATTGGGCGAGGGGATTCGAGATGATGGAGAAGCAGGAGGCGGTCAAGGTACTCCTGCGTCCGTGAACAGGATCTGCTCGACGTTTTCCTAGTGGGTACCACACACCATCACCTCCCCATCATCTGCTACGGCAATAGGAAAAGGGGCCTCACGTAATCCGGGGCCCCTTCTCGTGGTGGTGAGCGCTCGATTCAGTTCACGACTTCGTAATCCGCGTCGACAGCGCCATCCCCCTTCGTCGCTTTTTCCTTCGTCGCTTTTTCCTCCGTCGCTTTTTTTCTGTCCCCTGATCCGCCGGCGCCATCGGGTCCGGTAGGTTCCTGTTCACCGTTGTCGCCCTGCTCCTGTGCCGCGGCCTGGTAGACGACTTCACCCAGCTTTTGGGCGGCGGCCTTCAGCGACTCCATGGCCGCGTCCAGGGCCGCGTCGTCCACCGAGGTCTCCTCCAGCAGCTTCTTGAGCTCGGCCACCGCCTCCTCCACCGGCTGACGCTCCTCGTCCGAGAGCTTGTCGCCATGCTCGGACAGCGACTTCTCGGTGGCGTACAGCAGCTGGTCGGCCTCGTTGCGCTTGTCCACCTGCTGCCGCCGCTGCTGGTCCTCCTC
>CAZHPE010000312.1:0-2325 GCA_964534775.1 uncultured candidatus Brocadiaceae bacterium
GAAAAACCTGCCCGATTCATAAACGACAGTCGCCGAAACCAGGGCGCCGACAGATGCAATAAAACCAGAACTCCGGTTAACAGGATAGACGTGAATACCAAATCACTACTGACTGATTCTCCACCCATGGCTGTTTATCCTCTTCCGGTTAGCAGGTTGGTATTGACCTTGACATATTCTGATCACGTCCGAAAAACGCGCGATCCGTTTACCCATCGAGATCACATCCCCCGCAACGACTCATGCTCATCAAGGCACGATCGTACAGACGAGTGCATCAGGGTCATAGTCGCCTTGTGCTGGTCGTTCGGTGGTCTTTCTTGATCGCCACCACCATACTCGAGCGTTGACGGGTTAGTTTTCAGAAAACAACTTTCATACAACTTGCCAAGGAACCTTGATGATTAGAGTTGTGGCTCTTCTGGCCAGGATTTTGACCTTGACGGCGCCCTTGCCCCAACTGCGGCGGTAGCATGCGCCTCATCGCCGCGCTCACAGATGAGATTTCGATACGGCACTACCTGACCGGCGTCGGTCTTCGGCGGTGCCGCCGCCGATCACTCCAGGTGGTGAAGACCAGGCCCAACGACCTGGGAGAGAACCATCCCCGGTCTGGCGGTATGCGGAGTGTTGGTGTCTGGCGGAGGGGATGAATCCAAATGCGGTCCTTGCATGGGAGACTTGGCCCTGGCGGTCTCGCCCCGCATCGGCTCCTCTCCGGGTAAGGTCCATCCGGGTTCTCCTTCGGTTCCTGGTGTCACCCTGGTGTCACCCTGGTGCCATAACTGCGTTGAATGGATGTGAATGAATGTTAATGGGGAAATCTGTACGCCGTCCCACGTGGCCGGTGGCCACCACGCGGCAGCGCATGCCATACTGGCGGAACTCAAGCTGACCGCACCGAACCCCGCCTCTGGGAGTGCGTCGTCCTCTGGGGACTGCTAATCCGCCTGCGGCACCCAGCACGGGTGATCCGCACCCCGCCCGTCTATTCCCCAGGTGAGCTGCCGCTGATTCCGCCCGTCCGCGTCCGCCACCCAGATAGCCGGCGGAGCGCCCGTTTCCGCCCGGCAGAAGACCATCTGCCGGGTGTCGGGAGACTCGCTCTGTCGGAAGTCCCAGACCGGCGGGTCCGAGCATGTGAGCTGCACGACCGCGCCATCGCCCGGATCGACGCGGCAGATCTCGGTGCCGCCAAAGGCTATATCCGGCTTGAAATCGCGGTTGAAGTGGTCTGTGTCCGGACGCTGCGGCTGGTACTCCCAGGCGACCTTCGAATCGGGCAGGCGGTGCGACACCAGAATCGCCCCGTCACGTGACCAGACCGGCATGTTCGAACCGCCCCCCCGGGTTTCGGGAGAGCCGTAGGTCGCCCCGAACCACAGCGCCTGCCCGTCCGTCAGCATTCGCTGCTCGGAACCATCCAGGCGGCCGACGAACAGGTCGGACCAGTCGTGCCCGGGGTCCTGCCGGTACAGGCAGCCCTGGTACGCCAGCCACTCGCCGTCCGGGGACCAGTGCGGCCCGAAGTACAGATACTCTTCGTGGGCGGCCACCAGGACGCGGTTCCCCCCGTCCACGTCGCTGGTCCATATCTGGTACCCGGATCGACCGGCCAGGTGAAAGGCCAGCCGGCGACCGTCCGGACTGAGACTGAGTCCGTACGGCATGCCCTCGCCCGCCCGCGTCACCTCGCGCGCATCCGTGCCGTCCAGGTTCACGCTGTAGGTCTGGGCCGTCTTGTCTTCGCGGACGACCTGCACGAGCATGCGCCCGTCCTTCAGCAAGAGCTGCGGCGTCGTGAAGACGGCCAGACGCTCGCGCGTGGCGATCTCCTCCAGCGCGTCCCGCTCGAGATCGTAGATCCAGATATGCGTGGGCGTCCTGTGGTAGTATTCGTCGAACGGCCTGCCGGGCCCGTCGCGCCGGGGCTCCATGCTGAGAAACAGCACCCTGCCGTCCGCGAAGAATCCGCAGGCCTGCCAGGTCGCCTGGTCCGGCACGTCGAATTCGAAGAGCCGCAGGCCGGTGCCGTCGGCGTTCATCACCGCCGTCTTGCCCTGCGACACAAAAAAAAAGTTGCGGGCTGTTTCTGTCGTGCGATCCGTCATTGCCTTCAGTCCTGTCGGCAGCGCGATCAGCCGGCTGGCCTCCGCCAGCAGCTCCTCGTTCCGGCCGCAGGGCGAGGCGATGAGCTCGGCGACAGTGGCCCCTGAATCCTGCCAGGCCACCGCTGCACACTGTGCCGGACACCCCTGGCACATGATACACCACAACCCCTCTCAAAACCACCCCGAAAGCCTTGACCAGACGATCGATAATACC
>CAZHPE010000313.1:0-2320 GCA_964534775.1 uncultured candidatus Brocadiaceae bacterium
TGCTGAAGAGAGGTGTAAGCTGTGAGATGGCTGCGTTGAATCTGATGAGCGCGAAAGCAACGAGTCCCGCGGCGACCGCCCATATGATGCCGGTGAGCACTGCAAGGGAACCAGACCGGAGAGATACAGAGCGATCAGGAATCACGAAAAGCAGAGCAGTACCGTTCACTGCTGTCGCAATGCCGACGGTAATCAAGAAGGGTCCGACCGCGATCCCTGCGCGCGTCGTTGCCTTGATCATGGTGTTGTACACGCCCCAGACCAGAGCCGGCATCAATCCCCCGACGATCAGTCCCGCTGTCTGCGAAGTCATCGACAACCTCCCACTGGACTCGAATGCCCCACCTGTCTGTACGCCCATTCCTCCACTCCGATCCCTTCAGACAAGGCAATCGATCTTTCCCAGATGACACTTGTCAACCAAGACCCGTCCGGCTGAGGATACACGGTACGCCTGCAAGAGGGAGTTGTCAATCCTTCTCGCGCTCTGTACTGCCCTGCATCAGGTAGAATAGCCATCCGCAGCCGCATGTCACCAGTGCGGAGCGCCCTCTACCGGGGCGAAACTCGCCATTGAGCGAGACTTCCTCGGCAAATGCATATCAACTCTGCGCGTTCCACGGCGTGAGGAGCCGTCTTGTCAGGTTGGTGCAAGCGCAAGCCTCTGACTCCCATCGGCCGTAGGCTATCGTCTCGACGCAATCCCGCAGTACTCGCCAAACGAGACGGGATGTGGCCGGTGGAAGAGGCGTGTGTTATACTCATCGGGCGACGATGCTGGTGGGCTGGCAGGTGTGTTCTGGCCCTGGGCGGCCCATTGCGGTGGTAAGGTCTTCCCCACGCGGTCATTCCTCGGCAGGTGGATGCGATGACCTCACGCGAGAGAGTCATGAAGGCGCTGAACTTCGAGGAGCCCGATCGCGTTCCGCTCGACCTGGGCGGGACGATAATGACGGGCATCATGGCCCACGCACTCCACGGGTTGCGAGAGGAACTGGGCCTCGAGAAGCATCCGCTAAAGGTCTACGAGGTCTTCCAGATGCTCGGCGAGGTTGAGGCCGACGTCGTCGAGGCACTCGGCGTCGACGTGCTTCCCGTCGAGCCGCTCATCCAGTTCTTCGGTTTGAAACGCGAGCGCTATAAGCCGTGGCGTCTCTTCGATGGGACGCCGGTCCTCGTGCCCGGCGATTTCGAGGTGGAGGTCGATGAGCGGGGCGACTTCTTGCTGAGGGAGGGGGGACGGCCCGAGGAGCCCGTCGCCGGGCGAATGCCCAAGGAAGGCTATTACTTCGACATACTGGAGTGGATGTCGTTCGATCCCTCGTTCACCCCGCCGCCGATCGAAGAACTCCGCAAGACCACCAAACCAATCGCGGATGAGGATCTGGAGTTCCTCGCCTCCCGCGCTGCTCGCCTTCGCCGTGAGACTGACAAGGCACTTCTGTTAGGATGCTGGGGCTCATGCGGGTTGCGGCGGGTCGGCAGCATCCCGGAGTTCCTCGTTGTTCTCGCGACCGATAGGGACTATGTCAGACGCCTGTTCGAGCTGCGCACCGAGACCGCGCTGCTGAACCTCGAACGACTGTGGCGCACCCTCGGCGATGACATTGACATCTTGGGCTTGGAGGGCGCAGATTACGGCTCACAACGGAGCGAACTGTTCTCGCCCAAGTGGTTCGAAGACCTCTTCGTCCCCTTCTACAAGGTTCAGAACGACTGGGTTCACCGGAATACCACGTGGAAGACGTGGCAGCATTCCTGCGGGTCGATCGCGAACATCTTGCCGATGCTCGTGGAAACCGGCGTTGATGTCATCAACCCCGTGCAGTGTTCTGCGGCGGGGATGGGCCCATCGTGGCTGAAGGAGAAGTTCGGTAAGCGTCTGGTCTTCTGGGGCGGTGGAGTGGATACGCAGCACACGCTTCCGTTCGGGACGCCGGAAGAAGTCGCTGCCGAGGTTGAAGAGCGAATTCGCATCTTCGCGCCAGGAGGCGGATACGTCTTCAACCCCGTCCACAACGTCCAGGCGAACACGCCCCCACGCAACGTCGTCATGGCCTATGAGATGGCCCGCCGCGTGGGCGTCTATCCGCTCTGACGACATCGTAGTCTGGAGATGTTCCGGGCGCCGCCGGTCCTCGGTTCGCGTCCCAGCCACTGCACCGGAAGCCGACACATGGCTTCTCGTCGAAGGGTGCTTCCGCCAGCAAGTGTTACACCGCCAGCGCCGTGAACACGTCGCTGAATGTGAGTCGCTTTGCCCCACAATAGGTGCGGCAGGAGGGGCTGGCTATGGCCTTGCTTTCGGGAGGGGTCCGGC
>CAZHPE010000314.1:0-2275 GCA_964534775.1 uncultured candidatus Brocadiaceae bacterium
CCCGTGCTCTCGCGGGCGACGCATCATCTGGCAGATGGGGGCGTTGTGGAAGACATCGAGCAGGTCATCGCGTCGAACGTTCCCGATGCGTGCCGCCGGGACGTCAAGACACACGCACGGGGAGATCCACCCCGTCGGATTGACGGTGAGACGGTCCCGCCCTGCACGGCACCCGCGATGGACGACCTTGATCCGCCCCGCAAGCCACGCCATCACAGGATGGTACTGCGCCCAGGGAGAATACGTTTCGACCAGCCAGCGCTCCGGCAGCGAGACGAAGTGCTCGAAGATGGGCCTCAGAATCGTGAGGACGTCCGCGTCCTGTGGGTATGTGTACTTCGCGCGCTTCGTGTGCAGGGGACAGTGGACGGTGACGGTCGCCCATCCCTCCGCGCATGCACGGTCCAGAAGGTCCGGGATCCCGGGCAGCGTTCTGGGCGTGAGCCGGACGGAGACCGTCGTGTGGAATCCACGCTCTCTCGTGCGCCGAATCGCCTCGAGGGCAACACGCATGAGCTCTGGTCGCACGCCGTGCATTCTGCTGTAGAGGTCTGGGTCCAGGGTGTCGAGGCTGATCTGGAACGAGCGCGTCAGGGTCTCGCCCCGCAGGCGGGCCAGGAGTTCGTCGGTCAGAAGGCTGCCGTTGGAGGCAATGCGCGCCGTGATGTCCATCCGTGCCATGTACGCGAGGAGTTCGACCACGTCCTGGCGCAGGAAGGGTTCGCCGCCCGAAACGATGATGTTCCGCACGCCCACCTCACGCGCTCGCCGGATCATCTCCTTTGCTTCCTCGGTTGTGAGTTCTTCGGGGTCTCGGCGGCCGGCATCGGTGAAACACATATCACAGCGGTAGTTGCAGGCGTAGGTCACGTTCCAGAAGAGGCGCCGCAGGGGCGAGGGCGCCAGCCATGAACGCTCGCTGGTGTGGCCGGGCCTGAGTTTGAGCTTGATGTCAAGCATCCTGACCCTCCCGCCCCAGGTGAGATTCGGGAAAAGCCCGCTCGCACGGAACCCCGTGCTGGCACAGCGCACAACCCAGGGAGTATCCGCTCGCCCGCCCCCCGACCGGGGCAGGCAGCATGTGCAGGGTGCTCACATAGCTTTCGAGGAAACGCTTGCGGATGGCTCCCCTCATCCGATAGCACTTCTCCTTGTCGAGGCCGCGCTCCGAGATCGCCCCGACCGGGCACCTCTCCATGCACTCGCCGCAGGCCGTGCCGGCGGTCTCGAGGCAGGGCGCCCGATGATCCTTGCCGGGCCGGGGCGTGGGCTGGACGGGCAGGTTGGTGATTACGCTGCCGAGGCGAACGCTCGCCCCCAGCGAAGTGATGAGGCACCCGTTCAGACCGAACCGGCCCAACCCAGCGGCGTAAGCAACATGGCGCTCTGACCAGGACGAACTGAAAGTGTGCTCGATGCAGCGGTACGCCTGATACTCTTCTGTCAGGAGGGGCGCCACCGCGCAGTAGCCCTGCCGGCGTAGGTCTTCCGTGAGTTGGCGGCGCACCTTGAAACTCAGTGCACCGCCATTACAGCGCGCCAGGGAGTATAGCCTGGACGGCCGGTCGCGCCGTCGGTTGGAGCGGCGGACCGCCTCCGTAAACGGCAGCACCCATGAGATTACGCGCACCGCCGCCGGGTGAGCATCCGCACCGGAATGTTGCCGAAGGACTTCCCGGGGCAGGAGGTGATCCGGGCTTACGACGCGCCGGAACTCTGCGAACAGCGGGTCGTCGCCGTCGGCCATGCCGACTATCGGGGCGTCGAAGATGGCGCGCCCACCGAAGTCGCTGAGACGGTTCTCCGGAGCCCCCAACACGAGCCCGCGGAGAAGCTGCTCGACCCAAAGGGTCTTCTCTGTCGGAACGGCAGTGTTCGCACTGTCAGGAACCATGGGGCCTCACCCCGCTATCCTACCGTGCCGACCGCGGCGGCGCAATCTCTGACGCTCCTTTGCCCCAGGAGCGAGCCGGCCCGTCGCTCTCGGGGGCGTAGACGTGCCGCATGTGTCCTGATGCCTCAATGAGCTCCTTCACGTAGGCCGCGCGGTCCTCGCCGGTCCCCGAGCACCGGGCGACTTCCGCCGTGCTCCAGCCCTTTGCGACCGCGACGAGAATCAGCGAGAACTCTTCCTTGGGGACGCCGATGATGTCCTCGTCGGCTATGCCGGGAAGCAGGTCCGGCGGGCGATTTCTCGACAATCCGCGCAGGCACTCCCAGGAATCGAGCGAGGGAGTCTACCTGCGGCTTGTAGAGACCGCGGATCGGGCATGAT
>CAZHPE010000315.1:0-2270 GCA_964534775.1 uncultured candidatus Brocadiaceae bacterium
CACGCAGATTCCCAGCTTCATCGTACAGGCCGGAGTCCCAAGTTGCCAGAACCGAGCCGCCTTGGCTGACACATTCCCTGATCAGCTTGGCCTGGTCATCGGACATCCCTGAGGCCCCGCACAGCGCGATAACGCTTGCACTGCCGAGGCGCTTCTCGTCCATCTCAGTTGTCGGGCATACGTCGAAATTGATGTGCGCATCCAGCATGGCAAGCCCCAGACCCCCGCTGAACTCCCAGTTCCAGGTCTTCCGGCCGGTGCGCCATAGCTGCTGGGCCTCCCACGACCCCATGATCGTTAGGCCCGGAGCGGGAAGGCTATCCTTGAGCAGCGCCTCATGGTCGCGCATGAGGCCGAAGACTTCCCTCGCCGGTTCCGTGCTGCCTTCCCCGATGTCGAAGCAGAGGCGGTTGGCCATGCAATACAGCGGCGCGTTGCCGCACGCAAGACCCGAAAACCCCTCCATCAAGACCTCTTCCTCATCCTCGAGATTGGTGTTGTGCACGGTGAAGTGCGTGTCGTGGACGGGATGCCCAACTGTGTAGCTGCCGACGTACATCTGCGCGAGCTTCTGGCCCGGCCGCGCCATGGACGCGCCCATCAGTCCGCTCATGATTCGCTTCGAAACGGACTGGAGTTGCTCCACCATGAATCCGTCCGGAATGCGGTACTGCGCCGGAAGCGCTTTGGGCAGCCAGGTTCCGCCATTGTGGCATAGCATGAACTTGCCGGAACCGTGGATGATCTCGCGGAACTCCAGCAGGTCCTCTCTCGTGCACTGGTGCACCCAGGCCTGCCAGGCGTGTTGCGCTTCAATGTACGGTTCTTCTCTCTCGTCGTGCCGTGCCGGGTCGAGCCGGTCCAGGTCGAGGCCGCTGAATTCTTTGAAGCGCTTTCGACAACAATCGCAGAAACACAGTTCGTGGTAGCAGCTCGGCGCGTCGAAGTATACGCCGTCGACGTCGTGTTCGCAGAGTTCCCTCACAATGGTCCGAATTGCGGCGCGATAGGCGTCACCCAGGATACAGACCTTCTGTCTTAGCCGGGACCCGTAGTGCCACCAGGTGCTGCACTGCTTGCCGTCCGGGTCGCGGACCACCCAGTCCGCAAATTCAGGGCTTTCGGCAATCCAGTCGACTTCGGCATGAGCATGGCCGTAACCCGTGTAGCAATAATAGTGGACCCCGAGTCTGCGGCAAACCTCGCCCACCTCATTGATAAGGTCGCGAGCACCCAGGTCCGGATGCACGCGAAACGCCCGGCTGGGGTAGTAGGCCCAGTAGCCGACGGGCTGAAACCTCAGCGTGTCAGCTCCGAGGTCGGCCACAGCTTCGACGAGATGCGTCGCGTCGAAGCGTTCCAGTCCGGTGTAGAGCGGCGGTGAGTAGCCGTCGAAACATACCGTTCGGCAGTAGCGCAGCCAGGACGGCGCGGTGTAGTCTTCGGGCGCAGCCGCATCACGTTCCATGTCCATCTGGCCTCGTTCTCCGTCTTCCGTGCCTGACACTACAGCGCTACAGTATGGACGACGGTCGCGTGTGGCCTCAGGCGTGGCTCGAATGCTGCGCCGGTCCCGAAGCGCTTCTCCAGGTCCGGCGGTGTGCGGGGCAAACACTCACTCATGGCCGGGGATACTACATATTGAGCCCAGTGGAGTCAAGCAAATGGCCATAGTCCTTCGCGCTCAGCACCGGCGCGCTACCGGTCAACCCCACCGGCCTGGCCATCTATCCGCTGGCTGGCCGCGGGGAACTCATGCGCTGCGCTGACAAGCGGGTTGACATAGTACCACCACTACGGTACACTCCCATTCTCAGTGGCAGAACAGTACCAGCCGGGGGGTTCGGCCTTGTTTGCCGACTGAACCTCCGGTCCGCACCGCCCACGTCATGCAGCGGAAACGCTAATGTGCAAATCTATCGAAATCCAAAACTTCCGCTGCTTTCGCAAGTTGAGCGTAGACGACATCGCCCGAGTCAACCTCATCGCAGGTAGTAATAACGTTGGGAAGACCTCGCTTCTGGAGGCGCTTTTCTCCACTGCGGTGCTTACAAACCCGCGCTCGTGATGACCTTGAGCGCCCCCCGAGGCATGGCTACGCACAGAGTTGAACAGGGCCGCCAGGAGACCGCACCGTGGGATGAGGTCTTTTTCGGCTTTGACCCTTGCGCCCACACGGAGGTTTCTGCGAACACCATCATTGGGCCAAGAAGCCTGCGACTGAGACATGTTGTCGACCGCGAAGAACTTGCTCATATCGGCCAGCATGC
>CAZHPE010000316.1:0-2269 GCA_964534775.1 uncultured candidatus Brocadiaceae bacterium
ACAGACAGACCTACAACCGCATCAGGCCACACAGCTCATTGGGCTACAGGCCTCCTGCACCGGAGGCTACAGTGGTGAATTCACAGCCGACCAACGGGAACATAGCGCCCATGAGCGCGGTTGCACTAACATAAGAAGTGGTACAACTATTGGGGGCAAGTCAACAGCTCGGACGTCAGGCTTGGACTGAAGGGCATCCTGGGACCGCACCGCGACGTCGAGGTTGTGGGCGAGGCCGGCCACGGTCTGGAGGCCATCGCCATGGCCACCGAGCTGCGCCACGACGTGATACTGATGGACGCGCAAATGCCCAGGATGGACGGTGTCGAGACCACCCACTTCACCAAACGGCGCATGCCCGGCATAAAGGTGCTGTTTCTTACGGTGCTTCTCGAGTACCGTGAAGCCGCGGCCGATGCCGGCGCCGACGACTTTCTGCTGAAGGACTCCGGCAGGGACGAGCTGCTTCGGGCCATCAGAAGGCTCGGACACGCGGCGTAGGGGCGTTTGACCAACCGCCCGTCCCAACCGCCGACACCCATTGTTGACTCGAGCCGCCCGTGCCGCTAGCATATCCCCCACGAGAAATGCGACCGGCAAGGGAGCCCAATATTGACCAAAGACATCGTTCTACTGCCTCGTCCCAGAAGGCAGGTCCGCCTCGACGGTACACACGCATTGCGGCCCGGCAGCCGCATATGGCTCGCCGGTGCTGTGACGGGCAAGCTGCTCCGCACCGGGAAAGTGGTGCAAGAGGCGCTGGCAAGCGCGGGGCCCGCACCGGAGCTGACCGCCGCAAAGGGAGGCTCTCCCGGCAGCGTGTCCGTTACCGTCAGGGTGGACCCCGGGCAGGTCCGCGGGGCCGAGGGGTACCGCCTGGACATACTTCCGGATGAGATACGCATCACGAGTCACGACGACGCGGGCGCGTTCTACGCCGCGATGACACTCCGGCAGATCGCCCGGCAGGTGCAGGGCGTGGCGGAACTGCCCTGCCTGCGAATCGAGGACCGGCCCGACTTCCCGCATCGGGGGGTGATGCTCGACATTAGCCGGGACAAGGTCCCGAAGATGGAGACCCTGTACTCACTGGTGGACACGCTCGCCGAGTGGAAGGTGAATCAGCTTCAGCTCTACACGGAGCACACCTTCGCCTACCGGGAACACGAGGAGGTCTGGAAGGACGCCTCGCCCATGACCGGCGAGCAGGTCATGGAGCTGGACGCCTACTGCCGGGACCGCTTCGTGGAGCTGGTGCCAAATCAGAACTCCTTCGGGCACATGGAGCGCTGGCTCATGCATCCGGACTACCGCGACTTGGCCGAGGAGCCGGCAAGCCCGATCCCCAGGGCCCTCGACCCCACCGACCCACGCTCCGTCCGGCTCATCGCCGGTATGTTCGACGAACTGCTTCCTCACTTCAGCAGCCGCCAGTTCAACGTCGGCTGCGACGAGGTGGTCCTCGGCAGCGGGCGCAGCAAGAATGCCGTCCAGGAGCAGGGGGGCGGGCGGGTCTACCTGGATTTTCTCCTGAAGGTCCACGGTCTCGTGCGGGATCACGGCCGGACGATGCAGTTCTGGGGTGACATCATACTTCGACACCCCGATCTAATCCCCGAGCTGCCGGGCGACGTCATCGCCCTGGAGTGGGGCTACCAGGCCGATCATCCCTTCGCGGAGAATGCGGAGAGGCTGGCCGCCGCGGATAACCCGTTCTACGTATGCCCCGGCACGTCGAGCTGGAATACCATCGCCGGCCGCACGGACAACGCCGTGGCGAACATATGGAACGCGGTCGAAAGCGGCCTCGCCGCGGGCGCCATCGGCTTCCTGAACACCGACTGGGGCGACAACGGGAACTGGCAGCACCTGCCGGTATCCTACCTGGGCCTGGCCTACGGGGCCGCCGTGTCGTGGGCGGCTCAGGCCAACAGGGACATCGCCCTGGCCGATGCGCTGGACCTGCATGCCTTCCACGACGCCGCGGGGGTGATGGGCCGCCTGGTGTATGATCTGGGCAACGTCTATCAAGTGCCCGGCATCATCACCCGCAACAGCTCGGTGCTGCATCATATGTTCCTTCGCGGCCCGGCCTCCGAGGAGCCGATAGCCGGGCTGACCGTCGATGACGTGGCGCGAACCGAAACGTATCTGGACGAGGTCCAGGAAAGGCTGTCCGCGGTGCGTTTGGAGGGGGCGTCGGGCGAGCTCATCTCGGACGAGTTCCGAAACGCCGTGGGCCTGCTGCGGCACGCCTGCCACCTCGGGA
>CAZHPE010000317.1:0-2250 GCA_964534775.1 uncultured candidatus Brocadiaceae bacterium
AACGCCCTCTGGGGCACCATTCTGCGCTCTGCCACGGCCGAAAACTATGACCATCTGGGAAATGCGGGCTCCAACTGGCGCAGCGGTCGGCTGACCTTGGCCGCAACAAGGTGTGCGCCGGCGAAAACCAAAGACAGAGCCACCGCGAGAGCCGCCCCCACGACCCACATCATGCGGCGTGCGACGCCGGCAGCCTGCGCGCGGGACATGCCGACGTGGAGCGTCCCGAACTGCCCGTCCAGGATCGGCGCCGAAATGTCCATGAGGGGCTCGTCCTCCGTGCAGAAACGCACTACTTTCTCGCGATCCGACCCCAAACGCTCGGTCAATGCGCCGGGCCATCCATCCGAGAAAGTGTGTGCCACTATATTCCCACGCCCATCTTCGACATACAGATAGCGGGCCTCACGTTCGGTCGAAGCCGCCCTGTGCAATGCGCTGTGCAGCGCCAACTCGTCTCCCAGGAGCAAAGGGTCGACGATCTGTCCGGCCAAGGTCCCGGCCAAGCTCTGGCCGCGCTCGACCAGCACCCGCTCGGCCAAAGACGAAACGCTCAGCGTGAAGTACACCCCCGACGGCACCACCAGCACCAGCAGCGCCGCCATGCCGGTCCATGCCACGAGCCGGTCCAGCGACCACCGGTTCAAGGCCATTGCCCCCCTCCCAGCCCTTCCTGAAGCCCCTCGTAGAGCCGGTGTGCCGTCCGATAGTCATCCTCCCGGCCCGGCACGAAGCGCTCGATCCCCATGGCAGATAATATCCGTCGACCCCCCTCGTCCTCGTCGAGGGCAAGAAAAGACTGCCGCACCGAGTTCCCAAGCGCTGGGTCTATGTTCTCGGGTACCACATATGGGCGGCGGCCCGAAGGGCTCACTCGCCCAGATCACCTTCACATGATCCGCCACCGAAGGGTCCTGTGCCTTCACCGACTCCCAGACGAGCGAGTCCACCGCGGCCGCGTCGGCCAGCCCGAGCGCCACCGCCTGGATGGATCGGTCATGACTGCCCGTGAAGGAAACCTTGCAGAAACACGACCTCGGAGCCCATCCCATCTCGGCCAGCGCCGCCGAAGGCACAAGGCAGCCCGTGTTGGACTCAGGATCGATGAAGGCCATGGCCGCGCCCTTCAGATCTGCCAACTTCTCGGCGGGACTCTTGGCGGGCACGATCAGCAGGCTGCGATACTCCAGGCCCTCCCGGAACTGTGGCTGCACCAGCAGTTTGAGCGTCTTCCCTGGCATGGCGTGGACGTAAGTGCCCGTGCACACAAGGGCCACATCCACCTCGCCCTGCTCCAGCCCGCGACGATCTTCCGCGTACAAAGGGCGTGACACGAATCTGGTCTGTCGGCCCACCAAACGGGAGACCTCCTGCACGAAACTGCGATAGGTGGAGAAGGTCGCCTCCGCGCTGACCATGGTGGCCACTGCAAAGCGTAGTTCATCGCCATCCGCCGCAGAAGCACCCGACTGCTCCGTGCTTGCCGGTGGCGATTACAAATCGACGAACGGCAACCTGGATTCCGGGTAGCTGACCACCCCCGCTACGACGTTCAGGCCGGCCCCGGCAAGAGCCAAGCAAAGCAATGCGTTCCTGGCCGTACGCCAGACGCCCGACATCGAGAACACCCGCACCTCATTCATGAACCAGCCTCCTCGTCATCCTCCCGGCTGGACAATTCCCAGCGGGACAATTCCCCGCAGCAATAGCCAGCCTCGACACTCGCCGTGTCAGACAATCGAGTTCAACGCCTTGAGGTTGGCGGCCACCGTCCGGTCAATGTCCTGCGGGGTGTGTGCGGCGCTGATGAAGAAGCTTTCGAACTGGGACGGGGGCAGGTAGACGCCCTGCGCCAGCATGGCGTGGAAGTAGGCGGCGAACCGGCCCATGTCGCACGAATCGGCGTCGCCGTAATTCAGTACGGGGTGCTCGCCGAAGAAAAGGCAAGCCATGGAGCCCACTCGCTGGAAGCAGTACGGCAGGCGGAGCCGCGACAGGTTGGCCCGGAGTCCCTTCTCCAACGCGCTCCCGAGCGCCTCGAGCTTTTCGTAGAGGCCGGCGTCAAGTGCCCTGAGCGTGGTCAGGCCGGCAGCGACCGCTATAGGGTTCCCGGAGAGCGTGCCCGCCTGATACACAGGTCCCAGCGGGGCCAGTTGCTCCATGATTTCCTTGCGACCCCCGACGGCGCCGCTGGGCAGGCCGCCGCCGATGACTTTGCCCAGGGTTGTCAGGTCGGGCTGGATTCCGTAA
>CAZHPE010000318.1:0-2244 GCA_964534775.1 uncultured candidatus Brocadiaceae bacterium
CGATCTTGAGGGGCCAGTCACGGTCGTACGTCGCCGCCTGGGCCGCGGCCAGGTCCGGGTCCTCCGGTTTGTATATCGAGGAGTAGCGACGGTAGGTGTCGATCGGATTGAGGTGGAGCGAGACCAGGGCGTCGTAGGCCACCACCCGGGCCGTGGTCAGCGGGTGTCGCGCCAGTAGTCCAAGGGCCTCGCCCCTGTAGAGGCCATACAGGCCCAGCGTCTCGCGCTCCGTGAGCTCGCGCTTCGTCGCCGCGTCCGCAGACACGATGCCCGCCTCCGCTGCCATGCGGATCGCGTCGTCGCGGAGCTGGACGCGCGCGTCGCCCCTCGTCGTGCCCGCGCCCTCGGCGACCACCTGCGACCCCAGGTACTCGTACAGCATGAACGACCCCTGCGGCGAGACGAAGCCGAAGAAGCCGGCCCGGGCCTGGTTGTGCACCCCCAGGAGGAGCAGCACGACGACGATGGGCGCCGCCACCAGCGCCGTCGCCGTGGCGAACGCCGCGAGGCGCGACCGCCCGAGGTGCACGAAGATGGCGAGCGCGAAGACCGGCGCAAGCCCGAGCGACCCCGGCCGCTGCAGGTACATGAGCCCCAGCAGCAGGCCCAGGAGCGCGTAGAGCTTCCACCGCCGCAGCGGCGACTCCCCAGCAGGGGCCTGGAAGAGGAGGATCGCCGCCGCCACGGCCAGCATCAGCAGCGAGACGAAGACGGTCTCCGTCATCAGCCGCGCCGAGAACTGGACCAGCGTGGGCTCCAGGCTCAGGAACAGGGCGACGACCACCGCCATCCGCGTGTCGAGGACGCGCGCGAGCGCGACGAAGAGCGCCGAGACCGCCACGGCGTAGAGGGCCGACTGGGCCACCAGGAAGCCGTAGACCTGCCCCGTGGGGACCGAGCCGTTCTGGTCCAGCCGCATCGTGCCAGTGGCCAGGCCGTAGGCCGCGATGAGCCGCGGATAGAGGAACGGTCCGAAGAAGCCGTCCCCCGCGACGAAGAAGCTCTCACCGTCGCGGACCTGCTCGATGATTGAGGCCGCCTCGGTGTAGTACTTGGCGGCGTCCCCCTTGACCATCGCATGCACCGGAGGGTGGTCGCCCTCCAGCCACCGGCTCTCGGCCTCGTACCGGTCGTATACGGCCACGTAGACGGTCGCGACGGCCACCCGCGCGCCGAGGGCGACCGCGAACAGGGCCAGGGCCAGGTAGAAGGTCCTCCGCCGGCGAGGCCCCACCAGCAGCCGCGAGCGGCGGATACGCGTCAGAAAACTCCCCCGTGCCGGTGACTCACGCTCCCTACCCATCGAGGCCCTGGCGTTTCTCAATTACGAGCACGACACGCAAGGCCCCCCAGCGGCGCCAGAGGAATCCCGTCCAGTTCTCCAGCTTTTGCAGCCACTTGGCGAGCCACAACGGGAGAACATTCGGTTGCTTGAAACCGAACGAGAGCGGATAGACAAGAAACGAAAACGGCAGGACGGCAAGTATGCGCAGAGACGTGAAGGATTGGCTGAACTGGGCACGGTATGTTTGGAAAGCAAGGTAGGTCAGCGCCAGATTCCCGTGAAATGGGTCTTTGGAAGGGTCCCTAACAACCTGGTCGTAGGGGTTTATCCGCAGATTGCATTCTTCATGATGGAAATGCCAGACCAATCGCGCGAACGGCGTAATCCAGGGCTCGATGAATACCAAACGCCCTCCCGGCTCGAGAACTCGTTCACACTCCTGCAGGAATTGGCCAATGTTCTCAAGGTGGTGGAGGACATCCACCCCAATCACGTTGCGCAGCGCAACCGCCTGGAATGGTAATTCATGTGCGTCACATACCAGGGTCATCCCTGGCGCTGGAACAATATCAGAAGTGATGAGTCCAGGGATATCCGCTTGGAGCTCGCCGAGAGCGGAGCCCAACTCCAGATGACGCCCGCCCTGCAGCATGTGCTTTCGCAATCTACTGAAGAACTCTTCCCGATAAATGTAACGAACCACCGGCTTGCCGTCCCAGGCTCGGCGGCGCTGTTCTATCCACTGCAAGGTGGAACCCTCCTCTCTGGGCCGTCCGTGACGTTCTCGCCCGGCATGCTGAGGGCTGGCGTCAGCGGCGCCGGGCCTCGCGGGCGACCATCCGCAGTTGACCGCCGCACCAGCGGTGCGCGGGCGGAGACTCTGGCCATCTCCCGCGCCGACGAGAGAAGCCCGGCCATCACGAGGAACAGCTCGAACGCCCCGTGTCGCATGAAGCTAG
>CAZHPE010000319.1:0-2242 GCA_964534775.1 uncultured candidatus Brocadiaceae bacterium
GAATTCCGCGACGGAGTCCGAGCCGACGGCCAGACGGAACAAGAAGACAAAGCCGGCGCACGTAGCCGACCCCGGCAGGGCCATGAGCTTGAACTTAGCACTGCCCCTGGAACGGGCGGGGGAGGAAGCTGTGATGCCTGTGACGTGATGCTGGTCAGGTTCTTGCCGGGCCGACTGCGAACGTGGGGCGGGTCACTTGGCGACCACCTTGATTACGCCCTTCATCTGCAGGTGGCCGGTGCTGCACCAGACGGTGCAGTAGAAGTCGTACGTGCCGGTCTGCTGCGGCGTGAACTCAACTATGCGCTGCTTGCCGGCGTCAATCGCGCTCGCGTCCACCCCGAGACCGGGAATCGTGAAGCCGTGAGTCACCGTGTCCACGTTGCGAATGCGCAGGCGGGCCTTCTGGCCGACCGAAAGACTTATCTCTCGCGGATAGAAGTTTCCGCGCTCCGGCGCGCGGGCGAGGATCTCGGCGGTGATGTTGCGCGACCGATAGACCTCATAGCCCAGTGCGGCTGCGATCACGCCGATCGTGGACCCAATGACCAGAACGGCGCTGATGATGATTTTCAATGTCTTCATAAGGCCACTCCTCTTACGGGCCCCCGTAGAGCCAGCCGAAGAACAGGGTGACGAGGGTCAGGAATGCCAAGAGCGGGATGAAGCCGCGCCGCGCGGCGGCCTCGGTTGAGAATGTCTGGCGCGCCAGCTTGAATCCTATGTGTGCGGAGAAGATGAGACCGCCGAGAAGGAAGACAAGCTGAATCGTGCCAAGCGAGCCGGTGAGCACCGGCGTCCATGGCACCTTCGCCGTGCCGAACAGGTCCCACCCCCAGGCGAAGGGATCGGACAGAATATGCAGTATGTATGAGCCGTTCGGCAGCAGAATGCCGAAGCTGAACGAGATCCAGGCGGCCAGCCCCAACGGGGCCAGGGAATAGGAGTGGTTGACGAATATCTTTTTCAGCGGCGTCCCTGGATCGCGCGCCATGAGTTTCGAGAGCCAGGCGAACGCCAGGAAGATCAGAGGGAGCACCATGAGGTTCGTCACGGTGTGCAGGCCCACGAAGGTCAGCCACCCCTTCAGCGTGGTGCCTCGCACCCAGTCCTTGAGGAAGCCCCACGGGCCCATCATCGAGATATAGAAGACCGCGGCGATGCCCAGCATCAGGAACGCCTTGAACGCCTCATCCAGGCCGCGCTTGTGGTCCACCAGCAAGTCGGTCCCCGGCGGGCGAAGGTTTACGACCATGTTGTCGAACGGGCAGGTCTTAAAACACTCAAAGCACATGCCGCAATAGGTGTTGCGCTTGACGCTGTGCGGCTCCAGCAGCCACGGGCAGCCATACCCGTCCTTGGACCCGGTCTCGCACGTCTTCTGCTTGTGTTTGGCGCATATCTTCGGGTCCTTGACCCTGACCTCCATCATCGCCACGTTGCTGTAGAGACCCTGGAAGCCGCTCACCGGGCAGACGTAGAGGCAGAAAGTGCGCCTCTCGAAGACGAGCGAGATCACAACTCCAAGGGCGATGATGCCGCCCAACAATAGGAAAGTGGCCAGGGGTTTTACCGTCATGAACCCGCTGAAGAAGGTCGTAAACAAGAACAGGATGTTCAGGAGCCACATGTTCTGAAGCCGCTTCGGCCACTTCAGGTTCAGCCCCCAGAGGTTCTTCCTGACACCGAAGATCCGCAGGCGCTGCAGCCACTCGCCGAAGGAAGGCAGGGGACAGCCCACACACCACCCCCGCGAGAACACCGGCACCAGCAGCATCATCAGCATCACCCACCAGAGGATCCACACGATCATGATGCCGAAGTTGTAGTTGCCCGCCGAGAACCCTCCCACCACGCCGCCCATCAGGATGACCATGAACAGGGCCATGTTCACCAGGACGGCGATCATTGGGAACCAGCGCCGTTTCAGCAACCACCGCACCAGCGGCAAAGACGTAAGGTCGAACCGCCAACTCATGGGAATGACACCGAAAAGCTTTTCGTCCTCAACCATCTTATCGAAACCTCTTCGAATGCTGATCGCGCTAAACCACCACGTCAGGCCGGGCGCACTTCATCGGCAGGTCCGGACCCTTCCGTGGGCGCGGACTCCTGCTGCACCGCATCGCCGCTGGCAGCGGCTCCCGGGCGTCGCCGGAACACTATCCAGAAACCGGCCACGCTTGCGGCAAGTGCGGCGCCGACAAAGAGGCCGAGGCGCCGATTCGGCCCGACAACAAAG
>CAZHPE010000320.1:0-2230 GCA_964534775.1 uncultured candidatus Brocadiaceae bacterium
GGCAAGACGGTGGTGCTGAAGACGCTGGGCCTCGTGTGCCTGATGGCGCGCAGCGGGCTCTACGTGCCGGCCGAGCACGCGATCGTGCCCATCTACGATGCGATCCACGTGGACATAGGCGACGAGCAGAGTCTGGAGCAGAGCCTCAGCACCTTCAGCTCGCACATGGGCCGGATCATCAGCGTGCTCAACTCCGCGACCGATGAGAGCCTGGTGCTGCTCGATGAACTCGGCGCCGGCACCGACCCGACCGAGGGCGCGGCCCTGGCGCTGGCGGTGCTCCAGGAGCTGGTGCGGCGGCGGTGCTCGGCGGTGGTCACGACCCATCTGGGGGGGGTCAAGACCTTTGCGGGCACCTGCCGGCAGGCCGAGAATGCCTGCGTGGAGTTCGACGCCGCCACCCTGCGTCCCACCTACGAGTTGACGACAGGTTCGGCAGGCAGTTCCAACGCCCTCGAGATAGCCAGCCGCCTGGGAATGCCGGCCGCGCTGCTCCAGGAGGCGCGCGCCACCCTGGACGATGCATCCGGCGGCGAGTACGGCAACATGCTCGATCAGGTGGCGCTGGCCGGCCGGGACGCCGAACAGAGGCGTAAGAGGGCACGGTGGATCGAGAGCGAGGCCGAGAAGCTCAAGACCGAGTACGAGGAGGCGCTGTCCCGCCTGAAGGACGAGGAGGAACGCACGGGCGCGGACGTCGGCATGAAGATCCGCGACGACCTCGAGCGCCTCTCCCGCAGCGCCGCCGGGCTCTACGATGAGGTACGCTTCAGCCACAAGGCCTACGCCCGCAAGGTGCGGGAGGTCCGCGACGGCCTGCGCGCGGTGCTCGAGCGCACCGAGAAGCTGGTCGAAGGCCGCGCGCCGCCCCGGCCCATCCAGGCCGGCGACGAGGTATATGTTGTCAGGGTGCACAAATGGGGCAAGGTGGAGCGCGTCGACCCGCAGCACGCTCGCGCCCTGGTCAGCGTCGGAGGCATGCAGATGCAGGTGGGCCTGGATGGCCTCGTACCGTGGGGGTCCGATATGGGTTCGGCCGGCAAGCGATGATAGGATTCACGCCCGACCAGTCGGCACTCTCCCATGAAACAGCCCGTGGAAACAGGTTCTTCCGAGTTCCCGGATAGCGCGGCGATCTTGCGCAGCGCGCCGCCCGCGCGCGCCCGCGGCATCTACGTGCACGTGCCGTTCTGCGCGCGGAAGTGCGGCTACTGCGATTTCTATTCCGTGGTGGCGGACCCGAGCGTCCGCGCGGCGTTCGCGGACCGGCTTATCGAGGAGGCGCGCGCCTGCGGGGCTGAGGTTGCGGACCCCGTCCGCACGGTTTTCGTCGGCGGGGGAACCCCGACGATCCTGGGTGCGGATCTCTGGCGGCGAATCATCGCGGCGCTCGGCGATGCGTTTGACCTCTCGAAGCTCGAAGAGTTCACAGTCGAGACCAACCCCGAAACTGTCGCGCCGCCCCTGCTGGAGACGCTCGCGGCGGGCAGCGTGAACCGCATAAACATTGGGGCGCAATCGTTCCACAGCCGCCACCTCATCACGCTCGAACGCCGCCACGAGCCGGAGCACGTGGCGCGGGCCGTGGGCCTGGCGCGCCGCGCCGGGGTCGAGAACATCAGCCTTGACCTTATCTTCGGCATTCCCGGGGAGACCCCCGCCGAATGGAATGCGGACCTGGACTCCGCGCTATCGCTCTCGCCATCGCACGTTTCGTGCTACGGCCTGACCTACGAGCCGGAGACGCCGATCTCCCGGCGGGTCGCCTCCGGCGCTGCAAGGCCCTTAGGCGAAGGGACCGAGGCGGCGATGCACGAGTGCGCCATCGAACGCCTGAAGGCAGCCGGCTTCGAGCATTACGAGATTTCCAACTTCGCGCGCCCCGGCCGTCGGTGCATCCACAACATGCTCTACTGGACGAGCGAGAACGTGCTCGCGCTCGGGCCCGGCGCCGCGGGGCACGTCGATGGGATGCGCTGGAAGAACGCGCCCGACCTGGCAGCATACCTCCGGAGCAGCGGCGGCGCGCCCGTGAGCGAGGTCGAGAGGCTGGACCCCGACCGCAGCCTCGGCGAGCGGCTCATGCTCGGGCTACGGCTCATTGAAGGGGCGCCGTTGGAGTGGATCGACGCCGCGCTCGACCCCGGGCGACGCCGCATTGTTGAAGGGCTGGTGGCCGAGGGCCTGCTGGAATGCACCGCCACCCACCTGCGCCTCACGCGGCGGGGGC
>CAZHPE010000321.1:0-2229 GCA_964534775.1 uncultured candidatus Brocadiaceae bacterium
GGGACGTGTTGGGGGCGACGAACTCAGGTCCGGGCTGGGGCGCACGGCGGAGCACTGGGTGGGGCCTGGCTGGAGAGGATGATCCCGGCCAGTATGGCCTGGACCCTCTGTGCCAACGTAGGTGAGACAGTCCGACCCCAGAAGATTAGTGTAGTAACCTCGAAGGGCGGGGGATGGTTTCAGAATTGAAAGACAGGGCAGACCCAGGGCGTAGCAGCCCTCCGACCGAAGTGAAGCCAAAGGCGACACGTCGACGCTTCAGCGCCAAGTACAAGAAGCGGATCCTCGATGATGCGGCGGCCTGCACGGCCCGCGGCGAACTCGGCGCACTGCTGCGGCGCGAAGGGTTGTACTCGTCGCATCTGACGAAGTGGCGCCGGCAGGAGAAGCAGGGCGCGCTGGCGGGGCTCGCGCCGAAGAAGCGCGGGCCGACCCCGCGGACGGTGGATCCACGAGACAAGCAGTTGGCCGAGACCGAGAAGGCGCTCCGCAAGATGACTCGACGCGCAGAGCGTGCGGAGGCGTTGGTGGCGCTTCAAAAAAAAGTGTCGGAATTACTCGGGATTGCGTTATCGACGCCGGACGATCAGAGCTGACGATGGCCGCCGTGATCGAGCATGCGCCGACGCTGGGCATCGACGCGACCTGCGAGGCGTTCGGCGTGGCGCGGGCAACGTACTTCCGCAAGCGGGCACCGGTCTTCGGGCCGAAGCCCCGGCGTCCGGCGCCCGCGCGGAAGCTTGGCGTGGCGGAGCGCCAGGCGGTGCTCGACGTTCTGCACGAGCCGCGCTTCGTCGATCTGGCCCCCGCGCAGGTCCACGCGACGCTGCTCGCCGAGGGGCACTACCTGTGCTCGGTCCGGACGATGCATCGTATTCTCGCGGAGAACAATGAGGCGAAAGAGCGTCGGGACCAGGCCCGGCACCCCGTCTATAAGCGTCCGGAGCTCATAGCGACACGCCCGAACGAGCTGTGGAGCTGGGACATCACGAAGCTGAAGGGGCCGGCGAAGTGGACGTACTTTCACCTGTACGTGATCCTCGATGTGTTTAGCCGCTACGTCGTCGGCTGGATGCTCGCTCATCGTGAGAGCGCCGCGCTGGCCGAGCGCCTCATCGCCGAGACCTGTCGTCGGCAAGGCATCGAAGCCTCGCAGTTGACGCTGCACGCCGACCGCGGCACCTCCATGAAGAGCAAGCCGGTGGCGCTTCTTCTTGCCGACCTCGGCGTGACCAAGTCCCATTCACGCCCCCACGTCTCGGACGACAACCCTTTCAGCGAGGCGCAGTTCAAGACCCTGAAGTACCGCCCGGACTTCCCGAAGAACTTCGGCTGCATCGAGGACGCACGCGCACACTGCGACAACTTCTTCGCCTGGTACAACGACGACCATCACCACAGCGGGCTGGCGATGTTCACGCCGGCAGATGTCCACCACGAGCGCGTCGGCCAGCGCCTGGCCGCAAGGCAGACGGTCATGGACGCCGCCTTCAAGGCCCACCCTGCGCGGTTTCCCCATGGCCGGCCGGTCGTCAGGCCGCCCCGCGACAAAGTCTGGATCAATCCGCCCGCCGTCACGGCGCCCGCAACCGCCACCGTGACAGCTTCCGGGGCTGACGAGGTCCGAGCATGATGTTTGGATACGGCGACGCCATCTTCGGACCCGCGCCGACACCCGGCGCGCAAAGAGGGAATGAAGCCGGACCCGAGGGCCCGGTCTCATCCGTATTGCCACCCGCTACGGCGCTCGGGTTGCTCCTCAGCAGAGCCCTGTCCTCCGAGCGGGCGTTCCGACTCTATCCCACCCCGCGCGCCCTGCACAATCGTCCGGCCCGGTCTCATCCGGCTGCCAGAAATGCGCTAAACCTCGGGGGTCTGGGGGCAGAGCCCTCAGATATCTGTCTTTCAGCTCGCGCCGAGCGAGCTCTGACTGAGAAGAAGCCCAGGAGGCCGCAGCACCCAGCACCTTTCCTAAACTCGACAAATGGCCGTCTCAAAGTCGTTGACACGTTCCGCCAGCGGCTCAGCACCCAGACGATAGCGTGCTTGCGGAATGGCACCCGACGACAACTTGCTCACACCCGGCAAAACCAGGCCCAGGTGCTCCACCACGTCCTGGATCGAGCGGTCTGCGAACAAGCCCATCCCCAGGACCCGCCAGACCGCCTGCTCGGCCGGAAGTTAACGACGTCGGATAGACGCCGAACCCGTCGCCTCCAGAGCTTGAGT
>CAZHPE010000322.1:0-2185 GCA_964534775.1 uncultured candidatus Brocadiaceae bacterium
CTTGGCTGGTCCTCCGGTCGGGGCTCCGCCCCTCCCTCCAGACCAGCCAGCGAGGCAACCCCATCCAATTCTCTCATAACAACTGGCACAAGAAGCGGGAAGGGGTCAAAACAAGGTGTGAAGTGCCCTCTCTCCTATTTCGAGTGGTGGCGGGAACTCCAGAACATGAAGACCTCACATCCCGGTCCTTCCACCTCCATTATCTCGGTTCCACCCCAGCCCCGGAACTTCTTGCCCGGCAGGACGGGCAGCGTGGCTGCGACGATGGAGCGGGCCGGGATGTCGACGATCCCCTTGGCCCAAACCTCCCCGCCTTCGCCCTGCTCTCGCATCCGCACGATTACCTCCTCTGCATCCTGCTCTCCCAGGTTCATCAGAACCGCACGGGCGGTCTGGGGCTGCACGATGTGGCCCCATTTGGTCCACTCTCCGTCCGGCCCCACGTGGCCGGGGTAGAAGTTCGGCATCACGAAAATCGACGAGCAGAAGATGGCCGGCTTCTCGTAGCGCTTCGTGAAAGTCTTGCCCAGTTCAAGCAGCTCCGGCTTCAGCCCGCTCCCATCGGTGGGAATCTCCGGGAATGCGCTGCACAGTTCCTCGACGTCTGCGGCCGTTATGGGGAACTTGTCCAGACCGAAGGGCTTGTGGAAGAAGCCGACACCCGGCGACTCGGGAGCCACAAACCTTATGAGCCGGATCTGCTGTTCCAGCTCTTCCCTGGTCTGCGTCCATGGGTAGCCCCCCCGATCGTCATTCAACTTCCCCAGGCCCAAGCCGATGATGGTCTTGTCGAGCAAGCCGTTCAATCGCGCCGATTGAAGCTGGAAGGCGATCTGCCATGCGTCGTTCAGGTCCGTATAGGTCTCCATCAGGACCAGTTCGACGCTCTCGCGGTAGGCTTGCGCCAGCTTCGGCGCGACCGGGCCCCTCATCTGCCAGACCGCCACCTGAAGGTCCGGGTTCTTCTTCTTCGCCGCCCTCAGCACCTGGGCCGTCTTCAGGTCGATCTGCCCGTCGTAGTCGAAACCGAATTCATCTATGGCGAAAGGCTGCGTGGGATGGTTGGCCATGATGTCCGAGCCCTTCTCCACCGGGTTCTTCAGAAGGGGAAACCACGTCATGCCCGTGGCGGTGAAGTTCTGGGAGGGAACCCTTTCCCGTTCGTCGCCGTAGAAGGCGACGACCGTGTCCAGCCCGAAAGGCCCCTTCTTCTCGCCGGCTGCGGGTTCCTCCGACCCGGCCAGAGACGTGGTGATGCAAGCTGCGATCAGAGACACCACAAACAGTCCTGTCAACCTGAACGGTCTCTCCATCTTCTTTCTCCTCCCGCCGCTGTTAGGCAAATGACCGGCCGCGATGCTTCCGTCAGGAACTGCTGTCGTCTTGCTCCCAATCGCCTGCCATGCTACAACTTGCCGCAGAATTCCGCAATGCCGGGTCTCATCCTCTGGGCATCGATGGGCGCGACGGGAAGGAACTACCTGCCTGCGATCTCCCCATGCAGCGTTCCCACGCGCGTTTTCCAGCCCTGAGAGCCGCGCAAGGCTGCTACCCACCCTTTACCCTATGCGAAGGCCGTTTCGTCGCTCCTGCGTCGGAAAAACGCTCGAAGGATGGGGTCTGGGAGTTCCTGTGAGACGTCCGGGTCAGCGCGGCGCATGCCTTTCTCTCTTTCGTCGCGGCCCTGAGCGGAGTAAGATGGCGGCGTCTGGGGTGCGTCCTGCGCTTGGCAGGGGCATGGCAACAGTTCCTGACGGAAGCACCGCCTGTGTTGAAAAGGAGAAGAATGCGGCATGGCAAAGAGCACGGCGAAGCCGGGAAGTCGGACCGCGAAAGCTAAGGAGCCGGATGGCTCCCCGGCGATGCGTTGGATTCACGTGGATGACCCGCGTCTGACTGTTCGCGGGCTGGCGTGGTTGAAAGAGAACGGTGGCCGTTTCTGCCGCCTTCCCCCTCGCGCGGAAGGGACCGTGCGGGAAATAGTCTGGAACCGGGCTCAGAGCCCGGCGAGCGTTCGCCTCGCTTTTTGCTCTGACGCCACTGCGATGGCTGTGCGCGTGGCGAGAGAGATTCCCGAGCAAGCGCCCTCGAGCGGCGGGAGCCGGCCGGCCCTGTATTGCGGACTGCCCAGCCGGATGCGCCCCTGGGCGACCTTCGTTCCAAACCTGACGATCCCCTCTTCCGA
>CAZHPE010000323.1:0-2177 GCA_964534775.1 uncultured candidatus Brocadiaceae bacterium
TCGACGCAGCCTGCCGAATCCTTGGCGAGAGCACCGACCCCGAAGCCCTTGCGAAGAGCGACGTGGTCCGCCTGAGGGACACGCTTCTCTCCCTACCCGCTGCTTGGCAGCGCAGGGCCACGGGTCCAGTCCCTGCTGGTGAGAACGAGAATAGGCTTTCTGCTCGCTCGGTCGAGAGGGACCTTATGGTTCTGCGGCGGATGTTTCGCTGGCTTACTGACGAGGGCCGGCTTCACCGTCGAGACAACCCATTCGACGGGATAACCGTCGCACGAGTGAGCCCGAAGGTCAAACGTGCGCCTACGGTAGTGGAGGCCGACGCACTGTTGGCCCCGACCTGTCGTTCCACCACCTCCGCGTCTACGCCAACGATGCGATGGCGACGGCCGGCGTGGACATCCTCGACAGGGAGCGTCTGCTCGGCCACAAGTACTCCAGGATACAGGCGGCATATACACCCGAGAACTTGAAAAGACTCCAGCAGGCCGTAAACGCCATCCCATAGCAAGGTGGGCAGGGCGGGTGCCGGACCGTGTGTATGACAACACCCCGTGCCGCGAAACCTTGCTTGACATTGCGCCGTGTCCTGTGTGCAATACTGGGCAATGTATGGAGACCCTCTAAGTCCGGGTCTCGCCTCGTTCTTTCAAAGGTCACGACTGCTACCCCCGTGCGGGCTGGTCCGGGGAAGCGACAGTGATCTTTCGATTGGGACGGGGTCGGTCGGTGAGGTAGAAGCTAACGCAACCCTCCTCTGCGGCTGAGGACGAAAGGTCCTTACCGTGAGACGGAGGGTTTTTTCGTGGATACCGCATCGACTCACCGCTGGGCAAGCCGTAGAACGATCCTTCGCAGTTTCACCATCCCGGAACGTAAACTCACCGACTTGGTCCGCCAGGGGTATGTACGCGTCGTCAAGTTCGGGACATCGCGGCAAGCGGCGATGGTGTACAGTATCGCTGACGTGGAGGCCACCTTGAGCGCCCTGGCTCAGGGGCGTACCCCCCGGCGGGCCGTCGGACAGTCCGGGCCCGGGGCGGGGGCGCAGGTGGGGAAGAAGCCCACCGGGCGCGGTGGCGCCGCTGACTCGGGAGGGCCGCGACCATGAGCGATGGCACGCGCCCCGAGTGGGCCGACAAGCGGGCCATCAGCTGGATGTGGTCCTCCTGTGACTGGAAGGGTGAAATCCCAGGCGTCTTATTGCACCAGCTTCCACCGGATGAGGGCGAACGCCGATCTGCCCATGACAACCTGCGATTGTTCGACGTTCCCATAGCAGGATCCGGTCAGTGTGAGCATCTCCTCGCCGTCCAGGCAGATGGTCTCGTTATAGCCCGCCGCCATGCCGTGGTTCAGGTAGTAAACCTCGTCTTCCCACGTCCGGGCGCCGTCGAGGCTAACCATGGCCCGGGTGCCGGCCATGCCACGAGGGTAGCGGTGATCATGCGCGACCACCAACCGGTCGCCCGACAGGCCCACACAGGTGCCGCGACACTGCCCGTACACCGTGGTCAACTGGCGCGGCTCCGTCCAGGTCCTGCCGCCGTCTTCGGAGTCCGTTAGGAACACGTGCTTGTAGGGGTACTTGCTGCCCATCGCGGCCGCGCCGGTGCGCTCGAGGAGTTCCGGCGTGTCCTCGGGCAGGCCCGGGCGCTGGTAGCGCAGCACAGCCACAAGGCGCCCGCTTGACAGTTCCGCGAGCCCGGTCTCGGCGCTCCATTCGCACATGTAGTGATGCTCGGGCCAGGTGCGACCGCCGTCCATGGAACGGCAGGCGTACAGGGTCTCGGTTCCGGAGATGAGCCTCTCATAGCCGTTGGAAACCTCCGCTGCCATGTCCTTGACAGGGGCCACCAGCGTCCCATCCCGGAGACAGATGACGCCGAAGCCGACTCTGAGTCTCCCCGCTGCCGGCATGTCGATCTGACCGATGCGCTCCCACGTCTCCCCCCCGTTCCCGGACGCCCACACAATCGGCAGCGTTTCCCCTTCGGGTTGGCCCAGATGCAGCATCGTGCCCTCGGCGTCGAACCGAATGCACCAACCTTCGTAGCGATCCGCATCCCTGTGGTGAAAATGCTCCCAGATCCTGCCGCCATCGGTGGATCTGGAGACGATCGTGCGTTGCGCGGCGTAGATCGTGCCGTCTGGTCCCTGCGCCAGACTCTGGCATTGGA
>CAZHPE010000324.1:0-2165 GCA_964534775.1 uncultured candidatus Brocadiaceae bacterium
ACTTAGCTAAGCGGAATCCGACGAATCTACTCTGCCTCAGCCGGTTAGTCCAGTCGGCTCTGGTTCCGCTGAATCGACACAGGAGCTGAGTCCTGACCCGCATGTAGATCGCCGTCTTCGGTGCCATGTCATCCTCCCGGGTTGCGTCAGTCTCCATGTTGAGGCAGTACGTTCGTAGCACCAGCACAACATCGTTCGTGCGAACTCTTCATCGTTGGAATCATTCCAACCGCAATTCTCGTTCCGTTATACAACCAATATACAACCCAGGTCTGCGTTAATCCTGCACAGCGGTCTAGCGGATTACCCTTTCAGTCCTTGGTGCTCTTGGCGCTTTCCGTCGTTGATGTATACGTATTAGGAACTACAGAGGCCATTTCCTGCGCATGGATGGCTGGTAAGAAGGAGGTTTCGGCGGTAGCGGCCAAGGCTCTCAAGAGTTTCTCCAGATATTTCCGGTGCCTGACGGCGAGTCCGGGCAGAGCTGTGGGGTCCTTGAGCTGGAGGTCACCAGTATGGTGCGCGTGGCTTGATTTCTGCGCGCAGCTACCCGTGGATCGGCCTCGCTCACGCCTGCAAGGCCCTGGCTTAGATCCGGAAGCCACAGATCCAGGGCGGAGAATTGGTCTCGCTCGTCACGGGAGAGCAAGCCGGGACCGACACTCCGGGGTAACGCGCACCAGGTTCCGCCGCAGGAGCTAGCCGATGGGCTGCGGGTAGACTCGCTGCCAGCGGCCGCTTCCGGCGGCGAAAGCGGAATCTTCCCAGTCCGTATGGTGATTCTTCTCCGCATGAGCCCGGTTGATCGAGCGCAGCATCTGGGCGTTGAGTCGGGCGTCGAGACGGGCGCGAATCTCCTGGCAGGCGGGATCGTCGATCCGGTTGTTCTGTTCGGCGCGGTCCTCGTCGGTGTTGAAGAAGGCGGCGTAGCCGTTGCCGTAGCGCGCCAGTTTCCAGGTGCCGTCGTAGCACATGGATCCCGAGGTCACGAATCCATAGATCACGTCGCGAGCCTGGCTGCCCTCGATGCCGAGGTCCGGTAGCGGCTGTGAATCCATGTAGCTCGGCACCTCACAGCCGCCCAGATGCAGCAGGGTGGCGGTGATGTCTTCGATGGAGATGGGTCCGCTGTGGACCCTCGACTCGTGTGAGCCGGGAATGCGCACGATCAGCGGAACCTTGGTGCTCGATTCGTAGTAAGTGCCCTTGCCGATCAGGCCGTGATCGCCCAGATAATCTCCATGGTCGCTGCAGAAGACGACGATCGTGTTGTCATACCGTCCGGTATCCTTCAGTGCTTGAATGATCTCTCCGACCTTGTCGTCGATCTGTTTGACCAGCGCAGCGTAATAGGCGCGGATCTTCATCTTGTGCGCCGTGGTAAACTCGGTGTAGTCCACGCCGTTCCAGGGTGATCTGCTGCCGCGCACGTTGCCTTCGACGAAGTCAGGGGGCTGATCTTCGCCTATGGGATAGGCTTCGGGCATTTCGTGAGGGGAGTAGAGGTCGCAGTATTGCGGCGAGGGATCGTAGGGACAGTGGGGCCCGGGGAAGCCCACCATGATGGCGAATGGCGCTTCGCTCTTGTACTCGCGGATGTAGCGGCTGGTCTCGTTGCCCACGAAGCCGTCCCACGAGTCTTCGTAGTCGTGCTGATGCACGAAGGCGCCGCGGCCCTCCTGATAACCCTCGTGCTCGTTGCCGTGCAGCTTGCGCAGGCCCCTGGCCTTCAGGTATTGCTGGTAGTCGTCTTCCACATGGATCCAGCGCTTGTCCTCACAGACGATGCGATCGGCAAAGCCCATCGAGGCTTCCCAGGGATAGAAGTGCATCTTGCCCACCGCGCAGGTCCGATAGCCGCCATCACTCAGCAGCTGCGGCCAGGTGTTGATGCCGCATGCCGTCAGATCAGGACGCAGGTACTGCCCGTTGCCCAGCACGCCGGTGCGGATAGCGTTGAGTCCGGTGAGCAGCGTGGAGCGCATGGGCACGCATACCGGTGAGGAAGCGCAGGCCTTCTCGTAGCGTACGCCGCTGTCACAGAGGCTGTCTATATGTGGTGTGTCGATGAAGGAAGCGCCATAACAGCTGAGAAAATCGGGGCGCAGCTGATCGGGCATGATGAACAGAAGGTTGGGGCGATTGGCGGGCATGGGAAACTCCAT
>CAZHPE010000325.1:0-500 GCA_964534775.1 uncultured candidatus Brocadiaceae bacterium
AACCGTTATACGGAGACAATCCGTATCGGGGGTTCGAATCCCCCTCTCTCCGCCACTTTACTGTTTCACTGCGTCCGCAGCAATCCAGCATTTTCCAAAATAACATCGCGAATAGAAGGGGATACTATCTTACTATATCCCACTTCGTCCGTTGACGTCTGTCTGCAACCGCGTACAATACGTAGCTTGAAATGTAGCTAATAAGGATGGCGGTTGCCGCGTCGGGTCAGTAGGCTCTCGGTCCCAAGCGTAAGGGCTGCAAACAAACCGGGCGCATACGCGGACGGTGCCGGGCTTTACTTACGTGTGAGTAAGTGGGGCACGAAGTCCTGGGGGTTCAGATTCTCACTGGACGGGAAGCCCCGCTGGATGGGTTTGGGCTCCGTCAACAACGTCAGCCTCGCAAGGGCGCGAGATAAGGCTCACCACTGCAGGACGCTGTTATCCGAGGGCATCGATCCGATCGATCATCGCCGCGCAGAAAAGTCCAGGCGGCGGCT
>CAZHPE010000325.1:510-2131 GCA_964534775.1 uncultured candidatus Brocadiaceae bacterium
GAACGACGACCTTCCGGGAGCTTGCCGAGGACTACATTGCCCGCAACAAATCCGGCTGGAGCAACGAGAAACACGCGGCCCAGTGGAGCAGCACGCTGGAGACCTATGCCCATCCTGTGTTGGGGAAGCTGGCTGTAGGCGAGATCGAAACCGCGCTGGTGATGCGGGTTCTGGAGCCGATCTGGACGTCAAAGCCCGAGACTGCAATGCGGGTACGGCAGAGAATCGAGGCGATCCTGGATGCAGCGCGGGTGATGGGATATCGCGAGGGCGAGAACCCGGCCCGTTGGAGGGGGCACCTCGACAAGCTCCTGCCCAGGCGCGAGAAGGTCCGCCGCGTCAAGCATCACGCCGCTATGCCTTACCCGGCACTTCCCGAATTTATGCAAAGGCTTAAAGGCGAGAGCTCGATATCGGCAAGCGCTCTTCGTTTTCTGATCCTGACAGCGGCGAGGACGACGGAGGTCCTCCTTGCCACCTGGGACGAGATGGATCTGGAAGCCGGTGTCTGGGTTATCCCGGCTGACCGAATGAAGGCTCGAAAAGAGCATCGGGTGCCGCTCTCGGCTGATGCGCAGGACATCATCAGGGCCATGCGTGATCTTGGCCGGAATGGATACGTCTTTCTTGGAAGTAGGAAGGGCGCGCCCTTGTCCAATATGACGATGCTGCAATTCGTCCGGCGCATGGAACCGGGTAGCGTTACGGTGCACGGGTTCCGCTCGTCATTCCGGGACTGGGCGGCAGAGCGTTCGTCTTATCCGGCCGAAGTCGCCAAGATGGCGCTGGCCCATGCCGTCGGCGACAAGGTCGAAGCTGCCTATCGGCGCGGCGACCTGTTTGAGAAGCGAAAACGCATGATGGACGATTGGGCGCGGTTCTGCCTGGAGCAGCGGAACGTCGGACTACATCAACATGCCAGAGAACCACCATCTGCATTAAGTCCACAGCCCGTTTCCCATCGCACTACGCGCGGGCGCGTTATGGGGTATTGGCCCAGCGCCGCTTCTGAGCCTCACTGATGCGCTTCCTGCCCTCTGGGGTCCTGGGGGGACCTGTCGATAGGCCACCATGCAGCTTGCAGCGGCTCTTACCAGGCACTACGGGCGCCCTACACTTGTCTCCTGTGGATCGCGCATATGCACCGCATCTATCGTGAAAATCGGTCATTGAGGAAACAGACTAGGCTGTATCACAGGGGGCGGACTGTAAAGGGCTAGGGCGCCCATACGGCATGATAAATCAAAGACTTACGACTGTATAGGCCTACACTGGACGATAACGTCTTAGATGGTAGGTAAGGGCCCGATACGGAATCAGAGCGTTATTTAGCTATGTGGATGAGGCCGGAGATTACGGATCCACAAATCGGACAGTCAGGCCAAAGCGCGGGGCGACGTGGCAAACCTGACACAGCGATATGGCGGCGATGATATCACCGAATTGCGTCGGGGGGGATGCGGGGGCTCGATGCCACCTATACCGAACCTGGGTAAAACGTTGATGCGGGAGGCTCGATACCTACCACTCCGTACACCCGTCCCCGCCTTCCTCTCTTTGCCGGCCTAACTGGCTCGTGGCGACATAGAATGGCCGGTCTTGGGAAAGTTCACCGTCCCAC
>CAZHPE010000326.1:0-2130 GCA_964534775.1 uncultured candidatus Brocadiaceae bacterium
GCTGCTGCAAACCAAAAAATCAATAGACTACGGCCACGACCCGGGACAAGGTCGTGCCGACGGCCTGGTCCGAATCGGCGCTCAGGTCGATCTGGCAGATGTAGAGGCCCGGTGGCACGGTCCGGCCGGCCGTGTCGGTGCCGTTCCACCTGATTTGCTGGGCGCCGCCCGCCACCGGGGCGCCGTCCTTCCAGACCAGACGCCCTCCCAGTTCGTACACGCGCAGACGCGCCTGGCGGGCCAGGGTCACCTCGAAGACGGAGAAAGCGACCGCCAGTTCGTCGTTGACCCCGTCGCCGTTGGGGGTAAAAGGGTTGGGCGACAGGGTCAGATCGTCCAGGACAGCGGCACCCACCGGCACGCTCAGGGTCAGTTCCCTGCTGTCCGTCAGGTCCGTGGCGTCGCCCGGATCCACCTGTTGCCACAAATTTCCGCCGGTCCCGGCGGCGGAGCGGCGGACGAAGGGCTTGAAGGTGGTGCCGTTGCGGTAGATGGCGGCGGCGAAGCGCAAGTGGATCAGGCGGCCTTCGCCCAGGACCGCGCCGCGTTCGGACCGGGGCAGGGCGTTGTAGGCCGAGCGCGTCAGCGAATCGCCCAGCGCGTCGAAGGGCGACTGGGCCCCGCCCCCGCGCGGTTTACGGAAATAGCGGACCGGGCCCTGTTCCTCCGGGAGCAGGTCGTCGTACTCGGCGCGGCTGGAGACTGGTTCCAGGCCGGCGGCGGTCTCCCTCAAATAGAGGATGGTGCCGCGCTTGGCTTCGTCCAGCAGGGCATAGGCCGCCTCGGTGATGGGCTCGCCGTCCTCGCCCACCACTATTTCGGCCCCCTGGAGGGTGATGCGGTTGTAGGTCTTCACGGCCACGTCGGTCGGCAGCGTCTCATGTAGCTGGGGCAGGCGGACCCAGACGGAGTCGGAGTCGTTGCGCAGTACCTGGGCGATGGCCCCGGAGGCGTCGGCCAGATTGCCGTCGGCCGTCAGGGTAAAGCTCTGGAACGGCCGATCCTGGCCCAGTTCCTCCTCTGTGCCCACGCTCAGGCTAAACAGATGGAGATCCACTCCGGGGGGGGCCTGCAGCAGGATTTCGTCGAAACCGGGGGTGCGGTCGACGGCGGGCTCGTCGATGAATGTAGAGCGTAGGTACAGATCGAAGGTGTCCATCCGGCCCGGAACGGCCTGGGCGGGCCACACTTCGGCCACCAGGGAGCGGGCCACGGGAGAGGCCAGCTCCACTTCGATCGAACGGATCGAGGCGGCCTGGAAGCGGTCCCGGCTGGTGAAGCGCACCTGCAGCTGCAGGAAACGGCGCAGGCCCGGGGAACTGACCTGGTCGCCCGGCTGCAGGTACTTCTGGCTCCAGGGGCTCCAGCCGCCGCCCAGGGCGAAAGTGGTGTCGATGGGACCCTTCCAGCTGCTTATCAGCTTTCCCCACTCTGTTTTGGTCTTCTCGTTGCCGTTGACATCGAAATGGCGGATCTGCTGCACCAGCAGATCGCCGGTGCGGGTGCGCACTTCCGACTCAGTGCCCGGGGGCTGGGCCCCGGGGGGCGGGTCCCAGCGGATGGCGCCGAAGTTGCGCGGTCCCGGCAAGCGGATGATATCGGATGTCATGGGGGCCTCGCCGACGAAGCCCTCGGTGTAGAGCAGGACTTCGGTCAGGGCGTAGAAAAAGCCCGAGGTCCGCACGATGCCGGGGAGGCGCAGGTTGAGGAAGCGGATCTGCAGGGGCGGGTCGAAGCGGTCGACCGCGCGGCGGAACCCCCCTTCCTTCCGGTCGGGCGCGCTGATCTGGCGCCACCGGAGCCAGCCGTTGGGGTCGCGGCTGCCATCGGCCGCCTCGGCGATATAGCCGGGGATGAAGGGAACGGCCAGGCGCATGGCGTCGAGCCAGACGCGGGCCCCGATATCCACGGTCAGGATGCCCGCCGTGGGGTTGGCGCTGAACCAGGCCGGCATGCGGAAAGAGGTGTTCCAGTCGCCGTCGAAGCCGGCGGCGGGGACTTCCGGCCCGGTGAAACTGACGCTGCCGCCCCCGCCGATCACCAGGGGCGAGAGATTGTCGCCCCAGCCCCAGACCTCGACTTCGGCCAAGCGGGGCCGCCACCGATAGACTTCGAGAGCCCCGACACGGC
>CAZHPE010000327.1:0-2129 GCA_964534775.1 uncultured candidatus Brocadiaceae bacterium
CCAGAACGCCCTCTGGGGCACCATTCTGCGCTCTGCCACGGCCGAAAACTATGACCATCCGGGAAATGCGGGTAAAGACCATCGAGACCTACCGCGAGCACATCAAGGAAAAGCTGAACCTCAAGAATGCCACCGAGCTGCTCCAGCACGCCATCCAATGGGTGCAGGGTCAGCAGCCATCCTGAGGAGCGTTCACTTACCGACCCGCACATTCCCGGCGCTTGCACCCCGGCCATGGGGGCTTAGACAGAGGAGGTCGGCATCTGGCGTCACTAATGCGCCTATAGGGGGATCCCCCATGGGAGAAACCCGACACGGCCCGATTGCGGCTCGGGCCCGAGGTGGCTATGCTGGCCAAGTCCGCTATTTGACAAGCTGTCTTTGGAGCATCTGGATGGCTTGATCCTGTTGCGAAAGACATCCGCTGGTGCTGGCTCGCGACCGTCGCCGTCAGGGTGCGTCCGGTGTAAGATTCCCGTAGTTGTGCCGGTCTTGTGCGGACGAAGTGTTACCCGCCGAGGTTGGCCTGTGGAGATTAGAGCCCGCACGAGGGGACGTAAGTACGTGCAGCCGTAAATGTGGGGCGTAACGCAAAGAGGGAGCAGAAAGCTGGGCCGGTCGGCTGCCATCAGCCGGGCGAAGTGTTTTGCTTAACCTTCGGTGGGGCGTGGTAGCATATCGCTTTGTCCGGTTGAGGGTTGGCGCTTGAGGCTGTCGTGGGTGCGGCAGCCTCCTTTTTTTTTGCCGGCTTATACTCATTTGCTTCCGGCCCGCCGGGGGTTATACTGGGACTCTCGTCCACAGGCAGCGTCGGCGAATGTGCCGCCGCGCGCCGGCGCGCAAGTCCTGGGCACGTCGCCGAGCTTGCCGCCTAAGTGGGAACCGCCCCCTCACGATGATCCACCTCGAAACCTGCACGAGTTACGATCCCAGCGAGGTTCGCCGCGCGGCGGGCCGGGCTTTCGGCGCCGTGGGAGGGGCGGCAGCGCTCATCCCGCCCGGCGCTCGGGTGCTCGTGAAGCCCAACCTCCTGGCGGCCAGGCCCCCTGAGACGGCGGTGACGACGCATCCCGCCGTCGTGGACGCGGTGCTGCGAATCGTGCTGGGGCGCACGCGGGACGTCACCGTCGGCGACAGCCCCGGCTTGGGCGATGCGCACGCGGTGGCCGAGGCGAGCGGCATCGCCGAGGTGTGCAGGAACCTGGGGGTGCCGGTCGTCGACTTCCGGGATTCCGTGCAGGTGAAGACGGCCCCCGGGGCGCTCTTCCCCGCCCTGGAGGTCGCGCGCGAGGCCCTCGATGCCGACGTCATCATCAACGTGCCGAAACTCAAGACCCATGGCATGATACGCCTGACCATGGGCGTAAAGAACATGTTCGGCTGCGTCGTCAAGGCGCGCAAGCCCCAGTGGCATTTCCGTGCCGGGGGGGATGCCGGGATGTTCGCCGCCATGCTCGTCGATGTCTACGAGCGCCTGCGGCCGGCCGTGACGATAATGGATGCCGTCGTGGGCATGGAAGGGCAGGGGCCGGGCCGTGGGGAGCCGAAGCCGGTGGGCCTGCTGGTGGCCGGCGTGGACGCGCACCAGCTCGACTGGACTTGCGCGCGCCTGGTCGGGTTCGATCCTCTGTCGGTGCCCACGCTTGGCGTGGCATGTGGCAGGGACCTGCTGCGGCCCGGGGAGATATGCTCCAGCGTGCCGCCTGAGCCGTTCTTCACAGCCTTCGCCCAGCCCCGGCCCCGCGATCTCACCTTCTCCGTGCCGGCGGTGCTTCGGAGCCTCCTGCACCGTCACATCACCACTCGCCCCGTGGTGCTGGGCGAGAGGTGCGAGGGCTGCGTGGAATGCCTTCGGATCTGCCCGGCGGAGGCCATCACCGTGCGGGGCAAGCTCCCGCGCATCGATCACGCGCGGTGCATCCGCTGCTACTGCTGCCACGAGGTTTGCCCGCACGCCGCCCTGGACCTGCGTGCAGGGCTGCTCTTGAGGGTGTACGACAAGTTTTGGCGACGGCGCCCGTGCGGGTGAAGCGGTTCGGCCGCGGGTGCGCGTACCCGCGCCCCTATCAGCCCGTGGTGAAAGTCACGTTTTGTCCTGATTGGTACTTGCCTGATATGTCAGACTCTCC
>CAZHPE010000328.1:0-2114 GCA_964534775.1 uncultured candidatus Brocadiaceae bacterium
GCATAGAGATAATGGAGAAGGGCAGATGGGAACGCCCGGTAACGTCGACTACCACATGCGAGACCCCTTTCATCGCTCCTGCGTCGGGAAAACGCTCGAGGGAAGGGGTCTGGGACTTCATGTGAGCCGCCGGGGTTTGCACGGAGAGAGCTCTTCTCTCTTTCGTCGCGGCCCTGATCGGAGTAAGGTGGCGGCGTCGGGGGCTCGCCCCACGCTTGGCAGCGGCATGCTAACATCTATGAGCAAGCCTCTCAAATCGGAAGCACCGGACGAATGGGAGGACGACGAAAGCAAGGAGTTCGACGGACTCTGGAAGCGGCTCCGTGAAAGCGACTGGCCAATGTGGGAGGCCTAAAGGATGAACCGTGAGCACGAGGTCATCTTCTACACCGACGGGCGGCACTCGTCGGTCTACATCCACGAGCCGCCGATGGATGAGCGGATCTACACCGCGCCCATCGATGAGCTCGTGGATCTTGGTATCGATACCATCACCTACTGCGTGGGCGACTGCCGTGTACTGCTCTACGACACCCGAGCCGGAGAGCGCTGGGGGCACAACGTCAGGAAGACCAACCACATCATCTGGTACCGCGCCGGACGCAATCTGGAGCGGTTCATCGCCGATGGCCACGATCCGCTCAAGGTCGTCTGCGACCGCGCCCACGCGTTAGGCTTCACCTTCATGCCGAGCCTAATCCTGGGCATGTCCCACCAGGAGCGCGCCGAGGCCACTGATTGCCGCTGCTCCGACTTCTGCTTCGACCACCCTGAGTACCAGGTCGGCCCCGAACCCGACTTCCCCGAGGCCCAGTGGGACAATCCCGCGCGGTTCTCCTACGCCATCCAGGAGGTACGGCGCAACCGGCTGGCCGTGATCAAAGAGCTCGTAGGGAGCTACGAGACCGACGGAATCGAACTGCAGCTCTCCGGCGGCACACCGTTCGTCGCGCGCAGAGAGATCCCCACGCACACGGACACCTTCACTCAGTTCGTTCGCGACGTGCGCGCGCTGTGCGACGCGGCCGGCAAGGAACAGGGCCGGCCCAAGCTGCTGCTTCTGCGAGCGGCTGCCACGCTCGCCGGTTCCAAGGTCCTTGGCATCGACTTGGAGACGATGATCCGGGAGGGAATCGCCGATACGATCGCTGCAATGCCCCCTCACAGGGCAGGATGTGCGGAGCCGCACCCGAAAGGCATTGCCGAGCTGGTCGGGGCCGCTCGTAGCACCGGCGTCAAGATTGTCACGGGTGTCAATACGACCGTCCGCCACGACGCCTATGGCGAAGCGACCCGGGAGATGCAGGTTGCTCAGGCCGCCAACGGGTATGCGGTCGGAGCGCAAGGCGTCTTCTTTCACACCTACTACCCGTCCGGTTACCCCTACACGGACAGTGACCTAGCCAACCTCCGCTTCATGGGTCACCCCGAACTGCTGGCCCACAAGGACAAGCACTTCTTCGTCCGCCAGGGACCGAACACAGCGGACGAGAGGCCCGGCGGCTACGGCTCGCCGCATCCGCTGCCGGTGGAACTGGCAGAGGGAACGCGCGGGACGCCCCAGTCGCTTTACGTCTCGGACGATCTGGCCACGTGGCATGCGAAGGGTGAACTGGCGCGCTGCGAGCTGCGCGTGCGCCTCACCAACTTCATCGATACTGATACGTTTGAGCTCTACATCAACGATGCACACATCCCCCGGGAGCATCAGGAGTGGCTGGACTGGACCTATTCGGTCCGCCCGGCGCCGGGGAACACGCGCATGAACATGCACTACTGGATCACCGTCGATCTGATGCGCCGTGGCCCGCTTCCCGTTGCGGGTGAGAACACAGTGCGGGTGGACCTGAAAACGCATGATCCGCGGGTGATCTACCCCGTGCTGTTGCACGACGTGGAACTGCTCGTGGACTACCGCGATCACCGTCACGCCCCGCGCCGGTGCGAGTGGTGGCGGGACCCCAGGCAGAGGTAAGAGCGAGTACAAGCAGTGGCTCAAGGAGACGCGGCGCTGATCTCTCACCCTGACGACATGAAGGAGGCCACCAGGATGTCCAAGCCTCCGAGCTACGGGATCATCTACAACTGGGACGGCGCACCTCACGGTTACTCCG
>CAZHPE010000329.1:0-2091 GCA_964534775.1 uncultured candidatus Brocadiaceae bacterium
GCTGGGGGGAAGGGGAGGGCGTGATGTTTCCCCTCGCCGGGCAGGTCATCATCGAGCCGCGTCTCTTTACGCCGACCGTGACCACCGTGTTCGCCAAGTCCATGCACAACGGGGAGGAGTTGGCCCTTCTCGTGACCTGGCACGACCCCTCTGTGAGCATCACTGCCGAGGACCCGGACACGGAGGACACCGATGCAGATCGGGGTGAACAGGGGGAGACATCGACGCTGGGCGATGCCCTGGCCGTGCAGTTTCCCACGAAGATCTTCGACGGAGCGGTGCGTCCCCACTTCCTCATGGGTGACGCTCGCCACGCCGCATACGCGTGGGTCTGGCAGGCGAGCCCATCTACGTCGCCGGAGGCGAGGGTGTCGGGAGACGTCAGGGAAGTGAGGGCAAACGGCATGACCAGACTCCAGGAGCAGCCGGCCGATGCCCAGGATGTGCGCGGCAGGATTGCGTATGCCGATGGCCGCTACCAGTTACTGATCCACAGATCCTTGCGGACGGAGGACAAGAAAGATCTCCAGTTCGATGCTGGAGCATTTGTTCCGATCGCCTTTGCAGCCTGGGACGGATCCAATGGGGAGGTGGGAACTCGGTGCTCGGTATCCACATGGTACTTCCTGCTACTGGAAAAACCCGCCTCCAACAAGCCTTATCTCCTTGGCCTCGTGGGCGCCTTGCTGACGCTTGCAGTCCAGTTCGGGGCGAGGAGGAGCGCTCGGCGCGGGAGTGAATAAGCAGACGAGATTTTTTCCGGAAAATTGACAGAACTCAAGGATAGAAAGAGGATGAGATGGGCGTTGGAAAGCTGTCAATCGCAATCGCCGCCGCTATCGCTCTGGTAGCCGGTCCCGTGGTGTCGGGCACCATCAGCGGTGTGGTGAAGATAGATTCTAAAAAGATACCGCCGGCAAAGCCGGTGAAGATGCAGACCGATCCCGACTGTGTGGCCAAGCACACGGAGCCGCACATGTCTGAGAAATACGTCGTCGACGCTGACAAGAACGTGAAGTTCGCCTTCGTGTACATAAAGGGGAGCCTCGAGGAGCAGACGTTCGAAACCCCCAAGAGACCCGGGAAATTGGATCAGGTCGGCTGCGCTTACGCCCCGCGGGTGATGGGCCTGATGGTGGGGCAGCCCCTGATGATCCACAACAGCGACCGCCTCATGCACAACGTGAACATGACGCCCAGGGTCAACGAGGGGTTCAACAAGGCCATGCCTGCAAAAGTCAGAAAACTACCCGTGCGCGGCACCCATTTTTCGCAGCCCGAGGTCATGATCCGCTTCAAGTGCGACGTACACCCCTGGATGTCGGCGTATGTCGGCGTCCTGCCGCATCCCTTCTTCGCCGTGAGTGCAGCCGACGGCAGCTTCACCATCGAGGACGTGCCCCCTGGGAAATACACCATCGAGGCGTGGCACGAGTTCTTCGCGGGACAGGTTCAGGAGATCGAGGTGGCGGACGGTGCGCTGACGGTGAACTTCAGCCTCAAGCCGCCAAGTAAGAAGAAGTGAGGCGGTGGCACCGATAGGCAGAGCGCCTACTCGCGACTACAGCTGCACGTCGACTAGAGCAGGAATTCCGCTGGAGGCCGCTCCCAGTCACGGCTCATGTAGTCCTGCATCAGCAGGGCGAGAAAAATGAGCACCATGAAGAACCCGGCGGCCGCGAACACCCACATGAGCGGGGTGTTGTAGCGGACGTGCATGAAGAACAAGACGACGAGCGTCGCCTTGAGCAGGGCGATTCCAAGAGCCAGGGGTGTATTCAGGACGCCCAACTCGACGAAAGCGGCCAGAACCGTGATCATCGTGAGGAAGAACAGGCACCCGACGATCGTCACATACATCTTTACCGGAACTACATGGTTAGCCACGGATCCCGTCCGATCAGGTACAGCAGAGGAAATAAGAAAATCCAAACGATATCTACGAAGTGCCAGTAGAGGCCGAAGTTCTCGATCGGGGAGAAGTATTCACTCGTATAGGTGCCCCGACGGATCTTTGGAATCAGCCAGACCATGAGTCCCAGCCCGATGATCATGTGCAGGGCGTGCATACCGGTCATGGCGAAGTAGAAG
>CAZHPE010000330.1:0-2077 GCA_964534775.1 uncultured candidatus Brocadiaceae bacterium
CATGTCGATGCCATGCATGATCGCCCGCGAGACCAGTCGCTTCTGCTCGTCCATGGTGGCCCTCTCGACCAGAGAGGCGGGCATCTCCATAGGGACGCGGTCAAGAATCGCGTCGATCACGGCGCGCTTAACGGCTTCCTTTTTTTCACCGGCCAGCCGCTGTTCGAGTCTCTCGCGCACGATTTCGCGAACCTGCGCCGCGTCCTCCATGCCGAGTTTCTTCGCGAGTTCGTCGTCGATTTCCGGCACATTGAGGCGGAACAACTCGATCACCTCGGCCCGGAACCCCACCGTCTGACCGGCCATCGCCTTAAGGCTCTCGTCCGCCTCCGGCCCCAACTCATCTCCGAGGGTGCCCTCCAGCTCGACGCTCTCACCTGCCTTCAGACCCGCCGCGGCCCCCTTGAGGCCCTCGACTTGGAACGGCCCGATCCGGTCGGTGCCGGCGTAGAAATCAAGCTCGCCCGTCCATGCGGCGTCCCTGCCCTCGCCGGGGACGGTTACCCGGACCTTGACGAAGTCCTTCTCCTCGACCGAGCCGTCCTCCAGCTTGTCCCAGCGCGAGAGTTGCTGTGCGAAGCCCTCCATCTCCTTCTGGAGCAGCTCGCCCGTGAGCTCAAACTTCGGAACCTGGGCCTTGATACCCTTGTACTGCTCCTCCGTAACCTCAATGGCCGGGAGTACCTCGCATTTGATGGTGAAATCGACGGGGTCGCCAACTTCCCATTCTACCTGCTCGACGTCGGGCGTTTCTGTCTCGGCCACCACGGTCAGATCATTATCCTTGACGGCCTTCTCGTACCCTTCGTCGAGGACGCTTGAAAGCACGTCCATCCTAAGGCGGCTGGCAAGCCGTTTTGCCACGAGGGAGGAGGGGGCCTTGCCCGCGCGGAACCCCGGCAGGGCTGCCTGCTGCTGCAAGGTCGCGAGGGTCTCATCGTAGCGCTGTTTCAGCTCGTCCGCGTCGCTCTCGATGCGGATGATGCACTCACAGGCTCCCACGCGCGTGACCGAGGCGCATACGGCATCGCTGCCGGTCGCCTCGTCCTCGGTACCCGCGTCTTTGTCGGCGCGCTCTTCGCCTGTATCGACCGCTTGTTCCTCGTTATCCTCAGCCATTCCGCCCATCCTTGGCCAGTGCAAGTCGCAGCGTCTGGAGCCCCGATAGTTCGGCGCAAAAAAAAACACCTGCCAGCTTAACTCCGCCAGGGTGATGACTCATAAATGTACTGGAACCAGGGGGGAAAGTCAAGCGAGAATGGCATGCGAGCGTTTCCTGGTCGCTCGCCGCAATCCACCGAACGTCCTATATTGCCAAGGGTTGCGTAAAGGCGACCTTGATGCTGCCCGACTCGCGCGTGTCTTGCGCAAAATACCGCGCCTGCGGTGGCTGGGCGCGCCGCAGGCCAGCTGGCCTCATGTCGCCCCAAAAGCATCGGGGATGTGGTCCACGCGGGGCGGCCAGAGCCGTCAGGCCGGCAGAGGATCGCCACGACGTCGAAGCGCAGCGACACGTCCTCGCCGCCCAGGTGATGCTGGGCGAGGTAATCGTGCGCGGCGCGCGTGATTCGGCGGCGCTTCTCGGCCGTCACCGTCTCCGGCGCCGGCACCAGAACCGGCTCCGTCCGCGTCCGCACCTCCACGAACGCGGGCACGCCCTTGCGGAAGACCACCAAGTCAATTTCGCCGAGACGGCAGCGGTAGTTGCGCTCCAGGATTCGGTAGCCCCGCCGCTTCAGATATCGAGCGGCTTCCCTCTCGCCTCGCTCGCCCGCGGACGCCGGTTCTCCGGACGGTCCCAGCAGCCGGCCCGCGCGCGGGCTTTCTCCAGTGCTTTGCGTGCAAAGGACGCCACGTGTCCTTGGTCCTTACCTTAGTTTCATGGCAGGCCGTCTGCTCGTGACAGTGCCAGCTGACGGGCATTCTGCAGCATCGTGCCACCGTGTCAAGCGGCGCGCCCTAGCCCGTGGTGTCTCGCTGGAAGGACGTGAGGGGGCGCAGTTGCAGGCACGTGTGGCTCACGCTAATATGATACCGACCGCTCAGTTTTGTTGCAGGACGGGAGATGGGACGCGAA
>CAZHPE010000331.1:0-2065 GCA_964534775.1 uncultured candidatus Brocadiaceae bacterium
CCGCGCGTGACGAGGGCCACGGCGTGTCGCGGCCCCGTCTCAGGCCGCGGTACCGTGTCGCCGCTGGGGCTGAGGGATCGGGGCCTACGGATTCGCGCGCGTCCCTCACCTAGTAGGCAAGCGACACCTGCTCGTCTACTATGGCTTGCGTCTGGCTCGTGGATGGGTTGGGGAAGCCGAACCGACGTGCCGGTGGAGCCTTTGGGACCGACCGGCGCGAGGTCGAGCGACGCCTGCCATCAAAGGGAGGAGATCATGGACATTCGCAAGGCTTACGTAGACACGCCCAAGGGGCAGGTCCACTACCTCACAACCGGCACGGGAGCGCCGTCGCGCAATCGCCCAATCAGTTCAATCGTGCTGCTGCACCAGACCTCCGATGCGTCAACGATGTGGATACCTGTTCTGCCGCTCCTCGGCGAGATGGGATATCACGCGGTCGCGATCGACATGCCCGCCCACGGCAACTCGGATGCGCCGCCGGAGCAACCCGATGCGGCTGAGTTCGCGCGCCGCGTCGACGAGGCTGCCCAGCTCCTGGGGCTTGGGCGCTACCACATTTTCGGACATCACTTCGGGGCCACAATTGCCGCCTGGGTCGCGGCCAACCATGCCGAGAACGTCGGCAAACTGCTGCTCTACGGTTGGCCTAAGATCAAACCCGAATGGCGTAAGAAAATGCAGGAGGCGTCAGCCCGCCCCTTCAGCAAGGACGGAGAAGACGTCAAAGAATACTGGATGGCGCGCTGGGAGATGAGCGATATGGGTCTGCCCGATGGCGCGACCTCCGGCTTCACGGCTGATACCGCGCGCCGGACCGAGACCGCGCGGCTCCAGGCTGGACCGACCTGGTATTACGCCTATCACGCGATGGGCTTTACCGACCACGCCGAGTTGGCAAGCCGCATCTCGTGTCCGACACTCCTGTTCGCAGGTCCCCGAGACCACATGTGGGAGGAGAGCGAGGAGGCGGTGAAAGACTTTCCCAATGCGCGCTTCGAGAATGTTCCCGGCGCCGGAGTCGATATTTCCGACGAGATGCCGGAGGAGTTCTGCCGCATCGTGGATACATTTCTGCGCGAGGACTGAGGTCCGCGCGGCGGCAAGTCTGGTCGCGAGACGGCTCAGGGGAACGCTCCCCTGTTACGGGCCCCATAGCCGGTGAAGCGCTGACGGCAACACTCGATTTCATCGATTTGGGGTCGGTTGTCGTCGCGAGGAGAACGCCACCAAGCTGGCAACGCTTGACTGTCGGCTCGGCCTACGGCAACAACGCTACCTCGCAGGCGTAGCAGCGAGCGGGCCTTCAGGTTTGCGGTCTCCTCAGGCGGATCGCACCGGCATATCGATCGCCCGCACCTTGAAACCCAACGCCTCGAGCTTCTCGCGTGCCTGTTCGCCGTCCACGTCGAAATCTTCGGGCGTCAACGGACCTTTGTCCGGGAACTCCAGCCCGTGCGCAGCCGCAAGTATCGCGGGCGCGTCGTGGAGCTTGCCATAATTGACGACGAAGTACCGTTTGGCACGGCGAAACCCGTATTTCGCCAAGAAGACGGTACGTTCGACTTCATCGTATTCGGCCATTGCGCGTCGGACTGAGTCGGGATCGCTGATATCGGCCAAGGTCATGGGCGCCTCCTGCAGAGATTTGCCTGCAACAATACCCTATCATGCAGGGAGCCTCCAGCCGCACACCGTCAGGAAGGCCCATCCCCGATGCTCTATCATGCTTGACCACGCCAAGCGCATTGCGGCGCGCGACTTGTATGTCACGACAGGCCCGGCGCCAGGCTTCGCTTCTTCAGCCGCGGAAGGATCAATCTCCGCGCTGTCCGTTTGTGCCGTCCGGTCTCGACAAAAACCTCGAAAACCCCGCTTTCCGGGTCCACTGCGTGCCCTGGGTCGAGGCCCTGACCGTCAACCGAGACAAACATTTCTTGGCACGGCCATGACGGACCGGCCTCGGGTCTGAGCCCTTCCGATTTCCTCGCCTACGCCGGACGTGCCACCCAGCGTCGGTGACAGAGTCTCAAACCCCGGTATGATTCTGAGATCTTCCATATCA
>CAZHPE010000332.1:0-2053 GCA_964534775.1 uncultured candidatus Brocadiaceae bacterium
GCGCATCATGCGTTTCTGGGGATGGCCGCCTTCTGCTTCCCATTTGTCCTTTATGGCTTGCTGCTCCTCAGGGGTGCTTGCCCCTGCCGCGACGCTGTGGAGCTTGATGGGCAGGGCGCGGCCTACGAGTTGCATACCCTGACGGAGGGGTTTGAAGCGGTCTGAAAAGACGCTGTCATGCACCCCGAGACCGCTAAGGGCGTCTGAAACGCATCCGCCGTAACCGGCTGTACGGAAGCGTTCAATCCGCTCCGAATCCGTGATGTCGAGATGTCGGATTTCCGGCTTAGAATCGGACATGGTCTAACTCCTCGTTCCAATGGTAAGGGCCGGGCAAGAACCTCACGTCAGAAAGCCGAAACGCTGTGCGGAGCACGCGTTCGGGCGAGTCTGTCTTGGGTTGGGATCAGCCCAACCGGCACCGTACGGCGGGCATGTATACACTACTTGGCGGCTGGTGTCAATTCGCCAGGGCACCTTTGCCTCTCTGCTGTTGCCAGTCGTCATATATCCTCTTGCCCTTCACTGGATCATATTCGGTCGGCCGGCGCGCCTTCTTCTTGGTCCTCTGATCGATCGATCGCTCAGGTGGAGCCTCCGGCAAACCATCCATGGCGCTAAGCCGCAGCCGGTTCTTGCCGGCTACACGATCAGAGACCTCAGACTGAAGGACATCCTGAATGATCGCAAACGCCAGCATCGCTCCCCCCGGGCCCTCCCCCGTCATCGTGAACCGGCGGATCGCGCGAGCCTCCTCCTTCAGACCTCGCGCCCAAGCGGCGGCAATGATGATATCCGTGTCATCGTCAAAGCTCTTCGATACCTTGCTTCCGGAGAGAGGATCAGGCAGGCCTCCCGCACTCACCAAGTCGTCGAGCCAGTGTTCAGCAGTGTTGAGTAGCGCGTCCGGGGTCATGGCGCAAGTGTCCAACCACGCTGGCGCCCAGTCGCGGTCGGCCTCCGACACTTCCGCCCAGTACTCGCGCTCCCGCTCGCGCCTTTCCTCGGGCGTTCTGTCTCTTATGGCCTGCAGCTCCTCGCGCAGCCTGCGCGTGCCCCCATCCTCAGGGGGACCGCTAGCGTCCTTGGCCTTGCTCATTCTCATTCATCCCATGCTGCGAGGATCAAGCCGGTCCAAGTCTGGACGTTCGCTCCCGACACATCCTCTTTGCCGGTATGCCGCCGACGGCCACCGATACTTCTTCCTCAACACGTCCAGCTTCACCCATTCGCCCTTGTCATCCTTGAACCGCCAGAAGAGCCAGCCGTCCGTGGTCTTCCCGGTCGCAGGCTTCGCCCATGGACCCTACCCAGAGTCCCGAGACCAGGGAGACAGAGAACAAGGAAAGAGCTACCCGGGCAACATCACAACACGAAATCCGTAGTGGTCGTTCGTGCCCGTCGGGAGGTCCCCGTGGCGGTTCGCTGATCGACAGTCGACCGGGCTGGAGTACCATGAGCCGCCGCGCAAAACGCGAGAACTGCCCGTCGCGGGGCCTTGCGGGTCCTCCGCCGGACTCTTGCCGTAGTGGTCGGCACCATGCCAATCCGCACACCACTCCCAGACGTTGCCGCTCATGTCGTACAGACCCCACTTGTTCGGCTTGAGCGATCCGACGCGGCGGGTTTTGTTGCTGCCGGAGTTCAGAATGCACCACCCGTAGTGCTTACTGAACCAGTCACCCCAGAAATAGGTGGCCGCCGTGCCGGCGCGGCAGGCGTACTCCCACTCGGCCTCTGTGGGAAGCCGATACGTCCGGCCTCCCTTCTTGCTCAGCCACTTGCAGAAGTCTGTGGCATTCTTCCAACTCACGTACACCACGGGCTGATCGTCGCTGCGGAAGCCGCTCCACTCGCTGTCGTTGAAGTGCTTGGGGTGATAATCCGCATCCGGGCCGCTCAGGTAGCCGGTCTCGTCGAGGAATGTCTTGTACTGGCCGTTGGTAACCTCAAAAGCGCCCATATGAAAGGAGTTCGTGATCCGGACCTTGTGTACGGGGCCTTCGCCGTCGCTCCGGTCCTCCTCGCCCGGCGGGCTCCCCATCATGAACTC
>CAZHPE010000333.1:0-2049 GCA_964534775.1 uncultured candidatus Brocadiaceae bacterium
GGCAAGAAAACTCTATCCCGTATCTACCCACGAGTACTCGACTTGACGCAGAACGCCTCCCCGATCTGCTGCAAGGCGTTTTCCAGCCGAGCCCCTGGTTTCCGGGGCTCCGCACCCGCGGCCCGTGGAGCTCAAGCTCCCGCGAGCACCTGCCTTGTCCGCAGCATCGGTTTGTTGGGCATCTCCGTCGGGTCGAGCGTCAGCCTATGTACAGTGGGGATTGCATTTCTTGGATGTTTGTCTTTTCTCCTTGAAGCTGCCGTTGAGTGTATCCGAACACGCCTTTCGGGTCGCCCCCGACGGCTGATCGGCCCTTTCGCGCATGAGACATCGAGCAAAGCAATCGTCCTCGACGTTGGGCGCACATACCTCGACGACCACGTCCGGCGACTTCGGCCCTGGCGCGTCGATGGAGAGAACGGATCTATGGCAAAGCTATTGCGCATGGCGGACCCCGTGCACCTTGCGGTGGTGTCTGCTTGCCCAGGAGCCGAGCTTCGAGAGCGTCGGACTCGATGACGTGGATCGGATGCGGCGCACGATCGAGAGTCCTCACGCGCATCACCGCGCCGCAGACCTCACAGGTGCGTCGCTCCTCGCGCGGCTCAAAACCCTGCCCCACGCCGCGTTTGGTTTCCGGCAACTCGAACTCGTCGCCCAAAAGCTCGTGGACACGGGCCAGATCGGCCTTGCGCTTGTTGGCGTAGAGACCGTAGCTGCGGACCATCTGCATGCCCTTTTGCGGCACATGATCAGCCCAGCGACTGACGAAAGTGTCGACCCCGAGTTTGCTCTCTACCTCGTTCGGCTTTTGACCTTCCTCGACGCCGTGCCACGAGCGGTAGCGAAACCTCACACCATTCGGCCGTACTTCGAGGATGTCGCGATTGGGCAGCGGACCGCCGTAGATCGTGCGCGCCAAGTATTTGAGTGTCGGAAGGTAGTTGTCGCGGCGAAGCACGCGCAGATTGAAGTAGCGCTTCGGACGCCGCCAGAGCTTCTCGATCATGCGCCGAAAACCAGCGCGGCTGGTGCCTCGCGGCAAGTAGAGCTCGCCACGCACAAACATCCGCTTCACCGAGCGCAGAAACACGTCGCGAAACCGCACCCGCAGGACATCGTAGGGAAGCAGCTTCAGGCGACGCGCTCTCACCAACTCGCCACGCGGCGACAGCCCGACCAGAGACACGACCAGGTGCACGTGTGGATGAAGCACCAGCATTCCCCCCGACGTGTGCAACACCCCGATCACACCGGGCATTCCGCCCATGTACGCGGGATCGGCCAAGAGATCCGTCACAGCCGTCGCCGCCGCCCAAAACAGAAGCCGCGCCATCCGCTGTCGGTTGTACCGCCAAAGCCCGTGCAGCTCGGACGGCAGCGTGATCACCACATGAAAGTGTGGACACTTGAGGAGCCGCGCCGCTTGCGTCTCGTACCAGTCCCATCTCTTCCGACCGCTGCACAAAGGGCACCATCTATGGCGACACTGATTGAAGATCCGCGATTCCCCATGTCCACTGGGGCATTCGTAGACCCGTGTCCCCAGCGCCGCCGTGCGACACGCAATCAGCTTCCAGATCGTCTCCCGTACCGCCTTCCGCCCCCGCGGACGGCCGCCAAGTAGAGTCAGGAAAAGAACCAGTACCTCGCGCATCCAAGTCCACGAAATGCAATCATATTATCGGTGTTCCTACGGCCCGCGAAGCGTATGCCCAACATCAATTCAATCGACCCGCCCAATCCGCCCTACCGCCTCCCAATTCGCCGCTCATCACGATTCCTCACACCCCGTGCCACCCATCCAACCACTCAAGAATCAACCCCTTACGGGTCAACCTCTGACCATCTTACGCCCGCTAACCAGGTCTGTCTATCACCGCCCCCCGCCACCTATTGTGCCCATGATAGACATCCCCCCACCCTCCCAGTCCTCCCCCTAGAGCCCACTCCTCATCCCCCGCCACCGATGCCCGATTCACCCCCCAAAACGCACCGCTCCGCCCCCGCGTTCCTCGTCCTCACTCATCCCCCTGGCGGATAGCCCAT
>CAZHPE010000334.1:0-2038 GCA_964534775.1 uncultured candidatus Brocadiaceae bacterium
CATGCCAAAGCTCCTTGTGGTCGACCTACGCTATCTCTATCCTGCCCTGAGAGCCGCGCAAGGGCGCTACCCACCCCTTACCCTATGCGAAGCCGGTTTCGTCGCTCCTGCGTCGGAAAAACGCTCGTGGGAATGGGTCTGAGAATTCGTGTGAGCAGCCCGGGTCTGCACGGGAGTCTCCGTGGCGCCTGATTTGCCCGGAAGACACCGGTTCCTCCAATCTCACTGCTTGGCGGCTCTCGGGCGACCGCGTGGTTGTCCTTCACGACCATCACTTGGCCGCCTATGTCATCTTGATCAGGACCATGCCGAAAGCAACGACCGCAATACCCAACCCGCATCACGCGCGTTCATTGCCTTTGCGCGCGCACGGTGCCTTCATCACGCGTGAGGATGTAGGTGGCGCCGTCGGAAGGGGCCTCGAGCTCGACCGCAACGCCGTCCCACGGCTCGATCTTCTCCTTTGCGGTTCCCTCACCCTGGTTGATGACTCGTACGACAGCTTCGTTCGCCAGCCGCAGGCCGGACCACAGGACGCCGTCATGCTGCACTTCGGGCACGTCGCAGCAGAGGATCTCGCCGCCATCGAGAAAGCGGGCATACGCGAGCATCTCATCGTAGACGGCCACGGCATCGGCGATCTCGGCGAACACGATATCCTCGTACCCCTGCCGGGCGGGGTTGAATATCTGCAGGCTGTCCGCGCCGCGCAGCCACATGTGGCGCAGGGCCTCCCGGTACGCCTCCCTCGATATCATCGGGATCTTCGGGTCGGCGACGTCGGGGCACCAGCGGTCGACCCATGGGAAGCAGTCCATTTCCGGCGCATAGATGAGCTTGTTCGCCGCGTCGTCCGAGACCTCGCGCAGAAGCAGGTGCATGTAGAACCGGTCCACGTGTCGCCGGTCCAGGGGCCACCCCTCGTCCCAGAACTGCCAGAAGACGTCGTTGCCGTAGGCGACCGGATTGGTGGCGGTGACCATGGACGGCACAATCGGCGGGACCTTGTCATTGCGCCACCCAGAGACCTGGCGATCCTTCGTCGAGCAGACCAGCATCCAGTTCGTCACCGAACAGGCGGGGAAGATCTCGCGCACCGGTGCGGCCAGGTAGGCGCCAATGAGCTGGGCGTGCAGACGGCGGCAAAAGTCTGACCAGAGTGCGGGGGCTTTCAGCACCTCCCGGGGCAACGTTTCCTGGCACCGCTTGCAGTGGCTGGCATTCTCCCAGCCTTCCTTCCCGCGGGAGCTCGACGTTTCGGTCTCCCAGTCCATCCACACGGCGTCCACGGTCACGCCGGCTTCCTTGAACTGGCGGAGCGTTCGCCGGATCTGATCCGCATTCACACGCCACCCCTCGAACAGGGCCGGGCAAGCCTTCCAGGACGGCCACCAGCGCCCCGGGACCCGCGGCTCGTAGCCTTCCTCGTACTGGTGGGCCCAGTCGGGAGCCTGGTCATAGGGCCACGGGCCCGCCGCCCCACGCATCATGATCACGGGCGAACCCGCCTTTTGCAGTGCCTGAGCCGTCGGGATCGCCGCCACATCCATGCCGATATGCTGGGTCAGGCCGCGCTCCAGCAGCACTTTGTAGACCTTAGGGTCCTGAGGCCCGGACCCGCTGGCCCCGGACGTCCAGGCGATCATGGGCCAGCGGTCGCCGCGGGGGTTCTTGAGCGGGGGGACATCCCGTACCAGGCGCTCCAGGAAGGAGATCTCCTCCGCGGGCTCCTTCTTCACCGGGTATTCCGGCGCCTCGGCAGCGGCATGCGCGGCCAAGACCACTAAGATCACACACGTTGCCACGTAAGCTCTGCCTGCCCTCATTGCTCCTTACCTCCACAAATGGCCTCTGTGCCAGCGGTCAGTCGGCGGGTCTTGCGCCAGGAACCGCTGTTGCCTGGCTCTCGACCCACTGCCATCCTACAACTTGCGGTAGGACCCCGCAATACCTGACTTCGGCTTCGAGGCTGGCCATGGGCGGCACGGCGGGGGGGGGCGTGGTTGACCCCTTCCCGCTTCTTGTGCCAGTTGTTATG
>CAZHPE010000335.1:0-1998 GCA_964534775.1 uncultured candidatus Brocadiaceae bacterium
TTTGCCATGCCATTGGGAGCGGCGTTGGGCAGGAACGGCCAGCGAGGATCGAGCTGGGACGGTGCACACTCGTTGGAGAGCGAGGACCGGAACACGGCGGGTGGTGGCGACGAAGGCACCCTTGGCAGTGTGGATGCACGCTCGTTGGACAGCGACGAGGAGAGTGTGTCGGGCAGCGCCGAAGGCAGCACATCGGGTAGCGACGGCGAGAGCATACCTGGAAGCGGCGGGGGACACTCGATGGATCGCGGAGACGCGCGCTCATCAGCTGTGGCGTCGCAGGACACGACGGGCAGCAGCCAGACGAGTGGTGGACGATCCACCATTTCGTCCCAAGGGAGGGGGGGTGGCCGTGGCACACGTGGCCGACGAGTGGGAGGCGGCGGGACCACACCTGACGTCGCGTGCCGAGCGCCAGGCTGCCACCGCACGCACCGACACACGGGACAAGCCATTGGGGTGCCGGAAACAGATGACCACTGCCTCGTGGACTGTGCACATTACGCGCCGCAGCGGATCACTCTGCGTCGCCGACTGCAACGATTGGCGCCACGTGTGGTAGCAGCAATGTCTGACCGAGAGCTTGGTGACATCGCGTACGGCCGCGAAAGCGCATGGCGTGCGTTAATTGAGGCAGATGCGCCGCTGAGCGAGTATCCGCGGACGGTACAGCGGTTGCACCCGCTCCGACGCTGGGAGCCGCCGATTGGAGCGCCGGAGCCGGACGATACGGACGAAACTGGCGAGGGAGCTGCTCTGCCGGCGCGGGGTCGGCCCGCCCACGTGCGCTGGTGGAGGCGCGCGCGCCTGGTGGAACGTTGGGCTGATGCGTTTGTCAACGAGGTGCGCGCGGCAAGGGCGGCACTGGTCGCAGCCTGGCAAGCACGGTGGGCAGCAACGCGCGCGGTGGCGAGGCGAGGGGAGCGGGCCGCTCGTCAGGCCGCGGCGCAGGAGCGCAGGACACGCCGACGCGCTACACTGCAGCGCCGTAGGACGCGCGCTGCGCCGCCAGCTCCACCAGCGCCAGCGGCGCGACGGCCAGCGGGTGGCGCGACCGCGGCGGAGGGCACGGGCAGCGGTGGAGGCAGTGGTGGGCGTGCACGCGGATGGGTGGGCACTGGCCGCGGTGTGGCGGGGGCTGCACTCCCTAGGACTGTGCCGCGGGCGCGCGGGCCACGAAGGGCAAGAGGTAGAGGGGCAGGACCGACCCCGGTCCCACGGGCCGTGTTGCGCCGGGCCACCGCGACTGCTGCGGCGGCGGCCTCCGCGGAAATCCGCTGCGACGGACGCGGAGGCGCCAGTGGGGTCGGGAAACGGCGGAGGAGGGGGTAAATGGCGGCAAGTCTCACTGACGGGGTAGCGCACGATGCGACTTGAGCCCGAAGGAGTTGAGGCCACGGTGCGACCCGGCACGGGTTGGGTATCGGTGGATCGGTCAGACGGGCTGCCACGCCGGCGATGGCAGACTCTATCGGATTAACAGGTTTTGCAACAGTAAGTTACGTTCGATTACGTTTATCTCCGCCTCGGGGGCCCCGCGCACGGCGGGGCACAGTCGAGGTGACTCAGCGGGCTAAGAACCGCGAGAGTACAGCGTGCCCGACGGTACGTGAACGATGATAATGGGCGCAGCATTATGGGCGCGGTAGCTCTCGCCGCACTGCAATTGCGGTGTGGCGAGTGGCTGCTTCTCGAAGAATAGGGGACGCGCGCGTTACGGCCCCGGTGCCTGTTGGCATGCGGTGTGGCCGAGCGCGTGATACTGAGCGACGGAGACGCCGCCTGTTGGGACAGGTTGTGGCAGTAGTTGCCGGTTATGCGCGCTATGCCTTAGGTTGACGCTTGATGTGGCTCGTACATAGATGGTGTATGAGGTGTCAGGCCAGGGATTGTGGGAGATACCGGGCATTCGAATCAAAAGCGCTGTTTTTCATTGTTCATTGTTCATTGTTCATCGGTGAATAAGAAGTTTGACAAGGTTTGTTGCTCAGACTTGGG
>CAZHPE010000336.1:0-1989 GCA_964534775.1 uncultured candidatus Brocadiaceae bacterium
GCCTGCATTCCGACCGAAAAGAAGCCCACCCCGCCCCCGATGTACAGCCGGGTGTCCCCCAGGCGGAAAAGGCCCAGGTCCAGAAATCGGCCGTGCCAGCAAGGTATGAACAACGCCCGGAGCACGGGTAGCCGAAACCGCCCGCCGTGCGTGTGGCCCGCCAGCGCGAGGTCGACGCCCATCCGGCGCAGCAGGCCGATGTTGTCGGGCGTGTGGCTCAGGCCGATCCGGAAGGCGCAGTCCGGCACTTCCGGCAGGGACGACGCCTTCACCGGCGCCTCCAGCCCTACGAGCGCGAGGTCCAGTTCGGCAAGCGCGTGCGCCTCGTTGGCCAGCAGCGTGATGGCGCTGCCCGACAGCAATTCGCGCAGCCGCTCGTCACGCCCGCGTCCCAGGTCGTGATTGCCGAGCACGCAGAAGGCCCCGTGGCGGGATGGCAGGGACGCGAGAACGCCGACCACATCCGGGAGCAGGGATTCGTTCTCGCCCAAGTCGCCGCAGATGCACACCAGGTCCGGCAGGACCTCCGGAGAGGCGGAGATCATTTCCTCAAGTGCCCTTGCGCAGTCCTGGAGAGTCTCGATGTGAGCGGCGCTGTTGCAGTGCAGGTCGGAGACCAGTAAGAGCTTCAGCCCCTCGGCGGCGGGAGGCAGCATGGGCGGGCGGACCGTCACTTGCCGCAGCACGACCGGGCCGGCCAGGCTGCGGGTCGGCCCGGCGGCTTCGGCTCTGGGCTCGCGCCGTACGCCGAACCGGTAGGGCAAGAGGTAGTGCATGAAGAAGAGAACCCCGAGGGCGCCCCCGGCGGCGCCCGAAAGCCGTGCTGCATCCGAGTGGGGGAGGGCGCACATGACGCACGCCGGCACGGCCAGCAGCAGGCACGCTCCCACGAGGATGGCGATGCACGCGCCGGAACCCAACCGGCATTTCGCGCCGGAACCCAGGAGCCGGTTGCCCACGTCCATGCCCAGCGCACTCATGCCGAGCACCGTGCCCCCTATGGCGAACGCGACCAGCAGATCCACAGGCTTCCTCCAGCAATGACGAACGCAGTCTTCTGGGCGGCGTGCCCCCCCCAGCACACGGACGCCGACAACCTAATCCAGCGGGGTCCGGCGTGTCAAATACCCCGCCATCCGAGCGGGCTGCAGCAGGGGCTGCGCGGGAGGGGAATTGAGAAAGGACTTGACAAGTGAACAGGAACTCGAAATAATGAGCGCAGGCTCAGATCGTGAAGCTCCGTTCATCGGGATGCGTGAGGTTGCTGCAGGATGGCTGGTCCGTCACGAAAGCAGAGGGAGCGGGAACGCCACCGCGGGGAGGTGCTGCTGGCTGCGGAGGCCGTGTTCGCCGAGAAGGAGTTCGGCCGGGCCACAGTCCAGGAGATCGCCGCCCGCGCCGAGTTCGCCGTGGGCTCGCTTTACAACCTCTTCGAGAGCAAGGAGGCGATCTACCGGGAGCTGATCGACACGCGGATGCAGGAGTACAGCGATCAGGTCCAGGAGAGCGTGGACGCCTGCGAAGGGCCCCAGGAGAAGGTTCGCGCGCTCATCCACGCGAAGATCGGGTTTTTCCGCGAGCACGAGCCGTTCTTCCGGATATTCAGCCACGCGATGATGGGGGGCGGCTGCGGTGAGCCCCAACTGATCTCGCGCAGGTGCAAGGGCCTCCTGGACAGGTTGGAGGCCGTTCTTACCGAGGGTCGGCAGAGCGGTGTTTTTCGCGATGCGGATGCCCGCTTGATGGCCCTTCTGGTCGAAGGTGCCACGAGCGGTGTGATCCACGATTCGCTTCTGACTGGCCGGCAGTGGCTGGACGAAGGCACACCGGAGCAGATCGAGCAGTTGGTGTTGCGCGGCGTCTTGACGGAGGGCCGAGCGAAATGAAGACCGGTGCGGAAAAGGACAGGTGCAGCGGCGCGGTGGCGGCTGCGGCGATGGCGGCCTTACTGTGCGTGCTTGCCGGGTGCATGCCGACGCGAGATGAGAC
>CAZHPE010000337.1:0-1987 GCA_964534775.1 uncultured candidatus Brocadiaceae bacterium
CTACGCTTTCCCATGTTCTGTTCCTATTCCTCGGTTAATGGTAGATACATAATACCTTATGTTGGATATCAGCTGCAGAGTAGATAACCACTGTATCCTTGGCCACGTCTGGCGCGAAGACCCCGTCATGGATACATTTGAAAGCTCCGATTTCCAGCGCACGCTTATGCGCGGATGCGAATGGGCTCCTAAAGGCGACGTAACCAGAGAATAGTCGAGTACGGATTCAATCGCCGGAGGTTGGCCGGGAGCAATAGCTCACCAGATTGCGAATGAAGCGGTCCTGATTGCTGCCCCACCTGCTGCCCTCATAATTGGCCCAGGTACGCGTTGGATCAAGGCAGTCCCCCACCGCGATCACCTTACCGGCTCCGGGTGTGAATCTGGTGAACTCCACCACGACGGCGAACTCGTCCGGGATGTCGATCCCGTCGGAGTAGTACCCGGCAAGCACTTTTCCCTTGCGTGGCCAGCACGGCTTGCGCCACACCGCCTTCCCGACCAATTCGCTGAGGCCCCACTTCCATATGGCGAAGCCGTCTGCTTCCAGCCCCTGGAAGATGGGGTGGTTCGGCATCTTCGGCTTGAGGCCGAGGATCTTTCCGGACTCGCCCGGGGACTTCCACTTGATCTTATCCCCGCCGGGAACATTCAGGGGACCCCAGTACTTTTCGTTGGGCTCCCTCGAGTCGTAACCGAGGTCATCCACCAGTGCCGCCCCCAGCCCGCTGAGAATCAGACCTCCGCCGGACTTCACATACTTCCTGATCGCCGTAACCGCCCCCCTTGAGAGCGCGCCGCGCACTACCCGGGCCTTGACACAGTAGATGGCCTCCACCGGCCCACCGGGATCGCCCAGGTGGATCCAGAGCAGGTCGTAGGAGCCCGGGCGGACGGAACGGCCCTCCGCGTTGACAAAGCCGCTCTTGCGACCGATCTTGAGCACGTCGACGTGCTGATAGACCATGGCAAGCCAATCGTAGAGGAAGAAAGCGTCTCCGGTGTGTTCCCCGAGCTCAAGGAGAGCGATCCGCCGCTTCTGGAGCACTTCCGGGCGGTACGTCACGATACTGTCGGCCACCGCCGTGATCTCTGCCTGCAGTTTCACCGCCTCCTCAGCCCGTAGTTTTCCCGCACGCAGAGCGTTCTCGATAGAAACGAACTGCCGGGCGTATTCCGTGCCGCGTTCTATGAGCCCTTTGAGTCCGTCGTCGGCCAAGTCGCTGACCACGTATGGGTGGATATCGTACCACTCGTCTATGCGATGCAGGTCCTGACGCATGCGATCAAGCGCTGTAACCGTACGGGAGTATTCCGGGTGCGCCGCCTCGGCCTCGGCCAAGCCCGCGCGCGCGGCCTTCATAAGCTCGAGCGCTCTGGCGTACTCGCGATCCCCGGCGGAATCCGCGGCCTGCCGGATCTGTTCCCGGACCGGCTCGACCCCGACACCGCATCGTCCCGCGATGTCCGCCTCGATGCCCGCCAGCAGGCGGTCCCGCTCGTACCAGTGTCGCTGGACCGTACTCTTGGCGACCTCGAAGTCCGCCTCGTCCCCCACGAGGTAGAGACGGCCGTTGCCCGGTGCGAACTTAACGGTGAACTGGACGAGCCTACCCCGCACACGAGCCGGCACAGGTTCCAGCGCCTCCAGATCATACACGCCTCTTCCGCGCCCGGAAATGGTCACTCTTCCGCTATGCTCCGTCCAGGGATCGTCGTTGTGAACTACGAGCACGTCAAAGTCCTTGCCGGCAAAGGCCCCCACATGAATGGCCGGCCGTGTAAGGTTGCCGTCCTCCCGCAGCCCGCCGCTCCGCACCGTGGCACGGAAAGTCGGGCACTCTACCCGGACGGGATAATTCGGATCCAGACGCCGCGGCATCAGCAGCGGCCCGGCCGAGGTAAGGTGACGGCCCATACGGCTGATGTCGGCGTACATTGGATCCGCCGGTTCCTCCGCAAACCATGCATTCCCCACCGATGGATA
>CAZHPE010000338.1:0-1971 GCA_964534775.1 uncultured candidatus Brocadiaceae bacterium
GCCAGAAAATATTGCCTGCAATGCTAGCGGGGATCTACCCAGACTTCCACCTCGTCGATGACTACGGCCTCTCCCCCGGCTCCGGGATCGCTGTGACTGAGGGTTAGAGACAACGTATTCTGGCCGCAGACGGTGGTCGCCGCCGTCAGGGCAAACCAGCGGGTGGAAAACGCCGGCACCGGAGCGGGACGAAAATCGTAGCGCCCCCGCTCTGGAAAGCAGGGAATCTTCCGCTCGCCCTCCTCGCGCTCCCAGATCATGCCGCCGGGCGAGGGGGCATCGCTCGGCCGCGTGCGGGTAATGGCCGCAGCCGGGATGGGGTGGCCGTTGAGCGCCACTTCCAGCTCGTCGTTTTCGCTCAGGCCCGCACCGCGGAAGAGCAGAGTCGCACCCAGGGTATCTGCGATATTCTCGTAGAGATAAAAACGGTATTCGCCACTGGCGCCGGCCGGGCTGCGGGCGAGCCGGAGCTGGTTGGCATTGAGCGCACCCGTGCTGGACTTGCCATCGCCGCCGAAGCCGGTCATGCCGGCCCAGGTGGGATCGAAGATATAGTGGCGCTCGCCCCGGGCGATGCGGTCCGGGTCGCGGAGCTGGTGAAAGATATTCATCGCCTGGGGGTAGAAGGGCGGGTGCCACAAGGTAGGGACGAAGTGATTGTAGATGGAGATGCCGTCGGCGCCGGCGCGATACATGGTGTGGGCCAGGGCGCGGGCCGTGTCGTTGCTGATCGGACTCTGATTGCGGCGGTAGCGGGCGCGGAAACTGGTCCACGGCTGCAGCCCGGGAAAGAGCAAGCACTCCGCGTCGAGCGTCAGGGCGGCCCAGGGCTCGTAGGGGAGATTGAAATCGGCGTACATGGTGTCCTGGGGACTCACGTAGTCGATCAGCCTGGCCCCGATCCATTCAGGTACATCGAGACCCAGATTTTCACATTCCGCGATCGTTGCAAAGACGCGCGCCCCGAGGATAAGCTTTCTGTCGCCCTCGTCCAGGAGCGCGCGGATCTTTTGCACCAGATCCGTCATCAAAGGGCCGCGCTCCCGCCCCGTGCCCACGGGGAAGTAGGCATGGTCCCGGTAACACAGCTCGATGCCGTCGATATCGAAGCGCGCGGCCAGCTCGCGGCTGACGCCAAGGGTGAATTCCCGCACTTCCTCAAAGGAAAAGTCGAGAGGGTTCGACAGCTTGTAGTACTCTCCCTCCGGGAAGTCCCGCAATTGCAGCTGCGGATTGGCGTCGATGAATTCGGCAATGCCAACGCCCTGTTCCCTGGCCTGGTGTGCGTGGTTGTCGTTGACCCGAATGCCGGCGACAAAGCGCATGCCGCGCCGGTGCGTCTGGTCGATGAGAATTTCCAGCGGCTCCAGACCCGCCTCGATCAAGGGCAGGAAGCGGCGATGCTGCGGGCGCTGGTCGTACTCGTAGGTCGCGGAGCGCCAGTAGGTCGTCCATCCCATCGAGAAGACTTCCTTGCCGAAGAGATCCACCCCGCTTGCAGCGACCATGTCGACCCAGTTGCGCAGGTCTTCCTGGCGCACCGGATCGGGCAGAAGTTTGCGGGCAATGCTGGACGGATCGCTCACGTAGAGGATGCGCTCGCTACCGCGGGGACCCTTTTGTCGCTTCGCAGTTTCCATTGTATTCTACCTTTTCGTTTATGATTGCACGAGCTGCACCTTGATTGAACCGGACCTCTTGTCCGCCGTGCTCCGAAAGGCCACACCGACATCATCCAGCGGCAACCGGAGTGCCCACTGCTCAAAGCTGAAATGCCCTGGTAGTCCCGAAATGGTCGAAACGTGCATGGTCGAATGCTCTGAAAGACCGCCGTGGCCCGCGCCCCAGAACCAGATTCTGCTGAGGCAGTGATTGTAGCGACCCTGGCGACAATAAGCGCAATCGCCGTCGTAGGCAAAGCCTTCTACCGCTACCCGGTCACCTGGCGCAAACCCCGTCGACGCCCTTCCC
>CAZHPE010000339.1:0-1965 GCA_964534775.1 uncultured candidatus Brocadiaceae bacterium
TCGTGGACCGATACCGCAGCCGAAGGATCGAGCCGATTTTCCGCGCTGATGCGGCGTTCGCCGATCCGATGATCTACCGCTACCTGGAGCAGGAAGGCTATCGGTACGCTATCTGTCTTCCGGGCAACAAAGTGCTCTACCGCGCCGTGGAGCATCTGCTGAAGCGCCCCGTGGGGCGTCCGTCGCGCTCTTCATCGCTGACTCTCCAATTCGTGCAGCGCCGAGATGGGCAGACCATCGAGTTATGACCGAAAGTTGTGTTTAGGCAATAGGCGGCCGTCCGTGCCCCGCGCGGCATACTCCCACTCATCTTCGGTCGGCAGGGACTTCCCGGCCCAGCGAGTATATGCCAGGGCATCGTCGTATTCCATGCAGACCACCGGCTTGTTCGGTTCTCGGAAACCCTTGACCGTCCAAGGGTGCCCGGCCTTGCGAGGGGCGCCCAATCGGCCCGAACTTGGCTCCATCAAAGTGGGCTGCTCATGACCGGTGTCGTCGACAAAACGCTTGAAGCGCGCATTGGTCACCTCGTAGCGGTCGATATAGCAGGCACCGCAACGGCGCTTCGTGGCGGGTAGAATGCTCTTGCGAAGGAAATCGGGAGTCCGTAACTCCTGTTGCCGCGCAGCCGCACGCAGTTGCAAGGTCTCGAGGAACTTCCTGCCATCATCTGCCAGCAGATCGTCCATTTCTCCAAGCTCCGCCGCCAACTGTTCATGCAGCTCATCTGGCGGCTGCTCCCCCTTCACCAGCCACGCGAGTATGCGCAAATCGGTGGCCTCACTGTCGGGCCTGACCCATAGCCATAGGGGTCCTGGCTCCGTCTTGTCTCTGCCGCCCCCCTCTTCATGCCGATCCGAATCTCCGGCTTGGACCCCAAGAGACTGCAGCAATTCCTGCAAGTCATCCCTATCTTCAAAGTCTTCCGGCTGCGACCTCAAGATCCTCTCAGCGACATCGCGGCGCTGCTTAAAGGGAGGCCTCGTCTCCTCAAATAGCTCGTCAAACCACTCACCAAGCCAATCCTCGGACAGATATGTCTCGGGCTCGATCTTCCGGTCCTTATTGATGCCCGATATAAATGTTTCGGCAGGTACGAACACCATCTCCGCACCGTCCTTCTCGCAGACTGTGACGAGAGGGTACCCCGAAGCATGGTATTCGGTACCCTCCTTTGGCAGAAAGCCCGATGGCAGAACAGGCTTGGCACCGCCCCGCGGCGTATCCCGTGCTGCGACGACTTGGTGCGAATTCCAAAAGATCGAGCAGACCACCAGCAACACGGGAAAGGACTTCATGGTTACCCCCTTTCCAAGACCCCCTCACACAACTCAATGTAATATTGCCCCGGTCATGCCCCGTCAACCCTTTTGTTGGGCTACCTGGCCTATACCTTCTCGCGGCTCGTTCCGAGCCAACAAGCTACTTCCCACCGCCCTCCAATTTGCGCTTGATCTCGACGAGGCGCTGGAGGGCCTCAATGGGCGTGAGCGCGTCGACGTCGAGCTTCAGAAACTCCTCGCGCACCTCGGCGTCGAGCGGTTGAAACAGGGACATCTGAACCTGCTTCGGACGCGGCTTCGCCTGCCCCTTCCCCTGCGACTCGGCCCCGGCGTCAGGCCGCACGGCGTGCTCCTCCAGGTGCGCCAGGATGCCGCTGGCCCGCTGAACAACCTCCCGCGGCACCCCCGCGAGCTTCGCCACGTGGATGCCGTAACTCTGGTCCGTGTGCCCCGGCACGATGCGGTGCAGGAAGATCACCTCCCCCTGCCACTCGCGCACCGCAACGTTCAGGTTGCGGACGCCACCGAGCGTCTCGGCGAGCTGCGCCAGCTCGTGGTAGTGCGTCGCGAATAGCGTGCGCGCGCCGATGCGCTCGTGGATGTGCTCGGCGGTGGCCCACGCGATGCTCACCCCGTCGAAGGTGCTCGTGCCGCGCCCCACCTCGTCCAGAATGATGAGGCT
>CAZHPE010000340.1:0-1958 GCA_964534775.1 uncultured candidatus Brocadiaceae bacterium
ACCGCAACCGCACGACACCGCATCTGCGCAAGATATTCGATGACCACGGGGGCAACCTTGGCACCACCGGGTGCGTGGCGTGGAACTTCCAGACCAAGGGGCTTTTCGTCGTGAACCTCAGCAAACGGGACGAGCCCGGACTCTTCGACATAGTTGTGGAAGCTGGCGCGGAGGATTTCCAGAAGGCGGGGGATTTCTACGAGGTCGTCTGCCCCGCCCCGGCATTCAAAGCGGTCATGGACGCGCTGAGGACGGCCGGAACGGAATGCGAATCCGCCGAGATCGCGCTCGTGCCCACGAGCTACGTTGACCTGAGCGAAGCGGACGGCAGGAAGATACTAAAGATGATGGAGGAACTGGAAGAGGACGAAGACGTGGCGAACGTCTACTCCAATTTCAATCTGCCCCAGCCTCTCGTCGAAGAGCTTGCCGCGGAGTAGGCTAACACGCCCCCGCAGGGCCGCCCTCTGCAGACACGCGAGGCAGAAACGACGGCAGGGAGGTCAACGCTTGCTGAACTGATGGGCGCGCCTGGCCTTGTGAAGCCCGAACTTCTTGCGCTCCACCATGCGAGGGTCGCGGGTAAGGAGCTTGTGCTCCCTCAACGGGGCCGCCGCGGCCGAATCGGCCTTCAATAGCGCGCGCGCGATACCCAAGCACACTGCACCCGCCTGGCCGGTCAGGCCTCCTCCGCCAGCCCTCACGATCACGTCGTACTTCTCCAGCGAATCGGCCACCTTGAGAGGGCGGAGCACCTGGGCCCTGTGAATCACGCGGGGGAAATACTCATCGAACGCCCGCGCGTTGATCTGAATAACACCCGTGCCAGGCCGTATGCGCACGCGGGCCACAGACGTTTTCCGTCTGCCCGTTCCCCACCAGTAATCACTCGCCATATGCCCTGTTACCTCTCCCTTGTGTGCCCACGGGCGCCTTTACGCTTTGACGGCCAACTCCTGGGGCTTAGCGTAGGTGTGCGGATGTTTCGGTCCCGCGTAGACTTTCAGCCTTCGCAGCATGCGCCGCCCGAGCTTCGTCTTCGGCAGCATGCGGCTCACTGCTAGCCGGATCACGTCGTCCGGATGCTTCTCCAGCATCTTTTCCAGCGGACGTTCCCGCAACCCGCCAGGATAGCCGGAGTAGCGCTTGTACATCTTCTGTTTCAGCTTCCTGCCCGTTACGCGAACCGCGGCAGCGTTCGTCACGATGACGTAAGCGCCCGTGTCCACGTGTGGGGTGTAGTCCACGCGATCCTTGCCCATCAGGACCGTGGCGATCCCCACGGCCATGCGCCCCAACACCTTGCCCTCGGCGTCCACGTGATACCACGCGCGCGTCTCGGGCGTGAAATCCTCTTGCTTGGCGAAATGCGTCGTCATAAGCTCCGTCTCACAAAGGCAAAACGCCCATCCAGGTACGTCTCAACCCGATGCCCCCGAAACAACACACCGCAGTATAGCGCAACGGAGACGGCCTGTCAAAGCAATTACGCCAAGGAGCCCCCCCGATGGCGCCCCGAGGGCCTGCTTGCCGACGCCGCACGGGAATCGCCCGGCGGCGACCGGCATCGGGCTGCGTCGGCGCGCGCCGGCGGCGGTGGCAGGATCCACCTTGACTCGTGGCACGTGAACGGCTATGTTACTTTATACGGTGGGGGCGAAAGGGTTTCGACCGGGCACTGGAATTTGGAGTTGCGCACCGAGGTTGTCAGGAGGCCTCGTAAAACCCCTGGCAAAAACCAAACATGCCAAACCGGCATACGCAATGGCGGCTTAACTGACCGCCACGCCGACGTTCGTCCCGCCTGCGGACGGACGCCCGGCGACAAGCTCGCAGGCTTAGCCGCAACGTCCTTCGGCCCGTAGGGCAGCGGTGAAGGCGGCAAAACCGCCCAATCGGGCTGGTCGGTCCATATCCTGTCAGTCGGAGCCGGACCGACGAGAACCAAATGACTGACT
>CAZHPE010000341.1:0-1946 GCA_964534775.1 uncultured candidatus Brocadiaceae bacterium
CGCCGCAGGATTCACGCAGGCGGAACTCCGCGGCACGGAACCCCATGTCGCGGAGGTGCCTACGGGCAAGGCGCTGCTCGATTTCCGGTCTCGACTGGAATCTCGCGGCTTCTACGGCTGCACCGTTCACGCCCCCGCTGCTACAAATGTCCCCGGGGCCCCGGAGGAGGGCTGGCGGCGCGAGAAAGTCGAAGTGCTGGCGGGCTACATCCGGTTTGCGGGCGGCATCGGCGGGTCCGGCGTCGTCATCCACGCGACTCCGAATCCCTGCTTCGTCCCCGATGCGGAGGCCCCGGATATCCCGCAACGCATTCATGATGCCATCCTGAGGTCACTGGATGACCTCATTCCCGTCGCCGAGCAGGCCGGCACCCGGATGCTGCTGGAAAACCTGCCCTACGAGTGCCAGTACCCCTTACTGACCATGAGAGAACTCAGGCCCTTTGTAGACTCATACCCCGCAAGGGCCCTTGGCCTCATCGTCGACACTGGTCACGCATGGACAATGAAGATCGACCCGGTCGAAGAAATCCGTCTGGCCGGCTGCCGGCTCGAGGGCACCCACCTGCAAGACGTCGACTACGACGATCCGCAGGACGATCACTGGGTGCCCACGCAGGGCGGCCTCGACTGGGAAGCGATTCGCTCTGCGCTTGCGCAGATCAACTACGGGGGCGCATGGACGTTTGAACCGGTGCACGGCCGCCACGGGGAGACCCCGACCGAGCTGGCAAGAATCTGTCGCAGCGTCGCCGCAGCCTGGGGTTCGTAGGTCCAGACTCCATAGTCCGCCGGGGGGATCATCTTCTGAACACGAATGCTGGCGCTTCCTTCGAGAACTGTTAGCGTGCCGCTGCCAAACCCAGGGCGAATGCCTGACGCCGCAATCCTACTCCGATCAGGGCCGCGACGAAAGAGAGAAGAGCATCTGCCGCGCTTACCCCGCCGCCGCGCAGAAACTCCCAAACCCCTTCCCTTGAGCGTTTTCCCGATGCAGAAGCGACGAAACGGGCCTCGCATATGGTAAGGGGCGAGCGGAGGTTCTTTATCTGCCAAAAGAAACGGCGCTCGCAGATGACCCCGAAAACGCCGCCGAAACGCCCGCCGCACTTCCCGTAACGCGCCTTGATGCATCGATTTGTGCCACTACCCCCTGCTGGCGCCAACCTGCAACCACCTCCGCCTTAATCCGTCCGATTTCCCGTCGCGACACCTTCCGAAACGCTCTCCATCTCGCATTCTGGCCCAAAGGTCGCGGATCGGTATCGGGGTCATCGCCCGGAAGAACGCCGATGTAGTGTTTGACCGCGAAAGACACGGGTGATACGCTCTCGTGTGACGCACGTCAGCCTACATGTACGGTCGTCCCCTATAAGATCTCGGTTGGAAGGAAGCGGGGCGTATGAGAGCATTGACCAAACTGACGGTGCTGTCGGTTGTCACGGCTGTGGTTGCCTTGCCGCTGGCGGGGTCTGAGGCAGCTGAGAGCGGTAAGGGAAATGGGCCGTTCGGCCTGGACAAGATCATTGCCTTCTACAAGACCGACCCGGAACTGAAGTCTCCGACCGTCGCGCGCGCAGGCGATTGGCGAGAATGCCAGCGGCGAGGGGGCATAGTCTCCCAAGGCGTACTTCACTACCACTTCCTGCAGAAGAGCGTCGAAGCGGGGTCCGACTACCTGGCAAAGCTCGACTTTGGGGACAACCCCAACCCGGTGATCGACATCGACGAATTCGGCTGGGACTTCGACGGTGGCATCGATCAGCACACGGCAGCGATCCTTAAGGCGGTGCAGAAGAAAAGACCGGAGCTGAAGATCGCTATCTGGCAGATGCGGGCCCGGTCGCGCCGGAGCTAACGGACGGTTATTGAGCTAAGAGGGAGACTGTCATGTCGCTGACCATTGAATGGCGCAAACGGTTGGACCACTGGCGGCGCGTGCTCGC
>CAZHPE010000342.1:0-1926 GCA_964534775.1 uncultured candidatus Brocadiaceae bacterium
TCATTGATACTCTCCACGTAGCCCAGGATGACCTCCGTGCTCCCGTCCTCGCCCAAGGCCTCGATCAGGTCGCTCTCGTCCACGTCCGCCTTGTTGCCGTAGCTGACGAAGCGCGATATGCCGACGTTCTCGCCGGCGAACACGTCCAGCACCGCCGTGCCGACCGCGCCGGACTGGCTGAAAAACGACACGTTGCCCGCCGGCGGCATTGTGGCGCTGAAGGAGGCGTTGAGGCCGGTCGACGGGCTGATCACGCCCAGGCAGTTGGGTCCAATGCAGCGCACGCCGTGCTCGGCGCAGCGGCGGCTCAGCTCGGCCTGAAGCCGGGTGCCTTCCTCGCCCGCCTCCTGAAACCCGGCGGAGATGACGATCACGCTGCTGCACCCGACCGCCGCACACTGGCCGATCAAATCCGGCACGAACTTCGATGGGATCGCGATTACGGCGAGATCGATCTCCTGGCCGATGGCCTTCAGGTCGGCGTAGCACTTCAGCCCGAGCACATCGCCCGCCTTGGGGTTCACCGGGTAGATGGGCCCCTCGAAACCGGCGTCGATGAGGTTCTTGAGCGTGTCATGCCCCACCTTGCCGGGCGTGCGACTAGCGCCGACAACCGCAATGGAAGACGGCTGGAAGAAGTGTTCGAGCATGTCGATCGGGCTCCTGAATAGAAGTGCAACGCCGCGGCATTGTGCCCCGGCCACATGGGGCGGGGCCCGCTTGGGGATGCGTATACTATCACTGCGGCCTCGCGGCTGGCAAATGTCTTTCTGCGCCGCGACCCGCGTCGCCTTGCGCCCGCTCGCGGTGCCTGCTACACTGCCTGTGAGGGCGGTTTCGGCGATGCGTTTGGGAGGAGTGCTATGAGCGATGGCCCCATTCGTAAGGGCCGATCAGAGGCCGTTGCAGGCGAGGTGCCGGTGCTTTCCATCAGCGGTCGGACCGTGCCTGAGGCATGGGAGAAGGCCCTGTTAGCCGTGCATGAGCGAGGCATAGAGGTCTGCACGGAGTATGACAAGGACGAGGCCCCGCCCAGCCTTGACGCGACCGTTATGGTGGAGGTGCGCGAGCCCCTGGGCGAACCCCGCATCCATAAGAACCTGCCCTGCGGGCCGGTCGAACTGGAGGTCTACCGCCAGGAAGTCGTCGGCGGCATCCACGACCACTGGATCAGCCCGCGCGAGGGCAAATGGACCTACACCTACCACCAGCGGCTGTTCGCTTACCGGCCGCTGGGAGACCTGGAGAACCCCGAAGAGGGGCCGCAGTTCCCGCCGATCGACCAGGTGGATTACATGGTCCAGAAGCTGGCGGCAGCCCCGCATACCCGCCGCGCGCAGGCGATAACGTGGATCCCTCACTGCGACCCTCCCACCGACCACCCGCCATGCCTCCAGAGGATGTGGGCCCGCCTCCTGCCTGTCGAGGGGGAAGGCTACCGCCTGAACCTGAACACGCACTGGCGCTCGCGGGACCTGCTGCTCGCCTGGTTCATGAACGTCTATGCCATCACCGACCTGCAGCGCCTGATGGCCGAACGGCTCGAGAAAGTGCTGGGGGAGCCCGTCCGCTGCGGGCGCTACGTTGACGTTTCGGACTCGCTGCACATCTACGGCAGCTACCGGGACGAGGAGCTGGCGGCCGAGCTCGAGAAGATGAAGAACGCCCCCTGGACCAAGCGTGCCTGGGACAGCTCTAAGTTCGAGCCCATGTTCGAGGAGGCCCGGCAGAATCTCGCCCGCGACCCGGACCACTACGCCCGCGGCGATCCGTGATGATATGATGAGATTAGTCCAACAGCATACAAAGGGAGGACGCAGCATAGTTATAATTCTTTCGGTCTTGGGGACGCTATTGAGCATAGCTGCCTATGGTGAAAGTCACGTTTTGTCCTGATTGGTACTTGCCTGATATGTCAGACTCTCC
>CAZHPE010000343.1:0-1583 GCA_964534775.1 uncultured candidatus Brocadiaceae bacterium
GCTAAGGTGGCCCTTCGCGCACGCTTGCATAAATATAGCGTGCGCGTCATGCTCTGTCAAATCAAAATCCGGCCAGAGGGCCGCTTTGCGGCGACATCGCGCCCCTATCTGGCGGAGGGGCCGAGGAACTCCGGAGGGCTATCCGGCATCCCCCGCGGCGCGCCGGCGGCGAGCCCGACGCCGACGGGCACGGGCCCTCTCTTTTCCGAGGTGGGCGTCGAGTTCCTCCGGCGTCTGGAGCATCACGTCGAAGAACGACCCGTAACGCTCGCAGTCCGGCGGGTTGTGCTGACGACATCGGTCGGGACGGGTCGAGTAGCAGACGCACAGGTTCTCCTTGCCGAGGTACTGACACTTTCCCTCGACCAGCACGTGCCACCGAGTGTTCCTTATAAAGCAGCTCACGGTGTCGTACTGGATATGCCACTTGAGCTCTTCGACCTCCGACTTCGTGCGCGGCCTGTCGATGGGCATCACGAACCCGTGACAGCACAACGACGGACAGTCGCCGCATTCCGCTTTTGTGACGATCTTCGTCCTCTTCTTCGACACAGTCTGCCTCCCCTTGCCCTCAGCCGATCCCGGCGGCCTCGTCCAGGCCGAAGGCGACGTTCATGTTCTGCACTGCCTGCGAGGACGCCCCCCGCATGAGATTATCAATGGCCGAGGTGATCACCGCCCTGCCGCCCCGCACGGGCACCACGGCGATGTCGCAAAGGTTCGTCAGCGCCACATCCTTGGTCCTGGGCTGCGGTCCCTGCGGCAGCACGCGCACGAACCGTTCGGCGGCGTAGAACGCCGCGTAGAGATCGTGCAATTCCTCCGCCGACGCCCCGGCCGTGAGCCGCACGTAGATCGTCGAGAGTATCCCCCTGTCCATGGGCACGAGGTGGGGCACGAACAGCACCTCCGGCGCCCGCGCGCCCAGGAGCTTGAGCCCGTGCGCCATCTCCGGCTCGTGCCGGTGCGCGCCCACCTTGTAGGCGCCCGCGTTCTCGTTGCACGCGCAGAACAGCGAGTCCGGGTCCGGCTTGTTGCCCCGCCCGCTCACGCCGCTGACGGAGTTGACGATTACCCCGCCCTCCTCCAGCAGCCCGCCCTTCATCAGCGGCGCCAGGCCCAGCAGCGCCGAGGTGGGGTAGCAGCCCGGGTTCGCGATGAGGTTTGCGCCCCGGACCTGCTCGCGGAAGAGTTCCGGAATCCCGTAGACCGCCCGCTCCAGGTTCCCGGCGTCCTCGTGCGGGCCGTAGTGCTCCCGGTAGGTCGCGGCGTCATCGAACCGATAGTCGGCGCTGAAGTCGATGCACCGGATGCCGGCGTCGAGGTACTTCGGCACGTGCTGCTGGCTGACCTGATGGGGCAGCGTAAAGAAAGCCACGTCCGGCCTCTCCGGCGCGGCCTCCGGCTCCATGCCCGTCATGCGCATGTCGCACAGGCCCCGCAGCGCGGGGAAGATGTCCGAGGCCGCCGGGTTTCCCTCGCGACGGCTGGCCAGATGGACTATCCGCGCTTGCGGGTGGCGCAGCAGGACGCGGATGAGGTCGTAGCTCGTGTAGGCCGTAGCGCCCACGTAGCGGATCTTA
>CAZHPE010000343.1:1593-1906 GCA_964534775.1 uncultured candidatus Brocadiaceae bacterium
ATGGATTTCCCCTCATCTACCCCGAATAGAAGTCTTCGAGCGCCGGCGGCAGGCTCCCGTAGCGGCCGGCAAGCTCCGCGTAGCGGCCGGCATTCTCGCCCGGCTCCACGTGGATCGTCTCGGTCGCCAAGGTCCTCTGCCCCTCCTCCAGGTCCGAGAAGCGCCCGGCGCCCACCCAGGCCGCGATGGCCGCGCCCAGCACGGTGGCCTCCTTGTGGCCGGTAAGGGCGATGGGCATGCCGAGCACGTCCGCGCGAATCTGGTTCCACAGCCCGTTGCGCGAGCCGCCTCCGACCACCCGAATGCCCTTCGG
>CAZHPE010000344.1:0-1059 GCA_964534775.1 uncultured candidatus Brocadiaceae bacterium
CGTGCGTTCGCTTCGAAGGCTGGTATGCCACCGCGGACGGCACGCGACTGGCGCGACACATTACGCGCATCGAATGCTCTGCCGGCGAGGAGGCGGCCAGAATCAGTCATACGCTGGTCCTGATCGAAGACACCAATGAGGTCTGGTTTCGAGAAGTGGGCCTGGAACTCGCGGTATCCCCGGGCGCCGCCGGCCGCGCCATCTTCGGCATCGACCCCGAAGCCCACGAGAAGCAGCTTTCCATTCCTCTCACCACGGCGCAGTCCTCGGCTCACATGCTTCAGGACTCGCACTTCTACTTCAACCACGGCGCCAACCATTTTCTGGTGGCCGCGGGGAAGGAGGATGCGTTCGAAAGCAAGCACGAAGGCGCCGAGTGCGGCGACTATGCCGCGCTTGTGGGAGACCGCGGCGGACTGACCGTGGTTTGCCGCAACGCCGCACGCCAACACCCCAAGGAATTCCAGGTTCAGGATGATCGCTTGACGCTCAAGCTGTTCAGTAATCGCGCCGGCGAAGAACTGGTACGAACACCGCACGAGCAACAATCACTACGCCAACTCCCTTCGCACGCACGTCCTCGACGCACTGAAAGGTTACCGAAGCAACGCGGCAGGCTGGGCCAAAACGCACGAGTTGCTGGTGGCCCCGCTGGGAGACGAGGGGGTGGCTCGCGCGGCCCAACATGCTCGGCTCCTTCGCAATCCCGTGTATGTGCATGTGGACCCGAAATGGATCTACGCCAGCCGCGCCATGGGTTCTAACTATCCCAAAGATCCGGCGCGCTTCCCCGAGATCGAAAAGACTGTGGACGCCTACGTGAACTGGCTCATCGCGGCGTCGGAACGCTGGGGCGAGTACGGGTTTGTCGATTACCACGGCGGCCCCCGTTTTTCCTACCACGAAAGGGACGGCGAGCTGTGGGCCGAAATGCGGCGTTTCAACCTGACCTACGCCCTGCGCGCAAACTTGTGGCTTCTGTATGCCCGCTCCGGCGATCGGGCGACCCGGGAGTTCATCAGCGGGTCGGCGCAAGGACACCGGGACGGCAAGATGTCC
>CAZHPE010000344.1:1069-1898 GCA_964534775.1 uncultured candidatus Brocadiaceae bacterium
CACCCGGGTGAGCCGTCTGGGCTGCATCCGATCCTCGGCGCATCGCGACCTCCCCTTCGACTGGGGCGAAGGCAATTTCCTGCAGAACGGACAGACGGGCTGCCTCAATATCCACCTCTGGGACTACTACCTCACGGGAGATCGCCGGGCCCGCGATATGATCGAGGCCTATGCAGCAGCTGCCAAGAAACGCTGGTCGCCCGCAGGCCTGATGCATCCGACTTACCCGGCTTTTACTCTGCTCCGGCTGGTTCAGGCCTATGCGTATAACTGGGATCCTGAGCTGCGAGACCTCTGCTCGGCGTCCATGGATATTCTTGAAGACGAAGAAGCCGAGCTCCGCGTCAACAAGTACGCCTACACCAAGTCTGATCCCCGAACCAAAGCCAGCGACATCGTGCGAGTCTACATCGAAGGGTGGAACCTCCTCGGCGAGACCCGTTACTACAACGTCGCGCGAGCCCTCGGCGAATTGAACTTCGAACAGTTCCTCCTGCGCGGCGTAGACGACTATGTACCGACCATGGGGCGGGTGGCGGCGTTTCTGTATGACGACCGCCCGGAGCCAATCCTCGCCGAGAATATGTATACCCAGGCGCTTCGAGTCCCCGCGCTCCTGGCCCCCGCTTCCGGAGAACTCAATACCGAACGCCTGCGGTGCGCGGCGCAGGGCAACTTCCTCGGACGAATCGGCTCTGCCCTGCACGTCGTCACCCAATCCGATGCCGACCGGAGTCCGACTACCTCCTGGATCGCTTTCGACAATGCCGGCAGCCCCACCTCAGTTATTGTGCAAAAGCCGGGCGACGGCGCCGTGAACCTCCGCTAT
>CAZHPE010000345.1:0-1857 GCA_964534775.1 uncultured candidatus Brocadiaceae bacterium
CAGGGCCGTCGAACGGCCGATCCCGAAAGACCCTCTGCATGGACGAGGCGCTAGCGAGTGCGAACGACATGACCAGGTACTCCTTCTCGTGGGGCCTGCGAGTTCGAGGGGCGCCGCCTACAAACCCCAGGCTGCGGCGACGCTGCGACAGATTCTTGCCAGCTCGGCCGGGGGCTCCCCGTGGCGGCCGTGCAACGGTTCAAACGTCCACGTGCCCCCGTAGTTGACTTGCGCAAGCGCAGAGCGAATCGATTCCCAGTCGAGGTCGCCCTGCGTGGGCACCCAGTGATTGTCCTGCGGATCGTCGTAGTCAACGTCTTGCAGGTGCGTGCCCCCAAGCCGGCAGCCGGCCAGGCGGATCTCTTCGGCCGGGTCGATCTTCAGCGTCCATGCGTGACCGGTGTCTATGACGAGCCCGAGGGCCTTTGCGGGGTATGAGTCCACAAGGGGCCGGAGCTCCCTCATGGTCATGAAGGGGTACTGGCACTCGTAGGGCAGGTTTTCCAGGAGCATTCGGATGCCGGCCTGTTCGGCGACTGGAATTAGGTCGTCCAGCGACCTGAGGACGGCGTCATGAATGAGCTGCGGGATTTCCGGGGCCTCAGCCTCTGGGACGAACATGGGGTTCGGAATCGCGTGGATGACGACGGCCGATGCCCCGATGGCGCCCGCGAACCGGATGTAGCCCCCCAGCACTTCGACCTTCTCGCGCCGCCAGCCCTCCTCCGGAGCCCCAAGGACATTCGTGCGCAAGGGGGCGTGAACGGTGCAACCGGAGAAACCGCGAGATTCCAGGCGAGAACGGAACTCGAGCAGCGCCTTGCCCGTGGGCACCTCCGCCAGATGGGGTTTCTGGCCGAGGATTTCCGCCTGCGGGAACCCAGCGGCAGCGATGCCGTCAAGGGCCGCCTCCACATCGCGGTCCGTGAAACCTGACGTGCTGTAGCTGATCTTGCTCATGAATTGGCTTCCCGCCCTTCCCTTCCGCGAGTTCTCGGCCTGCGCGATGGCAAGCATCTGACGCGAGGCTGCCGTGCTGACAGGCAGGCAACACTGGCGCCCTCAGACGCCGCTGGTCGAGCAATGTATCCCCGCCACCCACATCCGTCAAGCACATCAGCCCCTGGGCGTTGGTCGACGCCGGCGACACGGTGCTCGAAGGGCCCGCCGACCGGCGGGCAGGAACGGATGGGGGGCATTGACCGGCACTCGCAGGACCAGTACACTACAGAAGTAATGGCGCTGATGCAACGGTGATGACGCCAAGTGGGGGGCATCGATTCGAAAGGGGCTATCGTGCTGCTGCGCGAACATTGCGACAGGGTGGACGACGTCGTCAAAAGGGATGATATCCGGGGCGTCTGCGGCGGGGACATCGACTGCGCGTTCGCCCGCCGCCTGGGGAGAGCCCTGGCAGCCACATTCCGTCAGACCACGGCGGTCCTGCCGGTGAACGTTGTCGTCGGGCACGACATGCGCTTGAGTGGTCCGGCGCTGGCGGAGGCTGTGGCCGACGGGCTAGAGGCGGGCGGATGCCGCGCCATCCGCATGGGCCTTGCCGGGACGGAACTTGTCGGATTCCTGCCCGCCCACTACTCAGGCGTCATAGACGGCGGCGTGATGATTACCGCCAGCCACAACCCGGCCGACAACAACGGGTTCAAATTCTTCGGCAGATGCGGACAACCCCTGCCCCTCGCCCGCGACTTCGAGCCCCCCAGGCCCGAGGACGAACTGCTGCGGGTGGCCCTCGCCCTGAAGAAATCCAGCATTCCACGGCACCTTGGCTGGAAGGATTTCGCCCCGGACTATATCCGTACGGTCATCGAGAAAGGCTCCTTGGACCTCGCCAGGGCG
>CAZHPE010000346.1:0-1849 GCA_964534775.1 uncultured candidatus Brocadiaceae bacterium
CACGTTCCCATCCTCTAATGGTATGAATGCGAACAGCTACCCTCCCTCAGCACAGACACGAAATGTATACAGCACCCGATGGTACAAAAAAAAACCCATCCGCGGGAACTGGTGGTGCCCCGGCGGGTCCACCTGGCTGGGGGGCGCCCTCCCGCCCCAGCCCATCCGCGGAGGCCCCGACCCGCAGCGCAATAGGGTTGGGGCCCGCTCCTGGACGGGTGAACACGTGGGGAGCCCGGGGGCCCGCGTTGGACGGCCTTTCGAAAAGTGATCGCAACAACGCGCCGCAGTTCCTGGTGCGTGTACGCCTACGCCCCCGTCCGCTGCACTAATGGGTAAGTCCCGCAGCTCCCCACGCACGGGACCGGCATCGTCACTTGAATCGCCCGTGGCCAGCCGCACTCGCGCGGCCCGGCGGCGCCGTGGACCCCGCACGCGTCGTGCCTCGCCGCGGACCTTTCAGCGCGCGACGCGCACAACGCGCAGCAGTGCCGCGACGCCGCCCTCCCCCAATGCCAGGGAGGGCCAGCCTCGGGTCTCCCGGCCCCGAGCCCCACGTACACGCCGCCTACACGGCTCGTCGGCCAGCGCGCCACAGGACCAGCCCACGCCAGCACGTCCAGCGCCTCAACGCAGGGCGGCTGTGGCCGCCGCAAGGCCGAGCGCCGCGGCGGCTGCGCCGGTCCTTCAGACCATCGTCTGGCAACCACGCGGTGGGCATGATGGCGGCGCCTCTTTCTCCTCTAGCCAGGTGGCACAGACCCCTCGCGGCCGGAGTCAGGCGGTGGGCAGGGGACGACACGCCCCTCGGCCTGTTACCCGTGATACGCTGCTGGACCCACCGGTACGTTGCTTATATGATGGGTGCAACGCCACTTTCAGCAAGGTGAGGCTTTTGGTGGCGCACATGAATGGCAATGGAAACCACCGCTACATCCGAGCCCAGCGCTTCTTTTCTCCGATGGATCCACAGTTCTACTCTGCAGCTGCTCTCCAGCGGTGTGAGCTCGCTCGCATGTGCTTTTGCTCCGGCTGTGGACACTTTTCACACCCGCGTTCGACCCAACGGACGAGCCGACACAAGTGCCCGGCGAATGTGCTTGTCCCTCCCGATGTCCGCCTCCTCTCAGTACGCTACCTGCTAGATCTCCCTGAGGAAGAGCTTGGGCCGGAGGTCATTGCTGCTGAGATGGACTATCGCATGTACGCCTCATACAATCCCTCTGGTGCTGTTACGGACGCATCCGACGACACCGTGATTGCTACCAGCGGCGCAGTGGCGGATGGCGCCCAAGCGACCCGCCGCCGCCGCGGCAACCGCAGCAGCGCCAGCCGCTCCCGTCGCCGGAGCCGCAGTCGCAGTCGTGGGCGAAGCCGCACGCGCAGTCGTAGCCGGGGGCGTCAACGTGGTCGCCGTCGCAGCCGGTCTCGCGGTCGTTCTTGCTCGCGTCGGCCGAATGTTCAGGATCGCCCACGCGGTAACGCCAGTCCTTGCTCCAGTCCAGCTGCTCTCCCGCCGCAGCCCGTGGCCACTCCTCTCACGCCGGGGGAGGACATTGACATGCAGGATGAGGATTCGCAGGTGCATGCTGCGGCTCTGCTGCCCCAGCCATGGCAGTTGCCTCGTCCATTCCAGCGGCCCTTTCTCAACGAGGTCCAGAATGCACCCCACGGTGAGTGCTCTCTTGACGCTCTCAACCTCGCTGAGCTGCAGGAACGCCTCATGCAATATGGCAACACCCTGGAGATCATCAAGCCCACCTCGCAGCCTCTATTTGGGAGCATGATGGCCACAATCGTGCATGGCGTCGCCACAGGCACGTTCGGACCGCCCTCTGCGCAGCTGACC
>CAZHPE010000347.1:0-1807 GCA_964534775.1 uncultured candidatus Brocadiaceae bacterium
CCGCCTTTGGAACGGATCCAGACGTCAGCCACAACGACTACACCAACGGCGTCGACGTGCACAAGGGCAAGGGCTGGATCATCCGCCACTGCCTGTTTCGCAACATCCGTGCCCCGAAAGGCGGAAAGCTGGCCGGGCCGGCGGTGCTGATGTGGCGCGGCTGTCGCGACACGATCTGCGAGTCGAACCTGTTTCTGAACTGCGAGCGGGGGATCGCCTACGGGCTGAGCAACAGCGCCGCGCTCGACCATCGGGGCGGGATCATCCGCAACAACATCTTCCATCGGAGCAAGGGGCAGACGGGCGACGCGGGCATCATGGTCTTCAACTCGCCCGGCACGCGCGTGCTGCACAACACCGTCGTGCTCTCGGGTACCTATCCCAATGCCATCGAGTATCGCTTCGCGCGCACCACGGGGGTCGAGATCTCGCGCAATCTGACCGACGCGGCGATCTCGAAGCGCAACGGCGCGTCGGGCGTCGTGCGGGACAACCTGACCCGGCTCAGCGCGGCGTGGTTCGTCGACTTCGCCAGGGGCGACCTGCACCTCGAGCGCGCCGCCCGCGCGGCGATCGACCGCCTGCCGCCGCACAAGTTGGTCCCACGCGACTTCGACGGCGCGCGCCGAGGACGGCGCGTGGACCTGGGCGCGGACGAATTCGGAAAAAAGTAGGAATTCGTCAAAGCGATCCGGGCGGTCTCCGGGTCCCTGGTTGAAGTGAAGGATGTTCAACCAAATCATGGAGATACTCAAATGCTGATCAAGATTGAAGATATGGCCCTGACCTCCGACAACGCTCTGGTCCGCGGCGGCGATTCCCGAATCGGGATCGAGCCGAACCCCACGCCGATGCCCCGGCCCTGGTCGCTGCGGGGTTTCGAGATCGGCCCGATCGGCCTGCGCGGCGTCGAGCGCGTCGGCCTCTTGCCGACTCCCTCCCCGTAACTGCGGGATCTACCGCAGCTTCTTGCGCCAGAAGGCCAGCATCTTGCGCGCCTCTGCCTCCCACCGTGTGCCTCGCGCCAGGGGCAGGGCGCGCTCGAAGTCGGCGATCGCCTGGCGGTATCGCTGCTTGCGGCCGTGCAGCGCGCCGCGGTTGACGAGCGCGGGCAGGAACGTCGGCTTCAGCTTCAGCGCGGCGGTGTAGTCCGCCAGCGCGCGCGCCGCATCGCCGCGCCGCTCGTACGCCAGCGCCCGGTTGTTGCGCGCCTGCAGATGGCCGGGCGAGAGCCGGATCGCCTCCGAGTAGGCGTCGATCGCCTCGGCGTGCTTGCCCATCTGCGTGAGCACGACCCCGTGGTCGTAGTGGGCCCTGGCGTACGTGGGGTCGGTGCGCAGGGCGGCGCGCACGTCCTCGACCATCGTCAGGTTGAGGGCGTTGCGAACCCTCTCCCTGAAGTGGCTCCTGCTCCCATCGTCGCCGAGCCCTGCCTCGACCTGGGCCTGAGCGTTCAGGCCCCAGGCCGTCGTCAGGATCACAGCGGCCGCCGACCATTTTCTAGCCTTCATTCCCATCCCTCCATGATACAATCGCAGAGAGTCCACTCAAGCGGTCTCGTCTATTGTGTGTTGTGCCCATACAGGCGAGCCAGACCGTAGATCCTGTAAGACCGGGACTTCGCGCGCAGTCCTTACGAGATCGTCCTCCGTATTCAGGCTCGATACACGCGCTTGGAGGGGTCGCCTGGCTCCTGCTCCTCCGCGGACAGTCCCCTCCCCTCGCACAGAGCGGTTCCCGCCTCCTCGAGGGCGGCCTTATCCTCTCTGGTCAGATCGGGATACAGATTGAGGAGCCGACGCCGCAG
>CAZHPE010000348.1:0-1539 GCA_964534775.1 uncultured candidatus Brocadiaceae bacterium
GCGCTCGAGTCTCGCCGCAGGCCTGGCGCAGCGCCTTCCAGAAGCCCAGCGCACCCGCACGGCAGCGGCTGCGGATCCATTTCGGATTCTCTGGGAATGGGTCACACGCGGACAGGAGTGGACAGGAACGGCAAGATGAGGAACCTTCAGGACATTAGCACCCACGACACCGGCACGAAAGGCGACGCGGCGTGCGCTCACGCCGTGCGCGGTGTGCGCTCGCGTCGGGCTCGTGTCGCGTTCGCGCCGGGTTCGTGCGGGGCTCGTGTAGGGTTCGTGTAGGCAATCTTACGGACGACTGCGCCCATAAGCGGCGATCCTGCCGGGGCGTTCGGCCGGCCGCGTCTGATTGTTTCCCGCCGCGCGTTGGGGTAATCTACCGCCTGGTCACGGCGGCCGAACGAGGGACGTGGCGCATTCGCTACGCAGGGAGGACGGGATGGCTAAGACGATTCGCTGGGGTATTCTCGGGCTGGGCAGCATCGCACGCACGTTCGCCACGGCCCTGCAATTGGCGCCGGACGCGGAGCTGGTCGCGGTGGGTTCGCGCACGCAGGAGAAGGCCGATGCGTTCGCCGATGAGTTCGGCGCGCCGCGTCGGCATGCGTCGTACGAGGCGCTCGCGGCCGATCCTGACGTCGACATCGTCTACGTCGCCACGCCGCATCCCCAGCACAAGCCGTGCAGCATGCTGTGCCTCGAGGCCGGGAAGGCGGTGCTGTGCGAGAAGCCCCTCACGGTCAACGCCGCCGAGGCCGAGGAACTCGTGGCCTGCGCCAGGGGGCGAGGGCTCTTCCTCATGGAGGCGATGTGGACGCGCTTCTTCCCGCTCATGGACAAAGTGCGCGAGCTGCTCGCGGCCGACGCGATCGGCGAGGCGCGGATGCTGCAGGTCGACCTGGGCTTCCGCGCGGACTTCGACCCTGCGAGCCGCCTGTTCAATCCTCTGCTCGCCGGCGGTGCACTGCTGGACGTGGGCGTTTACTGCGTTGCGCTGAGCTCCATGGTTTTCGGTGAGCCCTCGCGCGCGATGGGTCTGGCCCACCTCGCTGAGACGGGCGTCGACGAGCAGGCCGCCTGGGTCTTCCAATACGACCGCGGCCAGCTTGCGGTCGGCTACTGCGCCATGCGAACCGGGTCGCTGCAAGAGGTGACCATCCTCGGCACGGAAGGCAGCATCCGCATCCACAGCCGGTTCGAGGTGCCCGAGCTGATGACCGTAAGGACGGCCGGGGGCGAAGAGGAAATGGAGTTCCCGTTCGAGGGGACCGGGATGGCGTTCGAGGCGGCGGCCGTAAGCGAGTGTCTGCGGGATGGCAGGCTCGAACACGAGCTCATGCCGCTGGATGAAAGCATCGCCATCATGCGTACGATGGACGCGTTGCGCGCGCAGTGGGGTGTGAAATACCCGATGGAGTAGCGCAGCGCCCCACGGGGAGCCGCCGCCTCAGGAAGCCTGCTCGCCCTGGGAACTTGCACCGGAGGCGAACCTGGTCGCCCAGGCCAGGACGAGCACATGGCAGCCCGCGCTTGAGAGCC
>CAZHPE010000348.1:1549-1794 GCA_964534775.1 uncultured candidatus Brocadiaceae bacterium
AGCCTTCTGATGGAGCGGCGCAGGAGGCTGCCCGTGGTGACGATGTCCTGGACCAGGAGCACGCTGGACCCGGAATTCACGACGGCGTCCAGGGACGGCTCGACGTGGCCGCCGGAGACCGCCACCGCCGCCATCTGCCCGAAGACCTTCCGGAAGGGAATCCCAGCCTGCTCGGCCAGTTTCTGCCCCAGCATTTCGGGCGCTGAGCGCTCCGCCGTGCCGATCTCCCCGACAAGGGGCGTGTT
>CAZHPE010000349.1:0-1784 GCA_964534775.1 uncultured candidatus Brocadiaceae bacterium
TCTCAGCTTCGGCAATATAGGCGTGCGCCTGCTCAGAACCCGCTGACTCTCCGCCAACGCGACACCGCTGCGAGTTACCTCTCAGATATCACAGCGCGTTCTCGGTACTTCGCGAAATCGGCGCCGGCCGACCGGGAGCACTCGCCTCTGGCGCTTTGTGAGTCCCCGGCCGGCCTACCCCTCACCCGACCCCTACAGCCTGCGGCTGTGAGTCCCGGCCGGCCTAGACCCAACCCCACTCCCACAAAGCGCCGCCGGCAAGCGCCCCCGGCCGACCTACAGTGTCATATCTACGCTATCCCGCGATGTACTGGTTCTCAGTCTTCCCGATCCCAGGGAAAAGTGAACGTGGGCTGGTTGGCGTAGCGCCGCATGCTCAATTCCAGCCGCACACCCGCTCCTGGAGCGAGTCGCACTGTGAAAAACGGACCGTCCACCGCCGTCGTCCTGCCGCCGGTCGCGGCGCCGAGAAATTGGTGCTCGCCATAGGCCCCGCCCTGCACCACCACTTCCCGCGCCTCCACCTGGTTGGTATTGATCAGCCTGAGCGCGACCCCGTCCTCGCTCATGGCCTCCACCAGGGCGGCGACATCCTGCGGAATGCCGGCGCGCTGGCGCGCCGAATCGAAGTAACGCACCCGGCAGTGCAGGGGCCCGGCGATGAGCGGTGAGCCCGGTGGCAACCCGCCCAGCATGAGTTGGACCAGACGGCTCACCGCGACCGGATTGTAGACCATGGGATCGTCTGACAGGCGCGTCTGCGGTGTGGTGGCATCGCGACGCATGGCTTCCACCCGATTTTGTACCCTCCCCAGATCGCCGCGCAGGACCTGCTCGGGATAGCTCGGATTGCGCCCTTCCAAAAAAGTCCACCACCCGTCCCCCTGGCGTTTCCCATCCTTCTCGCGCAGGGTCCAATAATAGATCTCGCGCGCTCCGTACGAGTAGGGACTTCCAGAATAAGCGTACCAACCCTCGTCGCCGTACATGTGGGGATAGAGCATCCGGCCATCCTCCTCTTTCCCGTTGCTATTGATGATATCGATCATCTCACCCCAGACATCGACGTAGGAAGTATCGCCGGTCAGCAGGAAGGCATTGCCGAAACCCGTGAGCCCCAGATAGTGCGTATTGCGGTTGGACAATTGCCCGTTCTGCGGCACGACGACCGTAAAACCCCAACCGTAGACCCCGCCGTACCACTTACCCTGCGGACCGCCGATACGGCCATCCAGGCCGATCTTGGTGGGAATGACACCGCCATTGGCCACCATCCTCTCGCGCCAGGCGTCGATGTATTCCAGCAGCCAGTTCCGGTACTTGGCTTCGCCGGTGAGCATGTAGGCGTTGAGCGCCAGGGTCGTGGCGCTCAGATTCTGGGGCAGGTCTCCGACGATGTCGGTGTATTCTTCGAAGTGGGCCAGCATCTCGGCGTAATTGCGCTCGCCGTGGCGCGGGTTGAAGCGAGCCTCGACTTCGATGGGGTCGCCGGCCCAGTCCAGGGCGGTGGCGTCGCGCAGCAGCGGCCCCCGCGAGCCGTTGAACATGCTGCGGATGATGCGGTGCTCCGGGTCGTAATTGGGCGCTTCGGCATCTTCGCCGGTGTAGAAACCGGCATAGCGCCGCACGCGGTCCTGGAAAGCCTCATCGTAGGGATCCGACAGGCCCTGCAGATTGAAGACCCTGAGCCCCTCGGCGTTGTGCAACCAGTCGAACATGACGGGAAATTCTCTGTAATACATGCCGTCGCGGGCAAAGGGCACGTCCACCGTCTTCGCTTCGGT
>CAZHPE010000350.1:0-1766 GCA_964534775.1 uncultured candidatus Brocadiaceae bacterium
ACCTGCTCCCAGCGCATCAGCTCGGAGACCTCCGCGAGCGTGCTGCCATCGCCAATCTCCGCCATCTCGCGGTCCTCGCGTTCGACGACCGACTGCGCCCGGTTGGCCACCTCGACCACCTTCTCCTGCGGCACGGCAACGACGCCGTCGTCGTCCGCGACGATCCAGTCGCCGGTGCGAATGTACTGCCCGCCGATGCGGATCGGCACGCCGATCATCCCCTGCCCCTTCGGATCGCCCGCCGCAGGCGTCACCAGGCGCGCGAAGGACGGGAGCTTCATGCGGCGGATCTCGGCCGTGTCGCGGATGCCGCCGTCAATGACCACGCCGGCGAGCTTGCGCCCGATGCAGCTCATCGTCGCCTTCTCACCCCACACCGCCGGCGCTCGGCCGCCCGCGTCGATCACGATCACGTCACCCTCCTCGGCCCGGTCGATGGCCTCGACGGGCTTGGCCCAGTCCCCGGGATAGGTCCAGACCGTCAGGGCGCGCCCCGCCATCCGCGCGCCGGGCACGATGCTGTGCATGCCCTCGACGACGCCCGCATTGTGCAGCGCCTCGGTCACGTCGGCCGCGGAGGTGCGGGCCAGCACCTCCGCGATGCCGCTCGCGCCGCCGCGCTTGAAGAATGTCGTTTCGACGGGCTGGCCCGTGCGAACGGCCTCCAGGATGGCCTCGGTGGCCGCTTTCGCATCGCGCGCTTTGGTAATGGCGCCGCCAACTATGACGATCGAGGCGCCCGACTCCACCGCCCGCGGCGCGGTCTCGGAGTTGATGCCGCCCGCCACGGCCACCGGAATGTTCACCTCGGCCGCGACGGCCCGCAGGTCATCAAACGGCAGCCCGCCGCGCATCTGAAGGTCGATGGGCGTGTGGACGCAGACGGCGGCCGCGCCCATGGCCTCGACTTCCTTCGCCCGCCGCGCCATCGCCTCGTGACCAGGTAGCCCCACGAGGTCGACGCAGATGCGGGCGTCGTATCGCCGCGCGGCCTCGACGCACTCGGCGATCGTGGAGTCGCTCGCCACGCCGAGCACGTGAACGACGTCGGCGCCGGCCTTTGCGGCGCACTCGGTCTCGACGCGGCCCGCGTCCATGATCTTCATGTCGGCGATGATCGTAACCGAGGGGAACTCCCGCCGCAGCGCACGCACCGCGTCAAGGCCCTCGCTCTTTATGAGGGGCGTGCCCGCCTCCAGCCACTCGATACCGCCCGCCGCGGCCTCGCGCGCGGCGCGAATCGCCTGCTGAAGGTTCACCAGATCCAGCGCAAGTTGAACCGTCGATTCCATCGGTGCCTCGGTCGGAAAATGGAGGCCTCAGAAGCAAGGACTCAGAATGGAACGGCACTCACTGCAAAGACTTCGACAGGATCAAGAGGATGACCGGGATCGGAGGGATTCCCTCTCAGGCCTGCTGCCGACATGCTTCGACGTCCGCCCCGTCCTGTCTATCCTGTGAATCCTGTCCAAGAGTCCTCGTTCACTTTTTATTTTGGGTCATTCGGGTCAGAGTCAGTAAAGATAGCCCCCGCGCTCCGCGAACTGCCGTTCTGATTCTGACTTTTGCGGTGCTAATAATATACAGCGCGCTGCCCGTTCCCGCAACCGTGCCTGAAGCTGGAGACGAGCCGCAAGGGAGAAAGCAAGGAAGTTGGATAGCGATTGCCGCAGAGATAGAATCGGGCTGCCTTCGGCAGAGTGGGCAAGCTGGCGACCACACGGGGCAACGAGAGCAACCTTAGTATGACCCCGCATTTCCCAGAT
>CAZHPE010000351.1:0-1762 GCA_964534775.1 uncultured candidatus Brocadiaceae bacterium
AGGTCCGAGTCCACTCCGAGAGTTTCACCAGGGGCCATTCGGCATTCTCCTGTGGGAATGGGGTGCAAAAGAGTGCGAGAATCCCGCGCAACAGGCGCAACTGAGACCGACCGCATGCGGTCTTGTGCGGTTCGCCATCATCGACTCCATGTCCGCAGCAAGCGTTGGCCGTCGAGCACTACGGATAGAGACTTAGGCACGCGCGCCACCTCGCGGCCGTCCGCGGAAACGAAAACCACCATGTCGCCGTGCTCTCTGACTTCGCCGTCGAAGGGCTCCCCGTTCGCCATGAGCTCGACAAGCGCCACGGGCACCGTATCCCGGAACACCACGCTTTGGCCTTGGCGCATCCATATTGCCCGGCCTCTGTCCGCCGGCAACTGCGGGCGCGACGCCTCCAGCGTCGCCAGTCGCTCCTCAAGCACGTTGAGGCGCGCCAAGATCCTCTGACCCGAGTTTCCCCGGCCGGTCCCCGCTGCTGCGCTGCGGTCCGGATGGCTCATGGTCTCGCCTCCTGGGCGTCGGCGCGCTCGATCTCCCGTAGCGCCTCAATGATCTTCGGGATTAGTGCCCGGTTCACCGACACACCCCTTCTGCTGGGCTTGAGCTCGTCGCCGTCGTAATACCACACGCGCAACTGCACAAGCTCGTTGCCCCTCCAGGTGCTGGCTTCTATTCGCAGGACCTCGGCGGGCCCTTTCGGGATGTCGATCACCGGCAGCGCCGGCCTGTCTTTGGTCGCCTGGCTCATGCTCTTGCCGCCTGTCTCTCTGTGGGATCTGGCGTGGGATCTGTCGCGGACGCTGAGCGCTCTCGCCGTTTCCGGCGCTCCGCGACCATCTCGACACGCCGGGCCGTCTCTTGGGCTTCCACCTCCGCCGGGTCCATGCCCTGCTCGCGCAGCCACGTCTCAAGGGCCTCATGGAACTGGTGGTGGTGGACATCGTCAGCGAAGGGGCCGGCGGCCTCGGCTTTATCGAGGACTGCTTGGCCGAACTTGGTTCTGAGACTTCTGACCTTCGCGGCACGGAAGTCGTAGCCATCCCGATCGCGGCGCTGCTCTTCGCGCCACGCCTTCTCATAGCCCGGCAGACGATGTCGAATCAGCCCGGCCAAGCTGCTGACGGCCATGCCAGCCTTGATCTCAGTGTCCAGGAGCCGCAAGCACCGGCGCAGGGGTTCGGCCGTGGCGGTGTTGAGGACGGTGTGGACGTCGTGTCGTTTGCCGTTCGTAAGGTTCTGAAAAAGAACCACCACCGCATTGAAGTCGGCAAGGAGCTCGGGGAGGGGGAGAGGCTCTGCGGGCGCCGGGGGGGTAGGGGGGGTCTTAATGCTCTCTTCCTGCTCTCTTAACGTACAGGAGCTGACGCCTGCAGTCAGGTTATTCGACCGCTGACCGTCAGGTAATTCGACCGCGGACCGACAGGTTATTCCCCCCGATACCCTGTCGCCCTCAGTCACGTTATTCTCCCTGGTTATCCTGTCGCCCTCAATCAGGTCATTCGGGTCCAGTGCCGGGAACTGGTAGACGTTCCCAGGACGACCCCGGCGCCCCCTTGGCTTGTTAGCGTGCGCTTCAATTGCGCCGGCCTTCTTGAGTTCAGCAAGGTGCTTGGCGACACGGCGCTCGGACAGCTGTGCCCGCTCGGCTATCGCGCGGACAGAAGGAAAGCACTCACTCGACGAATTGGGGCGATCGAAGCTCCGAAGGATGCCGTAGACAAAGACGGCGGCATATCCGCACCTGTGGGCAACGAAGGTC
>CAZHPE010000352.1:0-346 GCA_964534775.1 uncultured candidatus Brocadiaceae bacterium
CAAACCCCATCCAAGTGCAGAGACTGGGAAGCAGGTCCATGTTTGAGTCCAGCCCGGGGAGACGCACATCTCTGGGGCCCGCGTCCGCGGGGAACTTGACGATCAGTGGCACGTGGGTCACCTCCTCGTACAGCACGCCCCCGTGTCCCCGCTCGCCGTGCTCCCAGAATGCCTCGCCGTGGTCCGCAGTAACCACAATCAGGGCCTGGTCGTAGAGCCCCCGGCGCTTGAGGTCGGCGAAGAGTTCACCGAGCACATGGTCGGCGTAGAGCACATTGGCGTCGTACAGGTGCTCCACTCCAGCCACGACTTTGGGGGTAATCGCTCCCCGCATGGCCTGCTTCCG
>CAZHPE010000352.1:356-1756 GCA_964534775.1 uncultured candidatus Brocadiaceae bacterium
CGGATAGCGCTCATCAGTCAACTGGCGCTTGAAGGCCAGGGGTGGGTCATAGGGCCCATGGGGCTCGAGCATGTGCATGTAGAGCAATAGCCGTTCACCAGGTGCACGCCTGTCGAGGCGCTCTCCAATGACCGGCGCAAACTCACTGGCTCGCGCCATGTGCAATGAACGCCCCTGGCGATCCACGGAGGAGCCCTCGTAGACATCCTGATCCACATAGAGTTCAACAAACTCATCAAAGCCCTGGTCAGCGCCGAAAAGGCGCCCACCATTGACCACGGCCACTGCTCCATACGTGGCGAAGCCCTCGCCCTTGAAGACCTCGGCCAGGGTTACCTCATCGGCCGCAAGCGCGCACCAGGAATCTATCACCCCGTGCCGGTCGGGCAGGCGTCCGGTGAGAATGCTGGGGATGGCCGCGGCGGTATAGGAAGCCGGGCTCACGGCATCCGTGAAGCTGATACCTTCCCGCGCCAGGGAATCGAGTGTCGGAGTGGTCGGCCTGTCGTAGCCAAGATGCGAGACATGTCCCGCGGCCAAGGTATCCACGACAACAACCACGACCAAATCCGGTGCTTCCGCCGCAGCGTGCAGCTCGGAACCGCATCCAGCCATGGGCACAAGGCAGGAAAGCAAGGCCAGGGCGACAAGCCGGCAGCCGTTGATCGACTCAAGGGCGCAAGGCTGTGACGTAGGTTCTAGGGACATGGCACTGGTCCGTGGCCCCGACTAGCGGCCCCAGATCGACCGCGGAGATTACTCTTGGCCAGGTGTCGAGTCAAGGCGCACCACCTGGCGGCGAGGGGCGACAGTGGGTCGCGATTACTGCCGGACACGCAGCTGTTGCCGGACAGCGGGGGGTCCGGCTGGTTCTCCTGTCGCCCGCGTATTACGGCCTAACCTGGCCTCCCATCAACGGGCAGGAGCGAAGTGCTTCAGTCCTTCCGACGCCGTCGACTGGCCAGATAGAGCACCGCACCGCCGCCGGCGACAAGCGCCATGGTGAACGGCTCGGGCGTGGCCGAACCCTTGGGGTGCCGATCCGCGCCGGTGCGTGATGGGTTTGAAGGACTGATTTCCCGTGCGCCTTGATCGGCAGTCGCGGTGAGGGCCAGACCCAGGAGGGCAGCCAGGGCCAGTGAGAGGGTTGTAGTGCTGTTCTTCATGGTACCGGTTAGGTGGAAAGGAAAGTGGAGTTCAAGTGGAGGTGTTCCAGGGGCTGCTAGACGCTGGAACAGCGGCGACCTGCGAACAGGAAGACGGCACCGGTCGCCGGGCCGAGCGCCACCGAGGCCGGTTCTGGAGTTGCCTCCTTCGGATATCGCCCCATGCCGACGCTGCGTACTTCGCCGCCCCTAGCGTGTTGGGCGATAGCGGGGAATGAGGAGAGGCCTGGGACC
>CAZHPE010000353.1:0-867 GCA_964534775.1 uncultured candidatus Brocadiaceae bacterium
CTCGGGCCGCCGGGTGGCCGTGGCGGTGGAGGTGGAGGTGGCGCTAAAGGCCTCTTCCGCCAGGGGCGGAGTGCGTGTTGATCTGCCGCTTGCCGATCGCTCCCAGGGTCTGAACTACGACTGGTTCCGCTGACGGCCCTGGACTAGCCTGCAGGCACGGCGCGCCGTGCCCCTACAGGGCCCGCGCAACCGGCGTTCGCGCACACATCGAGTGCCCCTCTGGGTCGCTCTTGCGAGAGGCGCTGGATGGTGCTATTATGACAGCAGGCTTCCGTTCGTAATGTTCGCAGAATTCATCCCCCCCTATAAGGATAACGTCTCGATGCCTAAGAGCGTTGTTATAACGGGGCGCGGCGGAACCGGGAAGACCACCTTCTCAGCGCTGGCTTGCCGGTTTCTCACATCGCCCAAGCTCCTCATCGACCTCGACCCCGACCAGTGCCTCGGCAACATGCTGGGCGTGGACCTTCAGGCAAACGAAATCCAGACCATTTCCGACATCCTGCTCAACATCCGCGAAGGCAAGACCGAAGCGGACCTGGCGAGCCTCCCGCTGCCGGCAAAGGTCGAGTACCTGCTGAACGCCTCCTGCCTCTACGAGTCGGCTGAGTTCGACCTGATAACGCTTGGGGTGAAATGGACCCAGGGATGCTACTGCGCGCCGAACGACATCCTGCACGCTCTGATCCCAGGGATGGCGGGCAGCTATACCTTCACGATTTTGGACTCGCCAGCCGGCCTGGAGCACCTAAACCGCCGCGTGGCCAACGAAGCGGACGATGTCTTTGCCGTGGTCGATAGTTCGGCCAAGTCCATGCGCAACACGGAGATATTCAGGGACCTAGCGGGCGAGATCGGCTTCAAGTT
>CAZHPE010000353.1:890-1646 GCA_964534775.1 uncultured candidatus Brocadiaceae bacterium
GGCGAGGAGGCGAGACTGGGAGAGATTCCCGGCGCCACGTACGTCGGCAGGATCGATAACGATCCGGCGGTGGAGCGGTACGATTCTGAGGGCCGGTCCCTCCTGGAGCTGCCGGCCGATTCCCCCGCGTGCGTTACCGCCAGCTCCGTCTTGCGGAACGCCGGGTACGAAACGGTCGCCTGACGAGCCGAGGAACGATGCAGGGGCACGGTGTCCCCGTGCCCCTGCGCTTTTTTGTGGCGGGGCTTCAGAACAGCCCGACGACCTTCCCTTCCGCATCGATATCCACCTTCTCTCCCGCCGGATGGCTCGGCAGCCCTGGGATGGTCCGCATATCGCCGCAGAGCGGATACAAGAACCCCGCGCCCAGCGACGGACGAATGTCGCGCACTGGGAACACGTAGCCCGTCGGGCCGCCCTTGAGCGTGGGGTCGTGCGAGAGCGACAGGTGCGTCTTGGCCATGCAGATGGGGAGCTTGTTCCAGCCCCGTTTGGTGAAGAGATTCATCTTCCGCTCGGCCACCGGGGCGAACTCCACGCTGTCGGCGCCGTAGATCGTCTTGGCGATGGTTTCGATCTTTTCTTTGATCGGCATCTCATCGGGATAGAGGAGCTTGAAGGCGTTCTTCTTTTCGCACGCCTCCACGAGCGCCTCGGCCACGTCGATGCCGCCTTTGCCGCCTTTGGCCCACACATCGCTGACTACGACCTGTTGCGCGCCGGCCTTCTTAGCCTGCTCGCGCACAACCTCAATCT
>CAZHPE010000354.1:0-1618 GCA_964534775.1 uncultured candidatus Brocadiaceae bacterium
AGGCGTAGTTCCCCACCCCGTCGTAGCCGGTCTTCCAGAGCAGCAGGCCGCAGTTGCGCCGATAGGTCAGCGGCTCCTCGATTCCGCATTGCGGATTGGCGTAGTTGAAAATGAGCAGGCCCGCCTCGTGAAGGCGTTCGGCCCATTTCGGGTTCGGCACGCCCCCGGCTACAAAGAGGTTTACCACCTCTTTGAACTGGTTCCACAGTTTCCGGCGATCGGGGCTTTTGGACTCCCATACCCCCGGGCTGACCGCCAGATAGACCTTTGCCCCGATCTCCTCCCGGAGGAACCGCCACGGCTCAATCTGCTGCCGGGTTTGTTCCACACCGGGCTCGTCGGGGCCGTAATTATAGTACTCGCGATATCCGAAGGACTTCGTCAGTTCTATCACCTCCCCCAGAACGCGGCGGGTCTGGTCGGGGTCGTCCTCAGGGCCGTATCCCCAGAAGCACCCGAAGAAGCGGTCCGTGCTGACGCCCGCGTCCCTGCGTATCTCCAGCGCGCGTCTCATGAGATCCATAGCGGCCGGATCCTCCCCATCGCCGGTGGGCTGATAGCACAGCGGCGCATCCACGCCGTGGGCAACCATGTTGCGGATCTCCGCCTCGTACTGCTCTTCGGTCTTTGCATTGTCGTTAATCAGTGGAACGTCCGATCCCGAAAGCTTCCCCCGGTAGTAGATCGAGTGCACCACGGCGCTGCGCGCCAGCTTGAACGGATGCACCTCGAGGCGCACCGGCAGGACCGCATCGGACGATCCCTCGCAGCGGACGGTCAGCTTTCCTTCATACGTCCCCGCAGATGCGTCGTCGGGGACGTGCACGGTCACCCAGAACTGCCTCACCTGCCCGGCAGGGATATTCACCGGCTGCAACGTATCCGCATCGCGAATCATCAGTTCCCTCGTCAACTCAGCGTTGTTGCCCGTGGCGTCCTCGTAGCGCTCCTCGCCCGTCTTCGGGTCGGCCACACGAAGGAGATTCTGCTTCTTCTCGAGGTCCACGCGCACCAGGTCATCATCGTTCACGAGAAGCTCCGACAGCAGCACCCTGCCCCTGACCACCTGGGCGCCCCAGGGCGTCCAGGGCTCGCCGAAACCCTGGTACCAGCACTTGACGAGCTTGATGTCGATCGCTTCGGCATCGATCGCGCCGACAGTGGACGTCAGGTCCGAACAGGCGACGGTCAATCCTTTGATGTCGCGCGACGGCGTCACCACGAAGGACACGGGCTCGTACTCTCCGGGGCACGCCGAAAGCGCCAGCTCCCGCGGCGCCGTTTTCGGTCTCGGCGACGTCGGAAGGATCCAGTCATTGGTGATCGTCGGCGCCAGCCGCAGAATGAAGGGCCTGTCGTCCTGAGCGTTCAGCAAGGCGCCGGCTGCGTTGGCAGGGACATTCGCATTGGCAAGCGCCGCCTCTATCTTTTCGTTCAGCGCCTCTTCGCGGTCGAGCACCTCCTGCGGTTTCAGCGCGTCGATATCGCGGAGAAGCTTATTAATCTCTTTCTGAGCGAGTGTCAGACGTCGCAGGAGGTCTTTCGCTTTCTGACTCGAGGAATCGCCCAGCGGCTCGAGAAGCTTTTCGATATCATCTGCGGTGCTCGAGAGCGCCTT
>CAZHPE010000355.1:0-1614 GCA_964534775.1 uncultured candidatus Brocadiaceae bacterium
GAGAGCTTACGCTCTCACCGCGGCAAGTAGTCGCATGCGTTCTCCTGTTCGGCCTCTCTCGCTCGCTTTATCACTACTCCGCATACGTGACAACGGACGTGCCGTTCACTTTCCTCACTCTCGCCGGCCTCTACTGCGGAGCGCGCATGTTGCGCGCGGGCGGGCGTGCGGGTTGGCTCTGGTGCATCGCGGCGGGAGGCGCGGCCTGCGCGGCCTCGCTGGTGCGCCCGCTCGGCCCGGCGGTCCTGATGGGACTGCTCGCCGGGCTCTGGCTGAAGCGCGACGGGACGGAACGCTGGCGCACGCTGCTGGGCAAGACGGTCGTCCTGCTTGCCCCGTTCATCGTAGTCCTCGGGGCGTGGGTGTGCCGGTGCGTCCTGGTGAGAGACGCGGAAGGCTGGGACTACCTCACGATCTTTCTGCGCGGACGAAGTCCCACGGAGCGCCTTGCTTGGGCCCTCAAGGTGCTGCCGGATTATCCCTCGGCCCTCGCGGACGTGATCCTCGGCAAGCACCTCGGCCGCGCGGCGGGAATCCCCCTGCTTGTGCCCATATTGGTGGGACTTGGCTGCTCGGTCCGACGGGGAGACGTGGTAGCACTCGTGTACGCCCTTGTGTACCTCCTGGCCCTTTTGCTGGTTGGCCCGAATCGGCGCTATCTATTGCCATTGCTGCCCCTTCTGGCCTACTGGCTCGTCCTGGGTGTGGGCGCAATCGCGAACTGGCTGGTGCGGCGACGGACACCTGTCTCCGCCCGCCGGCTCTTGCAGGTGGCGTATGTTCTACTTGGATTGATCGTGGCTGCCAACATCGGCAGAACAGGCAAGATCATCTACGAGGCGCGCTCGCCGGACTACTACCGCGTGGCCAACGAAGGACGCCTGGTCGATTACTTCCGGCTGGCCGATTGGCTCAAGGAACACGCCCGCCCCGACGAAGTGGTCCTGGCACGCGAGAGCTGGTTTCTTCACTACTTCTCACGGCTGAAGACGCATGGCCTGAAGCTGGTCGGGAAGTGGACGGACACCGACCGGCTGGCTCGGCATCTCAGCGAGAAGCAGGTGGACTATGTTGTTTGCGATCCGCGAACGCGGGAACGTGCGTTGCCGGGCGGCGATATGCTGCGTGCCTACCCCGGGGCCTTCGAAGAGGAGGTGGCAATTGGAGAGCTTAAGCTCTTCCGGGTGCGAGTGGAGAAGCTGGATGAGGGAGCCAGAGCGCAGTAACGGAAAGTCGACGATCCCGGCAGTCTGGCGGGATGCTCCACGCAGGAGGATACACTGCCAGCAACTGGCACGCGAAGCGGGGGCATTTCACGTGCCCGTGACCACGGCGGAGGCGACAAGATCCTTCAGGACGTCGAAACTCACTCCTATCCCCCGGACCCAGTAGGAGGAATCCCGCATCGTCACAGAGAAGGCTCTGACATCCCTCTCCGGTCACGTCGGGCGAAGAATCAGATGCTCAGCCCCGCGCCTGCCAGGCAGACCTGCACTTTGGCCGCTTCTCTCTGTCAGTCGCTGTCAGCGTGCATCCCCTCCACCTGATCCCCGTCCACAGGTCACGCAGGCAGCCAGCGGCTCAGGAGTGTTGCCGGCTGGCTGGCAACGCCGT
>CAZHPE010000356.1:0-1601 GCA_964534775.1 uncultured candidatus Brocadiaceae bacterium
GATGGACTATCTCGTGGGACAATTCCCCGGCGTCATGCCCTTTTTTCTCCAGGGCGGCTGTGGCGACCTCGACCCTTATATCGACGTGCAGGAAGACTTTGCTCCGGTCCGGAGCCAGGGCGAAGAACTGGGGCGGAGTATCGCGAATCTCTTCTGCGCGATGGGCCCCTATGTGGCGGGAAAGGATGGCGCCCTGGAAGCTCAACCTTCGCTGAGATGGCGTGAGTTGCGGCAGACCTTCGGCCGCTTCAAAAAGCAAGACAAGGTGCAGGAGCTGCGCTACGGTGTGCTGCGCGTCGGTCGCGACCTCGCCTTTGTCGCCTTACCCGGCGAACCCTTCGTCGGACTGCAGCTAGACCTCAAAGCCCGCTCCCCCGTGGCCCATACCTTCATGTTGGGCTACACCAACGGTTACGCCGGCTACTTCCCCACCCAACAAGCCAACCGCGAAGGCGGTTACGGGGCGAGTTGGGGCGAGACCATGCACATCGAGCCGCACGCCGGCGAGGCGATGATAGATGCGGCGCTGGAGACACTGTCCGACGGCACCACAAGCGATTGACATTGTGCGTATACACGGGGTACAGTTGCTTGGGGTCTTTTCACTGCCTACGCGATAACCCGCGGGGAATACCGCGGGCTTGCGGGCAGCGCGCAGAATGGACTCAGGATCTGTAATATGATAAAGATCGTTCTCGGGAATGTTTGGTATAGTGCAGATCCGAGAGCTGTTTCTGCGAAGCGAAGCTAATTTTTTTGCACCCGTGGCGCAGTTCAGGTGTGTAGAACTCGCCCAGCTCCTTTCCGGCGGAGACGACATCGGCGGTAGCGAATGGGATCCACGCAGCTTTGGACAGAAGTCTCCGGCACGGGCGAAGCTCTTCTGGCTCGCCGTCGAAGCCTGTGTCGCTCTGTGATGATGACACCGTGACCGAGTTCGAAATCAGTACGGGGGAGCGGAACCTCCACGAACTGAAGCGAACGCATGTCGTGGAAGCTGTGCGCGCTGTGCGCGAGGATGGTTTCGTGATCCTTCACCAGGCCGTCGATCCCGCCCATATCGAGGCCCTGCGCGAGCGCATGCTCGCCGATGTGGCGGAAGTCCTGGCCCTCGACGAGGTCCCTTACCAGTTCAATGACGGACACCTGCAACAGGACCCGCCCCCCTTTCCACCATACCTCTTCAGCGACGTGCTCGTCAACGATTTCGTCGTCGAAATCACCAGGGAGGTACTCGGGGAGGGTGTCAAGAACGCCTTCTACAGCGGCAACACCTGCCTGCCCAACACAACCCGGCAACCTCTCCACGTCGATGGGGGCCAGCTGTGGCCCGATCTTGACTCGGCGACTCCGGCATATGGCTTGGTCGTTAATGTCCCGGTCGTCGACGCCACGCCCGAAAACGGCAGTACCGAGCTCTGGCCCGGCACCCATCTCGACACGACACGCGCGATGGGGGATGGTGACATCAAGCTCACTCCCGAGGCGCAAGCCCACCTCCGTGCCGGGATCAACCCTCTGCAGCCGAGCGTACCCGCTGGCAGCGTGCTCATCCGCGACATCCGCCTCTGGCACCGCGGCATGCCCAACCGAACCGCAAC
>CAZHPE010000357.1:0-1578 GCA_964534775.1 uncultured candidatus Brocadiaceae bacterium
GGCGCTGATCGTCGGGGCGATGGCGTTGGTGCGTTTTTACAGCAGGCGAAACAACACTTTGTCTCTTTATCGGAGTGGGCTTCCTGGGGACGGCTTTTCTCGACGGCTTCCACGCGGTGGTCACGTCCGCCTATTTCAAGCCTTTCATGCCGTCCGACCTGCCGTCCCTGATCCCGTGGAGCTGGATCGCCTCGCGCCTGTTCCTGTCCCTGATGCTGGCCTCGAGCTGGCTGGCCTGGACGCGCGAGCGGCGCCTGGGCGGTGCGGGGCGCATCGGCGAGCGCGCCGTCTACCTCGGCGCCGGACTGCTCACCCTGGCCAGCTTCCTCTTCTTCGCGTTTCTGCCGCTGCCGCGCGCCTACTATCCGGAGCTTCTCTTCCACCGGCCGGAGGAATTCGGACCTGCGCTTCTGTTCCTGGTGGCGCTGGTGGGCTACTTGCGCAAGGGCGACTGGCGGCGCGACCCGTTCGAGCATTGGCTGGTGCTGGCGCTGATCGCGGGCCTGGTGGGGCAGGCCGCCTTCATGTCCTTCTCGGGCCGCCTGTTCGACATGGAGTTCGACGCGGCGCACCTGCTCAAGAAGGTGAGCTATCTCTGCGTCCTCACGGGCCTGCTGGTCAGCATGCTGGCGATCTACCGGCGGGCGGAGGAGCGGGGGGATCACATCCGGGCGGTGGTGGACAATGCCGTGGACGGCATCATCACCATCGATTCTGACGGCATCATCGGGTCGTTCAACCCCGCCGCCGCCGCGATCTTCGGCCATTTGGCCGAGGACGCCATCGGCCGCAACGTGAAGTTCCTCATGCCGGCACCCTATCGGGAAGAGCATGACGGCTACCTCGGGTCGTACTTGCGCACCGGCGACGCCAAGATCATCGGTATCGGCCGAGAGCTCACGGGCCTGCGCGCGGACGGCACGACGTTCGCCATGGAGCTGGCGGTCAGCGAGGTCCGCCGGGGCGATGCGCACGAGTTCGTCGGCATCTGCCGCGACATCAGCGCCCGAAAGGCGGCCGAGAGCGCACTCAGGGCCAGCGAGGCCAAATTCCGCAATCTGTTCGAGGGCTCGATCCAGGGCATCCTGATTCTGGATCGGGCCTGGAAGCCGCTGTACGTGAACGAGGCCGCCGCGCGGATCTACGGCTTCGCCCGGCCGGATGATCTGATGGCGCTCGGCTCCATGGAACCGACCATGACGCCCGAGTCGCGGGACATGATGCGCGGCTACCGGGACGCCCGCTTGCGCGGAGAGCCGGTCCCATCGGGCTATGAGTTCGAGGCCGTGCGTCCCGACGGCACCACGGCCTGGCTGTGGAACCTGGTCACGGTCGTCGACTGGGAGGGCGAGCCGGCGCTGCAAAGCGCCGTGATCGACATCACCGCCCAAAAGCAGGCGCAGGAGAAGCTGGCCGCGGTGAACGCGGAGCTCGAGAGCTTCGCCTACATCGCGTCCCACGACCTTCAGGAGCCGCTGCGCAAGGTGCAGTCCTTCAGCGACAGACTGCAAAGCAAATACGCCGATGCCCTGGACGCGGAGGGGCGCGACTATCTGGACCGCACCCGGAACGCCGCCG
>CAZHPE010000358.1:0-1570 GCA_964534775.1 uncultured candidatus Brocadiaceae bacterium
GCAGCAGGCCGGTGTTATCGAGGCGATCATGCTCAATAGTCAGGGCTACGTGGCTGAGTGCACCGGGGACAATATTTTCATCGTCTACCGGGGCGCGCTGGTCACGCCCCCTCCCGAAGCGGGAATCCTGGAGGGTATAACCCGCGCGGTAGTGATGGAACTGGGCGCGGAGGCGGGCCTGCCGGTGCGCGAGCAGCAACTTACGCGCTTCGACCTGTACGTGGCCGAAGAGTGCTTTCTGACGGGCACGGCCGCCGAGATCATCCCGGTCGTGCGCATCGACAGCCGCGACATCGGCGACGGCAATCCGGGCAAGATCACCCTTCGGCTGCTGGAGATGTTCCGCAAGGAAACGGGCTCCAGCGTTGGCTGCCAGTAGAGTCATCCCCCATGCACTCCGGCCGCCCCACGCCGTCTCCCGTCCCGCAAGCCGATCCGGACAGTGGATGTGTTTTGCACAAGGCCCGGGAGAGCCGGCGGAGGTAAGGCAGAAGTGCACGAGATCCTTCGAAAGCGAAAGCTCGCTTCGGACGTCTTCCTGCTGGAGATCCGCGCGCCGCGCATCGCGCAGAAGCGCCGGCCGGGGCAGTTCGTCATCGTTCGCGTCTCGCCCGAAGGCGAGCGCATCCCGCTCACCATCGCCGAGGCGGACCCAAGGGCGCTCTCGATAAGCATCGTGTTTCAGGCCGTGGGGTTGAGCACGCAGCGGCTGGCGGAGATGCAACGCGGGGATTGCGTTCAGGACATAGTGGGTCCACTCGGCCGGCCCACTGAACTTCAGGAGCGCGAGCACGCCGTGTGCGTCGGCGGGGGGCTGGGGATCGCGCTGGTCTGGCCCATCGCGCACGCGCTGCAGGGCGTTGCGCGCCGTATCACGTCCATAATCAGCGCGCGCCGAGCGGACCTGCTCATGCTCGAGGACGAGTTGCGTCGCGCCTGCGATGAGTTGCTCGTCGCAACCGACGACGGCTCGCGGGGCCATCACGGATTCCCAACGGACCTGCTTCAGAGCCTTATCGACGACGGGCGCCCGATCGACGCGGTCTACGCGGTGGGACCGGTCCCGATGATGGCCGCCATAAGCGAAGTTGCTCGCCCGCATGGCATCAGGACCGTCGTGAGCCTTAATCCCATCATGCTCGATGGTACGGGCATGTGCGGGGGGTGCCGCGTGAGCGTCGGCGGGCAGACGAGGTTCGCCTGCGTGGACGGGCCCGAGTTCGACGGCCACGAGGTGGATTTCAAGGAGCTGACCGCGCGCCTGAAACAGTACGATGCCGGCCCCGAAACGCGCTCCCTGCCGCGCTACGAGACTCCACACGGCTGCGACCTGCGCCACACCGAGTTCCAGGAGGCCATGCTCGAGGCCGGGCGCAGGGCCCAGAATGCTGTCGAAATCCCCCGCCAGCCCATGCCCGAGCAGCCTGCCGAGGCGCGCGTCCGCAACTTCGACGAGGTGCCGCAGGGCCTCTCGCCCGAACAGGCAATGATGGAGGCCCGCCGATGTCTCCAGTGCAAGAAACCCAAATGCGTTGACGGCTGCCCCGTCGGGATCGATATTCCGGCCTTC
>CAZHPE010000359.1:0-1552 GCA_964534775.1 uncultured candidatus Brocadiaceae bacterium
GGAACGGACCATGCGCGGGATACTCGTAGGTCTCGGCGGAAGAGCGCGTAGCTGGTTGCAGGTCTGCCGGCGCAGCGACCAGGCCGAACTGGTGGGTTACGTTGAGGTCTCCCCGGAGCGCCGCGCGCAAGCCATTGAGCAGTGGGAGATCCCGGCAGACGCGGTGTTCGAGTCGCTGGGCGCCGCGGCCGCGGCCGTCGATGCCGAGTTCGCGCTCGACATCACGCCCCCGGCCGCGCACGAGGCCGTGGCGAACGCGGCGTTCGACGCGGGTCTGCATCTCATAGGCGAGAAGCCGCTGAGCGACACGTTCGAGGCCGCGCAACGGATGCTGGCCGCCTCGGAGCGCGCTGGGCTGACGCACGTCATCACGCAGAACTACCGTTTCGGGGCGGTGCCGCGCACGGCGCACAGACTCCTCCAGGAGAAGATCGTCGGGGAGATCAAGCACGTCGCCGTGGGCTTCTACCGCCCCTGGGCGCACGCGCCGGGCACGCACTACGTCACGATGCCTTACCCGCTCATCACAGACATGGGGATTCACCATTTCGACTTGCTGCGCTACGTGCTCGACCTCGAGCCCGTGAGCGTGTACGCCGAGACGTGGAACCCCTCGTGGGGGTGGCACGCGGGCGACGCGGGTCATTGCGCCATCTTCGAATTCGAGGGTGGCGTCAAGGTGATCCACCACTCGCTGGGCAGCAGCGTCGGGAAGACGACCACCTGGAACGGCGACTGGCGCGTCGAGGGCGCCGGCGGGTCGATGACATGGGAAGACGACGACATCTTCTGGACCGCCGTGGGCCCCGCCGAGAAGCAGGGGCGCGAGCAACTCCCTCTGGACGATGTCGCCAACGGCCAGGACGCCCTGCTGGCGGAATTCGTGAGCGCGATCTCAGAGGGCCGCGAGCCCGAGTGCAGCAGTCGGGACAACATCAAGTCGCTGGCGATGGTGTTCGCTGCCGTGGAAAGCGCGAAGGAAGGTCGCCGGGTGCGCATCGACGAACTCCTGGACGCTTGAAAGCCCGACCGCGGGCCGCACATAATACAGTGAGGATTCGCCGGCTGTTCTCTGGCGCGTCCGCGAGGGGGAACACGCGCCATGGACGCCGAAAAACTACAGCTGCCGATCACTGAACTCAACGTGCGCCAACCGCTGGTTGTCGGGCCGCACGCCCCGGCGCGCGAGGCCATCGACCGGCTGAAGGAGAAGGGTGCCGGCTGCGTGCTCGTGGTGGACGAGGACGGTTATCTCCTGGGGATATTCACCGAGCGGGACGTCCTCCAGAAGCTCGCGCCGCTGCCAAGCGCGGCCGCGGATCGCGCGGTGTCGGAGTTCATGACGCCGCGTCCCACCGTTCTCCATCAGGACGACAGCATCGTCTTCGCCCTGCACCAGATGCACCTGGGCGGGTACCGGCACATCCCGCTCGTGGATGACGACGAGAAGCCGCGGCACATCGTCTCGGTGCGCACCGTCGTGGATTATCTGGCAGCTCGGCTGACGGAGAGCGACCTGCGACACGACGCCTCGCCGCGCGGACAGACGGAG
>CAZHPE010000360.1:0-1549 GCA_964534775.1 uncultured candidatus Brocadiaceae bacterium
ATGGATGAGATACGCCCCGCCTTGATGCGCACGCAGCGCATTCGCATCACGCCCGCCGGCCCAGTGCCGCTGGGCACCGCTTGATCAGCGAAGTTGGAGTGTCTATCGGGAAACGGAGTCATCATGACGAGTCTTAAGATTGGCGACGGACAGGGATGGACGTTCATGGGCAGCAAGTGGACGGATGGCCCCGACGGGGAGCTGATTCCGCCCGAGGTGCGGGAGGGGGAGTTCCCGTGGCTGGACAGCCCGGAAGTGGAGTGCTTGGCGGTGAGGAGCGATGAGGCGTACGGGGACTTCACCGCGCGCTTTCGCTTCCGCTCCCCCGACTACTGGGGTTCCGGAGCGGCACGACTCCTGTTTCGCATGCAGGACAGCCGGCGTTTCTACGCCCTCGACGTCCCGTGGTGCGGCCAGCAGGTCCGCGCGCGGCACTTCTGGGCGGGCATGGTCATTGCTGACGGCACTCCACTCCAGCGCTATTTGAACTTCGGCCTGGTGCCGGGGCTCTGCGCGAAGTGGGGGAGTTGGTACGAGGCCTGGGTCGAGGCCAAAGGCCCGCGCCTACGCGCCTGGATCGAGGATATACTCGTCGCCGACGTGGAGGACGATACCTACGCATCAGGCCGGCTGGGCGTTGGCTGCATCACGTTCTCGAAGACGTTTCAGTTCGATGATCTGGAAGTGGACGGAACTCCGGTCGCGCCAGCCGACTGGCCCGGCCTCGTGGCGCCGCCTCAGCACTGGATCAGCCCCTGCCCCGTGATCGACCCGGGCACATGCCAGGGCTATGCAAGCATCCTCGACGGGGGATCTGGCAATCTCCTTCTGAGCCTGGGCATTGGCAACCCCGCCCGGGGGGAGGTCAGGCGCGCCGTCTACCTGCGCTCGGGCGACGCGGGACGGACTTGGGCCGCGCCGGAGCCTGCCACGCTCCAGATCGGCCTGTACCCCAACTTCGTGCGTCAGGACGGAACCTGGGTCTGCGTATACCCTAACGCGCCACCACACGGAATCGGATACCCGTGGACCCTTTACTCCTACGAATCGAGGGACGAGGGGCGGCACTGGGGGGGCCCCAAAGAGGTCAAGATGGGCGGCGAGTTGCTAAGAGGCTGGAGCGCGCCGGGGCCGACGACGATCGTGCGGCTGCACGATGGGAGCCTCCTGCTGGTTCTGGATGCTTTCTGGGAGAAGCCTCCCGACGCAGGTGATGAGTTTCTCACGGTCGGGACGTCTTTCGCAATGCGCAGCGAGGACGACGGACGGACGTGGTCGGCACCCGTGCGTTGCGACTCAAGCAACAGGCGCCCCGGCGAACCCATCCCGACGGGTACCTTCGAGGCCGCCCTGGCGGGCACCGGCGGCGAAACGCGCTTTGCCGAGGTCCGCGAGAACGTCGTGATGGGTATCTGCCGCCCGGGGAAGGACCCTTACATGTGGAAGCGGCAGTCGATGGACGGCGGCCGCACATGGGAGCCCTCCGCCATCGGGCCGTTCCCCGGCTACTGTCCGTCGCTGACGGCAACGGCGAGCGGGGCCGTGGTGG
>CAZHPE010000361.1:0-1547 GCA_964534775.1 uncultured candidatus Brocadiaceae bacterium
CTGATGATCACGGCGCGAGACATACTGTATTTGTGGGTTCTGCGCATGGCGATGACGGCCCTGGAGTTTGTCGAGGAGATCCCCTTCAAGACCGTACTCGTGCACCCAACGGTCCTGACCAAAGATGGCAGGCGGATGAGCAAGAGCCTGGGTACCGGTCTCAACCCCCTGGATCTCCTGCGTCTGTACGGGGCCGACGCTACCAGGTACAGCCTGCTCCATCAGGCGGGTGCGGCTCAAGATCTGCGTTTCGATGCCGATGTTGCCGACAACCAGGTCACCTCTTCCCTGAGCGCCAGAGCGGGTCAGAACTTCTGCAACAAGCTGTGGAATGCCGCCCGTTTCGTGCTCATGAATATGGATGGTTACCAGCCATGCGAGCGCCCCGTGGCCAGCGACGAGCTCGCCGACCGCTGGATTCGCAGTTGTCTGGCCAACACCATTCGAGCTGTCGACGCGCACCAGGATAGCTACCGCTTTGGCGACGTGGCCCGGGCGCTCTACAATTTCCTGTGGGGAGATTACTGCGACTGGTATCTGGAGCTGGCCAAGCCTCGCCTGTACGAGCGCGGCGGGGACAGCCGCCAAGTGGCGCAGGCCGTGCTTGTGGAGGTTCTTGAACAGGCGTTGCGACTGATGCATCCCATCATGCCCTTTATCACCGAGAGTCTCTGGCTGTCGTTGCCGCGGTTCGCTGAAGGGGGGAGGGGGGCGGAAAGTATCATGGTGGCGCCCTGGCCCGTGGCGGACCCTGGCGTGATAGACGAGTCGGCTGAAGCGGAAATGGCGCTCGTCAAGGAGGTGGTTACGGCGGCGCGAACTGTGCGGAGCGAACTCGGTGTCCCACCCGGGAAGAAGGTGAAAGTCGCCATCTCCGCCGCCGATCAGGAGAGGGCACGGGCACTGTTGTCTGCCGTGCCCTACGTCGAGATCCTCGCCTCCGCGGAAGAGGTCGACGTCGGTGTGCGACTGCGCCAGCCCCCGTTAACGGGCTGTGCCGTGGTCGGAGACCTGGAAATCTACGTCCGCCTAGACGGTGTCATCGACGTGGCAGCGGAAAGGGCGCGACTTGGCAAAGAAACCGACAAGTTCCGCTCCTTGTGCGCGGCTCTGGAGAAGAAGCTCGGCAACAAGGGCTTCCTGGAGAAGGCCCCGCGAGAAGTGGTCGAACGCGAGCGGCAGCGACTCGCGAAATACACCGTAAACCGGCAGAAACTGGAGGCCAGTTTGGAGATGTTGGCGTCGTGAACTCGGTCAGCTCAGACGTCTCGCCCATACCGAAAGTGCCAAAGGAGGATACGAGTTGACCCGGATCGCTTCGACAGCCACAACGCTGGGCGCAGCCGCTAGAGCTCTCGCGGCAAGCATTGGGGAGTGTTAAGCGAAATAGATCCGCCGACGATCATTCTCGCGATTAATCCCAGCACCGGCGATGCGCCCGACAGCCACTAGGGTTGAAGCTAGCTTCTACGTCGACAGAAGGCTGTCACACAGCATCAACAAGGGCGACGTGCTCAACGTATATCGCAAGAAACGCCTGTCGAGGC
>CAZHPE010000362.1:0-1541 GCA_964534775.1 uncultured candidatus Brocadiaceae bacterium
CGCCGCGCTTGCCCATCAGCCGTTTGCCGCGCGCGCCGCGTGAGTGCCGGCGGCGCCTCAGGACGACCAATCCCATCGAACGATTCATAAGGGAGCTGAACCGTAAGTTCAAGAGAGTCGGCGTCTTCGCCAGCGAGGCGGGTTGGGAAAGGGCCACCTATCTGATGTGGAGGAACCTGAAGAACCAATGGATACGCCCCCACAACGCGCCAACCTGCCAAAACCCCTTTTACACGAAACTCTTGACAGCATCTTGGCAAGGTCCCCTCTTGATCGGCCGGATGGCCTCTGATATAGTCAGAGTTGGGCGCTACAACCGGTACAGGGCCGATCGGAGCCGCATGTCATTCATGGCGGGAGAGAACCGTGCGAAAACGCGGAATCATAGTGGGATTCGTGATCGGCCTGACGGTCGGGCTTCTGATGACACGTGTGCTGATTGCACCCGACGTTGTGACGGCTGCAGAAGGCAAGCGTTGGGCGAAGCAATTCTCCGCGCCGCTGTCCAGGTTCATGGACGGCCGTTCCGAAGAGAACTGGGGCACGGAGTTCTTCGCGCCGCTGCTGTGGGCCGTCAGCCAGATCGAGCTGCGCCACGTGGAGGAGGTTGAACCCGACACGCTGCTGCAGGGGGCGCTTGAAGGCATAACGAACCGCCTCGACGCGTACAGCACCTACATCCCCCCAAGCCGCTTCCGCGAGTTCCGGGCGGATACGGAGGGCGAGTTCGGCGGCCTGGGCATCGAGATCCGCTTCGACCCCATGACGAAGGTCCTCATCGTCCAGAAACCCATGCCTGGCACGCCTGCATTCCGGGAGGGCGTCATGGCGAAGGACATCATCATTAGGGTGCGCGAAGAATCCACGGGCGAGATCAATGAGGTCTCGCAGTTCAGGGACGTGCACGACGCTGTCGACAAGCTCCGGGGCAAGGTCGGCGCCGAGGTCACCATCACCGTCATCCACAACCCCAGCGGCAAGGTGGAGGACATCACCATAAAGCGCGAGATCATCAAGATCGCCGGCGTGCGCGGCGCGCGCATTGTGGACGAGGACAACAAGATCGGCTACGTGTACTTGGCCCACTTCCACGCACGCGCTGCCGGGGACCTGAAGAAGGCCGTCGACGATCTGATGGCGAAGGGAATGAGGGCGCTTATCCTGGACCTCCGGTTCAATCCGGGGGGCCTGCTGGAGTCGTCCCTTCACATATCAAATATGTTTCTGTCCGACGGGAGGATCGTGAGCACGCGCGGGCGCACGGGTGCGGAGCAGGTGTTCTTTGCCGAGTCTGGGGATGCCACGGGAGGGGCGCCACTGGTCGTGCTGGTGAACCGTTACAGCGCCAGCGCCTCTGAAATCGTGGCCGGCGCGCTCAAAGACAACGGCAGGGCCGTCATCGTCGGCGAGCGAACCTTCGGCAAGGGCAGCGTGCAGACCGTCCTTGACAGGCCGGACCACGGCGACGCGCTGAAGCTCACCGTCTCCCGCTATTACACACCCAGCGGCGCGCGCATCGAGCGGATTCGCAACGAAGAGGA
>CAZHPE010000363.1:0-1541 GCA_964534775.1 uncultured candidatus Brocadiaceae bacterium
CGTGAAGCTGAGCGCCGAGATTTGGGCGAGTGGGATCATGACGAGCGCCATGAAGAACGACAGTTGAGCGCAGCCGTTGATCAGACCGCGAAGCGCGTGCAGGCCGAGGCGTGGGGTCCTCAAGTGCCGCAAACCGTGGCGCAGGACCACGGGCGCGAGCATGAGCAAGCTGAAGACGATGCGAAAAAAGTTGATCTCGAACGGATGGAGATCGGCCCCGAGCAAGCGGACCAGGGCCATCATGACCGTGGCCATCAATCCGGCGAGCACGATGAGCCCTATGCCCCGGAGGGTGCCCGGTAATTCGCCGATCCATCTCAGCGTAGCGCGCAAGGACGGCCTCTCCGTGGGAGTGGGCCGGGGTTCGGCCGCGTCTAGTGTGACAGCGATGGGCCGGACAGTCTCGCTCGTGGTGGCAAGCTCTAAGTTCGGCTTGGAACGTGGGTGGGCAAACAGCGCACTAGGAGAGACAAGCTCGACGCAGGCCGCATCCGGCGCCTCGATGAAATTGGTTTTAGGTGGAGCCTCCGAGGCTAGAAGGCGGGGCTAGAAGAGTAATGGGTCGGCGCATCCTCGCCGTGCTGGTCGATGAGTAGTTTGGCTGTGCGGTAAATATCGAGGTCTGAGGTCAAAGCCTCTCCCCCCGACACCTTGAACCCTGAGTGCCCCATGTATGCGCTGCTTGGCGAAGGCCTCGAGGTCGGTATTTTGTCTACTCCTGACCCAAGGCGGACCTCGCTCGGTGTGGGATACGGCCCCCCTGCCGTCGCCGATGAGGGAGCATCCGCCGGGTTTCTTCACACCCGCGGATTTGCCTGAGGCAGCCGAGCAATCAATGTTCAGCTGGCGGCCGATAGTTGCCGGGGAACATGGCGCGCTTTGCGTCCTCGTCCATTTCGGTCTTGAAAGCATACTGACCGCTCAGCGCCGCGGCCCTGACCGCGGCGGGGCGGGCGGAGATTTCATCGACTAGCCGATTCAAGTTCGTCATCCCAGGCAATGCGTCTTCGCCCAGGACCGACGGCAGCAACCGGGCCCACCCCCAGAGTGCCATATCGGCGATCGTATAGGCTTCGCCCAGCATGTAGGGGTTATCCGCAAGGTGGCGATTGACGATGCCGTAGTGGCGCTCAACCTCGAAACGATAGCGGTTGATGGCGTAAGGTAACTGCTCTGGAGCATGGCGTTGGAAGTGCACGGCCTGACCAGAATAGGGCCCGATACCGGTCGCGACAAACATCAGCCAGGACAGCAGGCGTCCACGCTCAGCCGACGTGTTCTCGGGCATGAACTGGCCGGTCTTTTCGCCCAGATATAGCAGGATCGCATTACTATCGAAGACGACAACTCCGTCATCGTCGATAACCGGCACCTTGGCGTTCGGGTTGAGGGCCAGAAATTCAGGCTTGTGCTGTTCACCTTTGCGCGTATCGACCGGATGCGCCTCGTATGGCAGGTCGGTTTCCTCCAAAAACAAAGCGATCTTGATCGGGTTAGGTGCGCCGCTAAAGTAAAAACTCAGCATCTATGGCCTCCGCTCC
>CAZHPE010000364.1:0-1541 GCA_964534775.1 uncultured candidatus Brocadiaceae bacterium
TCCGACTCATCCGAACGGGGTTCGCACCAGTAGTCGGGATCGCGGTTCACGTGGCCGGATGCGCACTCAGCGCGCGTCAGGTAGAGCTGGTCCGCGTGTTCGGTCACGCAGATGCCGGCCAAGCCGAACAGGCGGGCCCGAAGGATCGCTTCGGAGGCCGTGATACCGGCGCCGCAGTAAGCATACTGCGTATGGGAATGGGCGTCGTAGAGGGGCGGGCTGTCCGGGAGTTTCAGGCAATGCTCTTCGATGCTCACGCGCCGCCCGTCGAGCCGGCATAGGGCGTATCGAAACGGCGACCGATGCATGCCGGGGGCAGCGTAATACTGCACCCCGCCTTCCGCGTACAGCTGCTGTCCGGCGTGATAGTGCCCGTTGAGCGAGAGCAGCACCCCCGCGCGGCTGTAGCCCGCAATGATCGGTTCCGGCTCGGCGAACACGTAGGGATACTCATCGTCGATCGGCGGATAGACGCAGTTGTGCTGGAGGGTGATGAGCGGCCCAGCGGCCGGCCTCGCGGCCTCCTCGGCCAGGCGGCCCATCGCCTCGGCCGAGCGATGGCCCACGTCGTTCTCATCCCACGAGTCAGCGAAGCTGTAGAAGCGGTAGCCCTTCACCTCGTGCAGGCCGGGCCGGTCCCCGAATGCCGCGAACAGGGCTTCGGCGGCCGGGCCGTCGTGGTTGCCGGGAACGACGATGTGCGGCACCTCCCCGGCCAAGTCCCTCAGGACGGCAGCCAGCTCCGCAAGGTCGGCCGCCGCCCCCGCCGCGCAGCCGTCGTCTCCCAGCATGGCCACCGCGTCGAAGCTGCTGTGCCGGCGCGCGTCGACGATGGCGCGCTCGACCAGTTCCGCCCCGAACCGAAGGGGCACGCTATCCACCTCGGCTCGCCTGCCGGGTTGGGATGCGAAGTGAACGTCGCCAAGGATTAGAACCGTGATCTCTGCCATATAGTCATCGACCGCCTATGGGCGTGGGAACCTCGTGAGGAAGGCCCCACAACCGTGAGGGCCTTCTATATGGCCTTGAAACCACATATTCCGGGCTTATGGGCACGTTTGGAGCCTTTCTGAAGTTAGGGGAATATGGCATATGTGCTTTGTGTATGGGCAAGGTGGGTAGCAGTACGGGTAGCAAGTTGGTCACTGGGAGTCATCTTCACCGGGGTCGAACTCCAATCCATGCTTCTCAGCGACTCGCTCAAACTCAGCCCTTAGCTCCGCATCGGTCCTGAGGCGGGACCTGCCAAAGGCCCGTTCTACCTCCGCTGCCAACTGCTCCGCAGTCCTCCCCGGAGCCAGCTTCATGATGCCATCCATTTCGGCAATGCCCTGCCCTTCGGACATGCCAGACGTTGCACCCAAGAGATCGTCGAAGCCCCCCACGTGTCCGTGAGACTTTGACCGCACTCCTTCAGTTCCTCAATCATCTTCTGACACCCGTCATGTGTGAGCAGCATCAGCTCCTTATCGTGAAAGAAATAGTGTGACCCCTTCCCGCTTTTTGTGCCAGTTGTTATGAGAGAATTGGAGGGGGTTCCC
>CAZHPE010000365.1:0-1537 GCA_964534775.1 uncultured candidatus Brocadiaceae bacterium
AAGGCGCTCTCGAGCACCGCAGATGATATCGAAAAGCTTCTCGAGCCGCTGGGCGCTTCCTCGCGTCAGAAAGCGAAAGACCTCCTGCCGCGTCTGACACTCGCTCAGAAAGAGATTAATAAGCTTCTCCGCGATATCGATGCGATGGAACCGCAGGAGCTGCTCAGCCGCGAAGAAGCGTTGAACAACAGGATAGAGACAGCGCTTGCCAGTGGGAACGTCCCTGTCAACGCAGCCGCCGCCTTGCTGAACGCCCAGGACGACAGGCCCTTCATTGTGCGTTCGGCGCCGACGCCGACGATCACCAATGACTGGATACTTCCGACGTCGCTGGTCTCGAGCTCGGCGGCGCGGGAGCTGACGCTTTCGGCCTGCCCCGGAGAGTACGAGCCCGTGTCCTTCGTGGTAACGCCCTCGCGCAACATCAAAGGATTGACCGTCACGTGTTCGGACCTGACATCCGCCGATGGCGTGATCGACGCCGCAGCGATCGACATCAAGCTCGTCAAGTGTTGGTACCAGGGCGGCGACACCTGGACACCGGGCGGGGCCCAGACGGTGACGGGCAAGGTCCTGGTGTCGGAGCTTCTGGTCAACGATGACAATCTCGTGCGTGTGGATCTCAAGAAGAAACAGAATCTCCTTCGTGTGGCCGATCCGAGGACGGGCAAGAAACGCTACGAAGACATCACCGGCAACAACCCCAGGTTGACGAGCAAAATGTTGATTCGCGACGCGGATACGCTGCAGCCGGTGAATATCCCCGTCGGGCAAGTGAGACAGTTCTGGGTGACGGTGCACGTCCCCGAGAACGCGTCCGCGGGGACGTATGAAGGAAAGATAACCGTCCGCTGCGAGGGATCATCCGACGCGGTTCTGCCGCTGCGCCTCGAGGTGCATCCGTTCAAACTGGCGCCCAGCATGGTGGTGCAGTCAATCTTCTACCGGGGACAGATAACGACATCGAACGTTCCGATTATTGGCGAGAATGCCAAGACCGAGGAGCAGTACGAGGCGGAGATCCGCAACATGGTTGCCCACGGCGTGGACGCGCCGTTGTGCTATCAGCCTCCCTCCGCCAAGGGGCCTACGGCCCTCATGAAACGCGCGCTGGAGATACGCAGGGACGCGGGCGTCAGCACGGACCGCTTCTTCGGGTGCTTCTGGGGACCCGGCCCTGAGATGGACCGCGCCTTGACCCGCCGCGTTCTGGGGGAGGTGATAAAACTGACGAAGTCCTTTGGATATCGCGAGTACTACAACTACGGCCCCGATGAGATCGGCGTGGAACGAACCAGGAAAATGATAAAGCCTTGGAGGTTCCTCCAGAAGCAGATCGGGGCAAAGGTTTATCTGGCGGCCAGCGCCGATATTTGGACGGGGACGAGCCCGGCGCGGCGGAAACTGTGGAACCAGGTCAAAGAGGTGGTGAACCTCTTCCTCACCGGTGGCGTACCGAACCCGCAATGGGCGGCGCAGCTACACGAGGCGGGCCTGCTCATTTACAACTACGCCAATCCGCAGTGCGGGATCGAGG
>CAZHPE010000366.1:0-1509 GCA_964534775.1 uncultured candidatus Brocadiaceae bacterium
AAGGGCTTATTCCGCGCTCAGCACTGGCGCTGTAACAGTTACTGACGGAAGCACCGACTTGAGACCCTCCCTCGATCGGACGGCAGGCCTGAGCGAGGGTCTGACTGCCGTCGCCTCGCTGCGGATGCCTCTTGCGGTGTCTTTCGTCGCGGCCCTGATCGGAGTAAGATGGCGGCGTCAGGCGCTCGCCCTGCGCTCGGCAGCGGCAGACTAAGTTGGTGGCGGAAACACCACTACTGCGCCTCCTGGTATGGGTTCGCTTCTCGACCTAATCGCTGCCCAGCGGCACCGGGCCCTCGGGCGCTATTCGTATCCGTTGGGTGCGCAGCAGCGCGGGGCGGATTTCGTCCATCGCCAGAGGATAGGCAACCAGGAGCACATCCGGCTCCACCTCGATGGCGCTGCCGTTGAAAGATGTGGTGTAGTCTATCATCGTCTCCCGGCCCCAGTTCACTCCGCCGTCGAGGCTGTAGCGCAGGCCCAGGCCGGGGCCGCGCGCGACAAGCGCCAGATACCCTGAGCGCGTTGCAACGAGCTGCGGCCCGCCGGCTGCGGAGAAAGGCGCATGGGTGGCCACGCGCCAACTCCTCCCGCCGTCGTCGGACTGAGTCTGCCACATGAAAGGAGAGCGGTAGGGACGCGAGAGCGCCACGATCCGTCCGCTCGGCAGTTGGGCCATCGCCGTCTCGTCGGTGAAGTCGCCGCACGGGCCGTCCGGCTCGTCGCCGTAGTGCATTGCCGCGTGGTCCATCGGCACGGGCTCGGACCACGAAAGCCCCTGGTCCTCAGAACGGGTGCAATAGGGCTGGTAAAGCCCCGTCCCCCAAGTGCCCTGCCCGTTGTCCGGGACTTCCTCGAACATCTGCCGGTACGCGTGCATCAGCATTGCGAGCAACGTGCCGTCGTTGAGGCGGGTGAAACCGCATATGCTGTTCTCTATTCCCTCGCGGAAGATGTCCCGATCCCAGTCGCCCAGAAGCTTGCCGGCCCGCCCCTCGGACCAGGCAAGGCCCTTGTCGGTGGAATCGTGCAGGACGAACCGCTTCCGCTCAGCATCGAATCTTACGCTGCGGATCACCCCGGGCTCCAGCACGAACCGTGTCCCTGGCGGAAAGCGGTCCTGCCGCTCGGGCCCCGCATACTGTGACCAGCTGCGGCCACAGTCCAGTGAGTGATAGAAATAGACGGCGGAATTCTCCGGCGTGAAACGTTCGTTGCTATATTTGTTTCGGCCGATCGTAACGGGCATGAGGACCTCATCGTCCGAGAGCTTGAGCAATTGCCAGGGGTGTTGCCAGTCGCCCAGGCCCAGATCTGGCACGGGGTTGATCCACGGCCGGCCGCGAAGGTCCTCGGCAGGCCATGGCCCGCACCGGTCCAACCGGCACTTGCAGTGCTCGGCCGGTTGGCCGTTGATCTGTAGGTTGCGGATGCGGTACTTGTAGAATCCGCCGATACCAACACGGCCCTCGCCGTAGGTCTCATCCGTTACTTCGGGGCCCCGCACGC
>CAZHPE010000367.1:0-1505 GCA_964534775.1 uncultured candidatus Brocadiaceae bacterium
CGTTGGGATGTTCTAACTTCAGACGGGGCGGATTCTTCCGTTTGGTCCCGATCTGACCGCGGCCGCTCTGCCGCCGTCCGGAAGACGCAGGCAGTCCTTTTACGATTGCCCTGCTCTGCGATGATGCGCCCCCTTGGCCCCACCGTGCCCCTTGAGATGGGCGCACGAACGATACAGCCTGCGGTGCAACTCGCGGTGCAGACGAATCCGGGTCCGTTGCAGTAGCGCGCGGCTGTGCGGGCGCCAGAGGGCGAAAAGCCGGCCGTCGTCGAGCCACGTATTTTCGAGTTGCAGCCTGTCGGTTGCGTCGGGCATAATCTCTATGAATAAAGTGCGGTTCGGTTCAAGCGGCTGAGAGGCAGGCCGCGCAGGGGCCGCTCGTGGTGCGGTCAATGGGACGGGGACAGCCCAGAGCTGGTGGGAAGACCAGGCCCAACGACCTGGGAGAGAACCATCCCCGGCCAAGCGGGCCTGGGGGTGCTCCTCAAAGGTGGCCCTGGCGGTCTCGTCCGCCCCGGTCACGGCGTTGGCTCGCACCCGGCGAGCGGGGAGCTTCGCGGACGCATCATGGCATCGATGTCAGTGGACGAAATCCGGGTGAAAGTGGGGCAAAACCTGCGTTTCGGAGCCGAATGTTAGCCAGAGGTTAGCCAGCAAGCCAGATTGAGAATACAGGACCGTGGTGCCTCGAACAGATCCCACACAGAACCCGAACAAATCCACTGCAAAACCCTTACAGCACAGGAGTGTAGGGGCTTCGCAGGACGAGCAGCCGCAGGATAACCCGCACACATCTACGCAGTTTCAGGACAGTTCTCCACACCCAGGAAGAGTACCAGAAGAGTACGGGCTTCCCAAGGACCTGGCCGAGATCGTGGCCAATTGGGACAGCCTGCCGGACGCCCTCAAGGCGGACATCCTGACAAAGGTCCGGGAGGCGGTCCGCGAGTAACTCGGGTGGGGAGTGGGGTTGTCGGGAGCAAGTGAAGGTGAACCCGACCCGTAGGCAAGCGTGGTGGAAGTAGCTCCGCACCCGGCCTTCCGGCGGCACCGTCGGCGGCAGCCCGAAGAGGTTCTTCATACACAGGGTTATGCCCATGAAGAGGTGATTTTTCATCTTGGCCACCGACACCACCTCGTCGGCGTCCTGGAAGCAGGCGTTGAGGGTATAGCGCTTGAACATCCCCCCGCCGCCAGGGACTTCGTAGGTGGCAAGCGGCAGGTTCGACTCGGCGTAGCCCACCTCGAACTCGTCCAGGAGCGGCATGTAATTCAGCTTGGCATCGGTCACTCCCGGCTGCGAACGGCCGTAGGAATCGACCGCTACCAGTCTCGCCGACGTCCGCTCCCGAAGCAGGCGGAGGACGGCTCGGGCCACGGCGTCGTCGACGAGCTCGCGGCGACGGCCCGCGAAGTAGTGGATGTGGTTCGGCTCCATCATCATGTTGAACTTGATCGCTATCCTGTTCGCCTTGGCCAGCTTCTCCCAGGACCTGGTCAACGGG